>JAERTK010000021.1 GCA_016844935.1 Desulfobacteraceae bacterium | reverse complement strand
GCTCCTTTCATTAATTTCCAACGCCGTTATAGTAAGATATCCTGATTTTTTTGTCTATAGCCTTTTTGCGAAAAGAAAAAATTTGATGCCGTCAGAAACCGTTGATTTACCGGCATGTTTGATTTCGTGCTTCAGAGCTGCCGCCTACGAACTGCGCCACGGTTCCCCCGAAGAGGGGCTCGATCTGGAAAGTGCCATGGGTATTCTCAAACTGACGCCGTTGCCCAGGTTTTTTGACAGCATGGCCGTACGACTCAATGGACCTGACGCCGCCGGGAGGGAAATGGCCATCAACGTCATTTTTACGGATCGGGATGAAAGCTATGTGCTGACGCTTGAAAACGGCGTTTTACACCACCACAGATCCCCTCCCGTCCCGGATGCCAACGCCACAGTGGAGCTGACCCACGACCTTTTTCTTAGAATGCTCGTGGGTCAGGCAGGCATCAAGGAAACCATTTTTTCGGATGATCTTCAAACCAGCGGCAGTCGCATTGATCTGGTGCGGTTTCTGCTCCTTTTCGACAAACCTAAATCCAATTTCAATATGGTCACGCCGTAGGAGGAGACAGACGGAAGCACCCATGTCCTTCTGATGGGACCTAACACCTGGAGGTATTCCCATGAAACGGGATGGCGCAGGAGTGAAAAACCGACGGCAGGAATCTATGACCGGCATCTGGGGGCATGACTGGGAATAGTTATTGCCTGAAAGGGTGTCTCCGTGGTAAAAAGATCGGACCATGACATTTTTTCCATTTCCAGTGACACGACACTGAAATATGAATCCGGTTCATCTACTACGATCATATCACCGTTTTAAAGCCGTCCGCACATTTTTATTTACCTTTTTCCTTTCAACATCCTTGCTCATTACTCCGGTCGGCGGGGATGTCCCCAGGGTCCAGGCGGGGAAAGTGAAATCCCAATCTGTTTACATCGTCAAAAAGGGCGACACCCTGGGGGGGATCGCTCTTCGCTACAAAGTTCCCATCAAAACGTTACGAAAGTGGAACAAATTACGCAGCGACAAAATCTTTGAAGGACAGCGCCTTCGGATCAATTCCGTCTCCACCCGTTGGTATATCGTCAAGAGCGGCGATACCCTTTCTGAAATAGCCCTCCAATGGAATGTTTCCATTTCGAGGCTGAGAAAGCTGAACCGCATCTCAGGGGGTCGAATATACACGGGCCAGAAACTTAAGCTGGGTTCATTTGGGGACCCGGCCAAAAAGCCCGCTATCCATGTGGTCAGAAAGGGGGAGGCGCTATGGGATATCGCAAGGCAATACAATCTTTCCATTTCCGAAATCAAGAAACGAAATCATTTAAACACGGACGTCATCAAGCCGGGGATGTCCCTTAAGCTGTTTGAATCCTCAGGAAAGGAATCCGTAGAAAAACAAACCGGTGAAGAAGTTGAAAACGAACTGTTTGAATACAAGGTCAGGCCGGGGGACAACCTGTCCGCCATTGCACAGCGCTTCGATGTGGCCGTGAGCCTGATAAGACAACTGAACGGTCTTAAGAAGAACCGGATATATCCAGGGCAGACGCTGCAGTTGAGGCCGTCTTCATTGGACGAAGCGGTACATGTGGTGCGTTCGGGAGAGACATTGTCTTCAATCGCTCTCAAATACCGAATGAACGTATCCGAGATAAAGCGCATCAACGATCTTGACGGCAGCAAAATTGTGGTGGGGCAGGAGTTGCGTCTCAAAGCGACGAAACCCCACATCCATATTGTGGAACGCGGCGATGCACTCTGGGAAGTGGCGCAAGCCTATGGCATGAAAGTAGCGGATATCAAAAAACTCAACGGGCTCACCTCCAACCGGATTTATCCGGGCCAAGAACTTCAGCTGGGGACAAAGCCGGCCAAGAGTTTCGGCATTTATACTGTCAAAAAAGGCGATTCCCTGGGCCGAATCGCCCGTCTCCATCAGATGAGTGTGGCGGACTTGAAGCGTACGAACCATATGAGAACAGCTCTGATTCATCCCGGGGATCGATTGAAGGTCAATCCACTGCTGCGAAAAGGAAAGGAATGGCTCAAAATCAGCGAGATCAACTGGGATGACCTGATGGGTTCTTCGGGCGGGTTCAAGAAAATCAAAACCGGAAACGGTCCCTACTATGGCAATCGCCCAAAAGCCCACCGCCAGAAGGATCGCCGGTATTATGAAAATGCCCCCCTGTCACTCTGGAACACCTTTAAACGTGCCCGGAAACTCCAGGCCGCTTTTGATGGAAAGATTTCCCGGATGGGACGTCTCAGCGATCGGCTGAAAGGGTGGCATATTGTGCTGGACCCGGGGCATGGGGGGCTGGATCCGGGCGCTGTGGTGGCCAACCTGGACGGTAATGGCAACAAGGTGTATGTGGTTGAAGACGAATACGTTTACGACATTGCCCTGCGGGTATATGTGATGCTCCGCCTGCACGGGGCCCGGGTGACCCTCACCCTGCTGAGTCCCAATCATCTGATGCGTCATTCCGATCCGCCGGTTCAGACCTTCGTCAACGAAAAAAACGAGGTTTATAACAGCTTAGGGTACAATAAAGGAAACAAAAGGGCCCATTGGCCCATAGGCGGGCGTAACGGAAACCTTTCCCGCCGCGTGGATATTGCAAGGAAGGCTTTCAAGAATGTGCCTCAAAACCGGCGCATTTTCCTATCCTTTCACGCGGATATCGATCACAGTGCACCCAACGCCCCTCTGATTCTGTATTATCGAAACAGAAGAACCGGGAGGGCGGATCGTGCATCGAAATATTTTGCAAAATCCATGCAGGCTTTCCTGGGAGCGGGAACCGTCATTCGCGGCCAGAACCTCTTGGTACTCAGAAACAATCCGGCCCGCATCAGAGTGATGCTGGAGTTACGGAATCTGGCTTATACGGATCATGCCTGGGCGTTACGGTTCGAGGAATTGCGCCAGCGGGATGCCGAAAAGGTGGTCCGGGGACTGGTAGAATATGTTGGGAAGAAAGGATAAATGAAAAAAATGCCTATCTCAAAAGGGTGCCGTTGTTATGCGTTGTTGATGGTAAGTGTCCTGATTATTTTTCTATCAAGCGGTTGCAGCAATGATTCTTCCGGGACGTCTACACAGTCGAAAGTGCCGCTTGTGATCATCTCTGATGTTCATTTCACCCCTTTTTACGACACGACTATTTTTGATGACCTGGTCAATTCCCCTGTGGAAGAGTGGGCGGATATTTTTGAAAGTTCAACTGTCACCGATCTTTCATCATGGGGCCAGGAAACCAACTATCCCCTTTTAAAACAGGCTCTTGACGCAGCATCCCGGAGTGTCGGTGAGGGCCAGGCGGTTATTTTCCCTGGTGACATCCTGGCGCACAATTTTCCTGAAACATTTTTTGAACTCTACGGTGAAGAAGATCATGGCGCATTGCGTTCTTTTGTCTACAAGACAGTGGTGTTTTTTTCTACTCAGGTTCGTGAACGGATGGGCTCGGTTCCGGTGATGTTTACCCTCGGCAACAATGATTCCTACGCCGGTGACTACCTGCTGGTTCCGGGAGGAGCATTTCTGGCTGATACGGCCGAAGCATTTTACAATACGTTTCTTCTGGGTTGGGCTGACCGGGAAGACTATTTCAGCACTTACCCGGCTGGGGGGTATTTCGTTGCAGAGCCTCCCGGCGCCAAAGTGCTTTTTGTGTGTGTGAACAGCATTCTTTTTTCAAAACACAGGACGGACGATTGTACGGATGCATCTGATAACGCCGCCACAATCCAACTCGACTGGCTGGAACAGGTTCTTCAAAAGGCGCATACGGACAAAAAGAGAGTTTTTATGGTCTCCCATATACCCACCGGAATGAGCGTTTACAGTACGGTCCAGAAATATATGAACGCGAGTGGGAAGATCTCTGATGCTCAAGTTTTCTGGACGGAATCCTGCCAGACCCGATTCCTGGAAATATGCCGGAAATATCAATCTGTTATTGACATCATTTTCTCCGGCCATACCCATATGGACGAATACCGGCTGATACTGGATTTGGACGGTGAAGCGTACAAAGCGACCGTCGTTACCCCAGCGGTGAGCCCCCAGTTCGGCAACAACCCGGCGTTCAAGGTACTCACCCTCCGTGGAGAGGATTGGAAACCGCTGGATTACCGCTCCATCAGTTGTGATCTGGGGCTTTCCTCGCCGGATTTCAGCACCTATTATGTATTTAATGAAGCCTATTCAACAAGAATGCCCCTGGAGGAGTCCCTGGTTGACCTCAACCCGAAAATGACAATTGACGCCGATGACCGGCGACATTACGCGCGTTCTTACTACTCGGGACATGATGATGCCAATATCATCGATGACATCAACTGGCCGGCCTACTGGTGTGGTATCGGAAGAATGGATAGGGACGAATATATTGAGTGCGTTAACAGCTATCGATGAGCAGAAATTGATTTTCCTTCATGGTGGGTCGCTGTTGTTGAGTTGGTGGTGAATCTTGACCAGTTCGTCCACATCGGGAACCAGGCAGCCCCGGCGCAGGTGTGTACGGTAGTCGTCCAAATGATATCGAAGGGTGTGCTTAAGATAGGCAATGTGCTCTTCGATGGTCGTTTTGTAGGGGTCCTGGTCCAGACCCCAGCGTGACTTGAAATGCTGCCGCATGTAACGCCAGACACCCCCGAGTTCTTTGTCAAAACGGTTCAAGGTCATTCGGTAGAAATCGGGGGTTTTTTTCAATAAATCCAATTCGCTATCATACCCCGTGACCCCACCTTCACGAAATTCATGGTAGAGGTAGATGAGCTTTTCCAGATAAGCCCGGTCTGCCATCTGGCCCTGTAGATCCGCTGTTCCCAGTATTTTTCCCAGCAGTTCATTTTCGGGATTTTCAAACTGAATACGTTCCAGGCCCACGTCAAGCCCCGTGCACCGGACAATGTTTCGGCAGAAAATAAAGTCCTCCCGAGGGTAACCCTTATCGTTGAAATAATCTGACATGAAGTCAATGCTCAAATCCACGTGGCTGATGGTGTATTTGGCGCCTGTTCCCGTTTGGTCATCGGTGGCTTGAATGTAGCCGGTATCATGCATCAGGGCGCTGATCAGGGCGAGAGAAGTCCCCCGCTCGGTGATTTTTACCCCCGTTGTGGTGGCGCCGTGAATCAACCGGGCCAACGCCATGAAGGTGTCAGTGGTGTGCTTTAAGTCGTGATAACGGGTATTGCATTTGCGGTAGCCGGGGTAATTCCCGGCGAACAAGTCCACAAAATCCATGAAGGCAAGATCAATGGGCGTAAAATCAAAGGTTGGAAGAATTGTTAAGACAGTCGTTTTGACTTCTTTAAGGACGCTCCCGGGGTCATCCATGTTCACAAAGTGCATCAGTTCCGAATCATTTACATCCATGGATTTTCCTCGGGTGAACGGCAACAGGCGCAAGTGTTACGCCTTACTTGTTTAAACCGTGTGAAATGCACGCGTTCTCCTTTCACAAATATCAACATAAACGCCCCGCGGCAGAAAGATACGATTTTATCTGAAAAATTTCAACACTCCATTGCGGCTCTGGATATTCGACATAAGCGATCGTTTTCTGAGGTGCGGCCGGATGGTCCCTAACTTACAGGTGAAATTTACGTCATGGGCCTGAAAGGAGGTGACGTGTAGGCGAAGGCAGGGGTGCCCAAAAAGAACTGCTACGGC
>JAERTK010000020.1 GCA_016844935.1 Desulfobacteraceae bacterium | reverse complement strand
CCCCATAATAACCTTCACGTATCAGTAGAGGTGAACGCATGTCTTATATGGTAGAAAAGGGCGATACGATTTCTAAAGTAACCGATTTGATGAAAGTATCCTGGGCAGAACTTAAACGTGTCAATCCCCACGCAGTTGGACGTTCTTCAAGAACAGGCAATTGGTTCCTGAAACAAGGGGCGATTGTTACGGGTAAGGATTCATTTGAAACCATCCTCGAACAAACACAAAAACCCGCTGTTGAAAATTCAGTTGTTAAAAAGGCAGCGGGTGAACCCCCACCTGAAAAGACGTCTCAAAAAGATACCCAGGAATTGAGAGAGTATACGATCAAACGCGGCGATACTTTGTGGGCATTGGCAGTTAAAAAATTTCATGTTAATGTAAATGATTTGATTGAAGCAAACGGCATCGAAGATCCTAAGCGGCTGCAACCGGGCACGAAAATCCGTGTTCCCATTCCATCTTACCCTGAAGAACAGACGTTGGTTGCCAGTTGGTACGGGGAGCCTTACCATAACCGACCCATGGCAAATGGCGCCACTTATAACATGTATGAAAATACAGTCGCCCATCGGGATCTCCCTTTTGGAACCGAAATGGAGCTGGAAAATCCGAACACGGGTCAAAAAGCCAAAGCGGTGGTTACGGATAGAGGTCCTTTTATCGAGGGACGTGATCTGGATATCTCATATGGACTGGCTCAAAAGCTTTCTTTAGTGAAAGACGGGGTTGCCCCCCTTGTGATGCGGATCATTCCATAATGTGGACATAGCGCAAAACAAGGTTTTTTCAGACGCAGGTCTTGATGTGTTGTACAGTGTTTTTCATTGAAAATACACCCCTGCGAAAATAACCTAAGCTGAGTGGTAATCCCTGCCGGACTCAAAGGCTCATAAAAGATACCACCTAAAATCTGCAAACGCCTCTTTTGCCGAAGATACAAGGCAGCAGGCGTGCAGCCGTATAGCATACTGTAAACGCCTGATAACGCCGTAGATATGGACTGTTTTTGTACGCCTGGCAACCGGAGGATTTTCTGATGTCTAAAAAACCAACTTACGAGGAACTGGAACAAAAGGTCAAAGCGTTGGAAAATGAAGTCTTTCAACGCAGGAAGGCAGAGGAGACCTTACCGAAGACCGCGAAAGAATACAGATCAATGTTGGATAATCTTCTCGTTGGAGTGGTTGTGCATGCCGGCGATACAAGTATCCTACTGAGTAATCCGGAGGCAACAAACGTCCTCGGCCTGACATTCGAGCAATTGTCCGGGAAGAAAACGATTGATCCCGCATGGAATTTTTTACATGAAGATTTGACTGCCATGAAAGTTGAGGACTATCCTGTAAGCAAGGTTTTTTCAACAAGGAAACCAATCCATGATTATGTTCTTGGGATCAACAGACCTGACAGAGATTATGTAACATGGGTAATGGTCAATGCAATTCCAGTCTTTTCTAAAGACAATGAACTGGAAAAAGTCGTTGTGAATTTTGTTGATATCACCTCTCTCAAGCAGACGGAACAAGAAAGAGAGCTATTAATTAGCGAATTGGAAGTCAAAAACGCTGAACTGGAGCAATTCACTTACACCGTTTCCCATGATCTAAAGAGCCCGCTTATCACAATAAAGGGGTTTTTGGGGATGATAGAGAAAGATGCAATCGAAGGCAACACTGAACGGATGAAGGCGGATATGGCTCGTATCGCCCGCGCGGCGGAGAAAATGCATTGCCTCTTAGACGAGCTATTGGCGCTGTCCCGTATCGGGCGTATGGTCAATCCCTCCGAAAAGATCTCCATGGTTGACCTGGCCCATGAATCCTTGAGGATGTTGGAAGGTCGTATGCCGGACAATCTCGAAGTTGAAATCGTGCAGGACCTTCCGGTGATTTACGCAGATCGTCTCCGGATGCGGGAGGTGCTCGATAATCTGTTAACCAATGCCGGCAGTTTCATGGGATATCAGACCAGACCCCTTATTGAGTTGGGGACGAGGCAGGAGGTCGATGAAACCATCTTTTATGTCAGGGACAACGGAAAAGGCATTGACCCCAAATACCACGAGAGGGTCTTTGGCCTTTTCGACAAACTGGACCAGGATACCGAGGGCACCGGGGTGGGATTGGCGATTGTCAAGCGAATAGTGGAGGTACATGGTGGTCGTATTTGGGTGGAATCAGAGGGAATCGGAAAAGGGAGCACTTTTTGCTTTACGATTCCAGGCGAAGAGGCGCGGAAAACAAAGGAGGTATAGCTGATGGATGGGGAAGCTTTGAATATCTTGCTTGTCGAGGACAACATGGATCATGCGGAATTGATCATGCGTAGTTTCGATGATTACAGGGTTGCCAACAAGATTTATCATATCATTGATGGAGAGGAGGCATTGGATTTTTTATTCCGGCGGGGGAAGTATACCGATTCAAAGAAAAGCCCTGCTCCACATGTGATCCTTCTGGATTTACGGCTTCCAAAGATTGATGGCCTGGATGTCTTGAAGGAGATCAAGGCCGACGAGAAACTACGACGTATTCCGGTGGTGATACTCACAACGTCCGAGTCTGAACAGGATATGGCGGGCGCCTATGATAACCACGCCAACAGCTATCTGACAAAACCGGTGGACTTTGAAAAATTCACACAGTTGATGAATGATTTCGGGTTCTATTGGTTGGGCTGGAATCGTAAACCCTAGCCGGAACCATTTACCAACCAAAAAAGCAGGGTCGTTTATGAGCGAAAAAACCGTACAGATTCTACTTGTGGAAGACGAAGAAGGTCACGCTGAACTTGTGCGTCGTGCATTTGAGCCCCATGGCAAGTTCAGTATTTCAGTTGCGATCAGCCTGGAAAAAGCGAAGGACTATCTGGCGAAATCAACTCCCGACCTGGTCATCGCCGATTTGCGCTTGCCTGACGGCCTCGGGATAGAACTCCTGCCCCCAAAGGGAGGGATGGCCCGGTTCCCCGTGGTGATAATGACAAGCCACGGGGATGAACAGGCTGCGGTAGAAACAATAAAAAAGGGGGCATTTGACTATGTGGTCAAATCGGCATTGACCTTTACAGGCATGCCGCACATTGCCGAACGAACTCTGCGTGAATGGTCTCTGATTATGGAGCATAGACAGGCAGAGGATGCTCTGAGGGAAAGTGAAGAAAAATATCGAAGCATTCTTGAAAGCATGGAAGAGGGCTATTATGAAGTTGATCTTACGGGTAACTTTACATTTGTAAATGATGCAATGTGCGAAATACGGGGATATGCCAGGGAAGAATTGATAGGGATGAATAATCGGCAATACATGACTGAAGAGACCGCTAAAAAGGTGTTTAAAGTATTCAACAATGTTTACACCACTGGAAAACCCACGAAAAACCTGGAGTGGGAAACCGTAAGAAAAGACGGTACCAAAAAATTTATTGAGACCTCGGCATATCTTTTGAGGGATTCAAAAGATATGCCGGTAGGATTTCGGGGTATGGACCGGGATGTTTCCGGGAAACACAGGCTTGAAACCCAACTCCAGCAAGCCCGGAAAATGGAGGCCATGGGCACCCTGGCGGGTGGTATCGCCCATGATTTTAACAATCTCCTTATGGCCATCCAGGGACGTGCTTCGATTATGCTGATGGATAAGGAGACTTCCCATCCTGATTTTCGACACCTGAAGGGGATAGAGGAAAATATTGAAAGCGCCGCCGACTTAACCCGGCAACTCCTGGGCTTTGCCAGAGGTGGAAAATATGAGATTAAGCCAACTGATTTAAATGAACTCATCAAAAAGCAAAATCGCATGTTTGGCCGGACAAAAAAGGAGATCACCATACATGGAAAATACGAAGAGAACCTTTGGTCCGTAGAGGTCGACCGGGGGCAGATTGAGCAGGTCATCTTGAATCTTTACGTCAATGCCTGGCAGGCAATGCCCGGGGGTGGCGACCTGTATCTGGAAACGGAGAATGTGACCCTTGATGAAACGGATGTGAAGCCGTTTGCTATTGAACCCGGGGAGTATGTGAAAATCTCCGTTACCGACACAGGCGTCGGAATGGATAAAGAAACCCGGAAAAAGATATTTGAGCCTTTCTTTACCACCAAAGAGATGGGTCGAGGCACCGGTTTGGGGTTGGCCTCCGCCTATGGCATCATCAAAAATCACGGCGGATTCATCAATGTCTACAGCGAAAAGGGTCATGGCGCCACTTTTAATGTTTATCTGGCTGCTTCTGAAAATGGGATCATTGAAGAGAAGAAGCCCGCCGGGGACACATTAAGGGGAACGGAGACGGTTCTTTTCGTAGACGATGAGGATATGATCATTGAGGTTGCCGAGGAACTGTTTAAGCCGTTGGGTTATAAAGTCCTGACAGCGAGAAGCGGAAAGGAAGCCATAGAAACCTACGATAAAGACAGGGAACGGATTGACATGGTGCTTTTGGACATGATCATGCCGGATATGGGTGGTAGCGAGACTTATGACAAACTCAAGGAGATCAACCCTGACGTAAAAGTTCTTCTCGCAAGCGGGTACAGCATGAATGGAATCGCTACCGAAATAATGGATCGAGGTTGCAGCGGTTTTATTCAGAAGCCCTTCAAGATGAAAGAATTGTCGCAAAAGTTGAGGGACATTTTAGACGAGAAATAGGCCAAACATGCGGTTATTTCCGCCGAAACCCTAAACCAAGAATTATTTTGCCTGGAAAGCGGATCCGCATGAAGCGCATGACAAAGAAAGCAGCATGGAAAAAGCTTATACGCAATGCTCAAATAACGGGTGTGTATGGACCCTTTCTTTATTGGGGGTTGTAACCGATGAGATCCTTAACCACCATCCCAACCGATTTCACACCCGCGGCGCACTGTTTGAGCTTCCTCCCGTTTTCCTTATCCATCTCCCATTCAATCAAGGTCCGGTTGTTGAGGTAATCATGAAGCACATTGCCATATTCTGAATCAGCACATATGAATTTTATCTGTGAGAGCAGCAGCCCCTGCTCCACCAGCTTGTCGATGATGTTCACGATGCTGTCCAAATGATTTGCGATCACGGTGACGACCAGTTTTCGCCGCTCGTATTCATATATGTCAAAGGTCTTTATCCGCTTGAAAATGTGTCCTATCAGATCCGTGGACTTTCCCCCATACACCACGTCCAGATTGCTCATATGGCTCATATACGCAAATTTTCCCGGAAAAGTGACGATAATGGCCGTGCATGTGGATACACCGTAGGTGCAGATCATTTCGCGGTTGTCAGCTTTGCGGAACTCATCCATGTCGACCTCTACCACCTTGCTCTCGACACGCATGGCGATACATGGTTGGGGTTTTTGTTTCCTGAGAATCGGCGCAATGACACCCCGCAATTCCTTTTTCCTTTTCGTGTACTGTTCGGTGATGACTTCGGCCTCGTCAATCTTAGCGATCAAGAGCCATTCACTACTGCCGATACGGCACACCTCAAATGAAGTGAGTGCCCTGAATCCTCGATAATCAGTGACAATCTTGTGTCCGGATCTTTCTTTGAACTTGGCGTCTATGTTCTTTTGGGACATGTGCAGATTCAAGATGCTCGACTCTTTGGAAAACCTGGATTCCGTCAGCATGTACTGCTGCCTGTTGACCAGGAAGACCTCGCCGGTAGCGCCCAATCCCGTTTCCTCGGTAAACATGTTGTTGATCTTGTTTATGGAGCACTGAAGAACAAACCATCCTGCGAGACATCCATCCTTCATAACGGGTTCCACAAGAAATGCCGAGGGCTCATCTGAAACGGAATAGTATTCATAATCGACAAATGTTTTATCGGGGTGATGCCTTAGTTGTTGGGCAAGGGTTGTCTTTGCAAGCTTTCCCTCAAAGATGTTCTTATGATAGTCGCCCTGACGTCTGATGGTATGAAATATATCCCCCTCCTTGTCAACGAACAGGATATCGTAGAATGACAGGTAGTTACGGATGTAATGGCGACGAACACCATTTTTGAGATCGTTGATCAAGCGCTTCAGTTCTGCCGGAGGAGGGCTGGTTTTTTTTAGACGATAGTACTTTCTCTTTATGTGAAAAAACTCCAGCATGAGTTCATCTGAGGTTATGGCGTCTGCATTCTTGCTGATTCGCTCCAGATATTCAAAAAGCTGTTTCTTTTTGTCTTCCCGAATCTTGTCAAGTCTTTGAAACGTTTCCGCCTTGATCGCCCCGGCGTGAACGGCATAAACAGGAGAACAGGTCATGATCGTGACAAATATAAGAATAAGATACGGCATATGAGGCTCCGGGAACAGCTTCTTTGTTTTCAAACGACGCCCCGTTCCCCTCTCGTTCCCACGCTCCAGCGTGGGAATGCACTGTGGACGCTCAGCGTCCGTTCGCACCGTTCCCACGCAGAGCGTGGGAACGAGGGAAAAATGAGCAAATCATAATGGACTGGATCTGAGACAGGATCTTTTTTTCCGTGAAAGGCCATTGTCCGTAAGAGGTTTTCTCCCCTGGGATATCCCAGAGAAGCCGCGGCAATATCATATTCTTTTGCATCGAAGTTGATGACGGGGCAACGGGCTCAGTATCCTGCCCGCGCCCTGTCATCTTGGCTATCTATGTTTAAAGTTTAAAAATCCGCGAAGTCATCGTCTTTCATGGGGATAACGTCTTCGGGGTTGGGACCTTTTTTCTTGGCCGGGGCCCCAAGGGCTTTCACCTTTCCGAGGACCGGCCTCTTAAGTATGGGAGCCTTTTTTTTCGCCGACGGGGTGTGGGCCGTGGTTCCATGTCCCGATTTTCCGCCCACCATGGCCACCAGTTCATTTACATAGCTCCTCATTTCTTCGGCCTGGGCGGCCATCTCTTCCGCGGCTGACGCCGATTCTTCCGCATTGGCCGCATTCTGCTGGGTCACCTTGTCCATTTCAGTCACGGCCGTATTCACTTCCTCGATCCCCTGGGCCTGCTCTTTGGAAGCAGCTGAAATTTCACTGACCAGTTCACCCACCTTCCCAGCACTTTCCGCCACCTTGCTGAACTCGGTGTTGGTTTTCTCCACCAGGGATGTGCCGTCATCAACCCGCTTTACCGTACCCTCTATGAGCTCGGCCGTGTTCTTGGCCGCCTCCGCCGCCCGGAGGGCCAGGTTTCTGACCTCGTCGGCCACAACCGCAAACCCGGCTCCCGCCTCGCCGGCCCTGGCCGCCTCAACCGCTGCATTGAGTGCCAGGAGGTTGGTCTGAAATGCGATTTCATCAATGGTCTTGATGATCTTGGAGGTCTCTTCGCTCGCCTTGGAGATTTCATCCATGGATTGGGTCAGGTCCACCATGGACCCGTTCGCCTCCACGATCACGGTGTTGGCATCCTTCATGAGGCTGTCCGCCTGACCGGAATTATCCGCGTTCTGCTTGGTCATGGAAGACATCTCTTCAAGGGATGCCGATGTCTCCTCAATGGATGCCGCCTGTTCGGATGATCCTTCGGCCAGGGACTGGCTTGACGATGATACCTCCCCGGAGGCGGATGCCACCTGGTCGGATCCTTCGTTGAGGCCGGAGATGATCTGTCTGATGGGACCGGTGATGCTCCGGGTGATAAAGATGGCAATCAACACCCCTAACACAACGGCCACTATCAGCCCGATAATCATGATCAAGGATGCGCTTTGCAGGAGGGCCATGGCATCGTTGGAGATCCTGGTGGTGGCATCCATGCCCGCATTGGCCAGGGCCTTGCAGGCGGCAATCACACTTCCGCCCGCGTCGTTACGCTTGCCGCCAAGCGCCTGCATGTTCTTCCAGTTGCCCAGGAAATCCACCATGGCGTCTTTGTAGGCGTTTCCGGCCGCCTCAACCGCCTCGATCCGCTTGAGGTCCACATCCAGTCGCGTGATCTTTCTCAGCGCCCCGAATTTCTCCCCCATTTTGGGGAAGTTCGTGAGGGCGTCCGCCATGAAATCGGGGTTCTGGAGGGCCTGGGCCTTAAAGGCTTTAACCCTTGTGTCGTTCACCAGGTCAATGGCGTCATTGACCAAAGTAATCTTCGTGTTCCGCTCATACATGTCGTTTGCCAGGGCCTTCTGCTGACCATCGAGGAAGGCTTCACACTGGGACACATACCGGCCGGCCGCCTCATCCATCACGCTTCGGATGGTATCGAGCTGAAGGTAGTTCTTCAGGTACTCTTTCATGGCCGCCAGATATATGCCGGCTCCGGCATCTATTTCGTCGATACGCTCAAGATCCTCGGCAATATGGGTGATTTCGCGTAATTTCGCCGAGATGCCTTTTATGGCACCGAAGGTCTGAATAGCCTCCCGAATAAGTTTGGGGGACTGCGTGGCCTGCGCTTTGAAGTTCACGACACGGACCTTGTTCCCCAGGTCGATAATGTCGTTGATCAGGGTGATTTTGTGAAGACGTTCATCAAGGTTGGCACCGACTTCACCAAACTCCTGCTTCATTTTTTCGTTCTGGCCTGCCAGGAAATCGTTGCAGTTCTTCATATACCGGACGGCGCCGGCATCCATCTCCCGACCGGCGGCAGACATCTCTTTGCTTGTCTTGATATACGCCGCCATGTTGTCGGCATACTTTTTAGCGGCCGCCTCCGTATCGTCGATCCGTTTGATGTCCGCCGGAGCCCGGGTGATGGGCCGCAGCACATCCGTGTATTTCTTTAACCCGCCCAGGATATCCATGGCTTCCCGCATGAGCGCCATATCGTTTGTGGCCTGTGCCCTGAAGTTGGCCACCCGCACCTTGGTGCCCACGTTGACGATACCGGTGACGGTTTGGACTTTTTTCTGCCGCTCGGCCAGATCCTTCTTAAAAGCCGCGTTCTGTCCCGCCAGAAAGTCATTGGCATTGGTGCCGTATTTTTGGGCCGATGCATCGAGGACCTTCCTGTTGGCATCCATTTTCGCAACGGTTTCCACTGTCTGCTTGACAAGGCCCTTATATTCGTCCACGGCTTCGGTGGCGCTATCCAGCTGTCCTTTCAGCGCCTTGAGGCTCTTCGCCTTCCTATCAAGCCTTCGGCCCACTTCAATGCTGTCTTCTACCGCCTGAAGCTCCTTTTGTGCCTGGTCATAGTATTTCGGGTCCTCTGTATAGCCGTAACCGCGCATGGCATACATCATGCGGTTGGCGCCGCCCCGTAAATCAACAGCCATGTCCACTTCAGGGATATACTCTTCAGCAAGCTTCGTGGTTTCAGTTTCCACCGTGCCCATCTGCACGACACCGACGATGCCAAGGATTGCCGCAATGATAATCAGGACGCCGAATCCCAATGCGATTTTCGCACCTAATTTCATGTTCTTCATCCGTTTTCCTCCTTTTTCCATGTGCTATTTGCCATTCTTCATTTGTCAATCGACAATGACCGATGACTAATGACCATTGGCTATTAACCATTACGCTGCTTTTTCAAGTGCGGCGATTTCTTTACTGCTCAAGACCCGGTCAATATGGAGCAGGATTTTGACACCTCCTTTCATTTTTGCCATACCGAGAATATACTCGGTGTCAAGTTTGGTGCCGAAGGTGGGCGTATCCTCAATTTCGTCGCCCTTGACGTTCAACACCTCTGATACGGAGTCCACCACAATGCCGATCAGAACCGTCCCTGCCTGGCCGTCAATCTCCACCACGATGATGCAGGTCCGGTCGGTGTAATCCATTTCCCCCATGCCGAAACGGAGCCTCAGGTCGATAACCGGAATCACCTTCCCCCGAAGGTTGATGACCCCTTTGACAAACTCCGGTGTCTGGGGTACGGATGTGATCGGCATCATTCCGATGATCTCCTTGATCTTCAGGATGCCGATCCCGTACTCTTCTTCCGCCAGGGTGAAGGTGAGGTATTTCCCTTCCCTTTCCGCCATGGCTTTCACCGCCTGGTCCATTGTTTCTACTTCCGCCATTTTCTTGCCTCCTTCAATTTCAGATTGATGATGGGTTTGCTAGAATCAGAAGCCCCTCAATAGGGTC
>JAERTK010000019.1 GCA_016844935.1 Desulfobacteraceae bacterium | reverse complement strand
GATACCTCTCCGTATCAACGTAAATTCTTTCAAAAAAGGAGAGGTATCATGCACAAACCTTTGCAAACACCTTGGTACGACAAGACCGTCAAGTCTCTTCAACTCGCCGGAATGAGTGAACGTACTCAGCAATGCTACGCTAGGGCCGTTCGGATGCTCATGGAACATTTCGATGGCAAAGACCCTCGCGACATCACCGAGGAGGAACTCCAGGAATACCTGCTCTTTCGGCGCAATGACTGTAACTGGGCATCCAGCACTTTGAAAATTTGCTATTCCGGACTGAAGTTTTTTTTCGTCAATGTGCTCCAGCGGGATTGGCACATTTTTGAGATCCTGAAGGCCCAAAGGGAGCAGAAGCTTCCGTGTGTTTTGAGCCGTGAGGAAGTGTACCATATCTTGCAAGAGGTTAAAACATTTCACAATTATGTTTTCCTGTCCACGGTTTATTCCTGCGGGCTTCGATTGCAGGAGGCCCTTCACCTTCAGGTTTCCGATATCGACAGCGACAGAATGCGCATTCATGTCCATCGGGGTAAAGGCGCAAAAGATCGATTTGTGCCCCTTCCCCATGAGACCCTGATTTTACTGCGCCAGTATTGGGCAACTCACAGGAACCCCAATTTGATTTTTCCCGCCCTGGGAAGAGGACACCAAAAGGCTCCAACCTCTAAAACGCCCATGTCCATCGAAAGCGTTCAGGGGGCATTGCGGAAAGCCGTCATCGCCGCCGGCATCAAAAAGCGTCGTGTGACCATCCATACCCTTCGTCATTCATACGCAACCCATATGCTGGAAGCGGGTGTCAATCTCCGTGTCATCCAGCGGTATCTCGGGCACGCTGTTCTGCAAACCACAATGGTCTACCTGCATCTGACAACCAAAGGTCAGGAAGATGCCTTTGAAATCATTAACTGCCAGATGAAAGGGTTTTTGCGATGACCATTCGAGATATCTTTGTTCAATTCGGCCCTGAATATATCCAGCGCTTTGGTGATGCCATTCCCCGAAACCATTTGAAAGTCATGGACGCTATTGTCTCATGTCGGACATCCGCCCGCGGAACCACCGTTTACCAGTGTACGGATTGCGGCGAAATCCATCACGTGTTTCGGTCTTGCGGCAACCGGCACTGCCCCAACTGTCAGCACCGGAAAACACTCGAATGGATGAACCGCCAGGCGGACCGCCAGGTGCCGGGCCATCATTTCATGATCACCTTCACCGTGCCCGAGCAAATACGGTTTTTCATTCGAAGCAACCAGCGGGCGGCCTACAATGCGCTCTTCAAAGCATCCTCGGAAGCCATGAAAAAGCTCACCCCCGATGAAAAATACATGGGAGGTGATATGCCCGGGTTTTTCGGAGTGCTGCACACCTGGGGACGGCAGATTCAGTATCATCCCCATATTCATTATCTGGCCCCGGGGGGTGCTTTTTCCACCGTTGACGGTAAATGGCATGCTTCACCGGAAAACTTCTATCTCCCGGTCCGGGCGCTTTCCCGTATCTATCGGGCCAAGTTTCGTGACTTGATGAAATCGGCCGGGCTGGTGGACCGGATTTCCCCGGATGTATGGAAACTGGAATGGAATGTCAACATTCAGGCCGTCGGAACAGCCGAGCAGACCATCAAATACCTGGCGCCTTATGTTTTCAAGGTTGCCATCTCCGATCACCGTATTGTGAAGGTCAAAGGGCGGATCGTCACCATCCGCTACCGGAAAACCGGAAGCAACCGGGACAGGACCATGAATATGGATGCCATGGAGTTCATTCGGCGTTTTCTGCAGCACGTACTGCCGACCGGGTTCATGAAAATCCGATACTACGGGTTTATGAGCCCCAACGCTTCCGCATCGCTGGACCGTATTCGGGGCCTCATTGAACTGGGTAACGGTTTTGACTCGGAAAACCTGGAACGGATCACCATGCCGGAAATTGAGCCCTTGTATTGCAGCAGTTGTGGCGGAAAGCTCAGGTATGTCTGCTCGCTGTTTCCCGGTAAATTCCAGTATCAGGAAACGAACCCGAAGGTCATTTTTGGCTGAATAATGTCAAAGAGCAGTTAACGCGTCTGGTATTCGGAATCCCTCTTCGAGGGATCATTATTTTTGGATTCTTTTTATGGCTGAATCCACGGCAAATTGCCCGTTTCAGCTAAACGGTGTGGTGCGCCCGCATGAAGACCGTTTTTCAAAAATTGCGCTTTTCGTGTTCTGGAACAGCATTTTCCAGAGTGCTATTGACAATATCCCTCGCTCAAAACCCAAAATTGGGGCCCGCCGCCGACAACTTTTTTACCGGGCGCACCATCCCTGTTTTCCGTAACGAACCATTTCCCATATAACAAATTCCGTACCACCATACCGGGCTTCTTGAACACAAGATTGAATCTGAGCGGGGGGCACTCTGTGCTTCATATCGAATTCAGTCAGCCCCGCTCAGTTCAATCTGTAGGGGTTAACCGCCCATGGACTTTTCATTAGCGGTGTAGAAAGCAGCGTAGCACCTTGCTCACGATTATGCATTGAACGTCTTATCTTTCGCTATGAAGGCCTGAAAGTTTTTTGATTAATCACTGAGGGAAACGCTCTATTCAGTTTCTTTGCCTTGTCTCTTGAGAATATCATTTCTGACCTTTTCGACCCATTTTTGGAAAATGCGGCGAACATCACCCCAAGAATCGAATGTGCTATCGGCAAGGGCTTTCGTTCCTGCACGCCGGGCCACGACAGCACCCAGAAGCTCGCTGGTGATCGAGTCCCGGACTTCAGCCTCAGCGGTAGCTTCTCCAACAAAGGCTGCCGTTTCTGACCCGATAGTGGCCGCCGCCTGTAGCAGGCGCACCTGAGGGATATAGGTTGAAATGGTGTCCAAGGTCGGATTGGATTCCTTGGCATCCACCAATGCGACACGAAAACGCATGGTGCCAGGTTTTGGGGAATGGACAATCTCGAAATTCTTCTTGAATTCCTTGACAATGACATCATGGAGTTCGTTGGCCAGTTCGTGACGTTCTTTGGGTGATATCTTGGTCAAGTTCGATTCAGGGCTGGACCAGATAGTAACAGGATCAACCATAATCTTGTCGTAGTCCGCGAAGTCCGTTTCCGGATTCACATAAACAAGATTCATTCTGCCCTCCCCACCTTTTTTAAGAAGCGAGTAATCCTTTAAGAATCCAGAAGGGTTCACCTGCTCCACCTTTATGGTTGGCTCGCCAACAGGATTCTGACCAGCACATCCAGCAAGGAGAATCGAAATAATTGCTGCAAAGAGCTGTCTTACATTCATGTTGCACCATCCTTTGAAAATTATTGTGCACACCCAGCCCGCAGATACTTAAAAGGAGGTCTTCGGAGGGATGTGGCCAAAAAGAGCCCACAGGATTTAGCTATCCGCCATATTCTGAACCCGCAAAAGGCTCTGGCTTTCCCGCAGAGCTTATTCCTTGCTCAAAATATGAGCATTGTCCTCCTACACCCACCTTAGCCAAAATGAAAATAACGTCCCTTTTTAGCTTCTCCGATACTCAGAGCGTGCTACGCGGCCGGGTAGCCGGGGGATGTTACCATCCCCGAGCCCCCTCAGAACCGTGCTTGAGACTTTCACCTCACACGGCTCAAGCCCCCGGTAAGGTTTCCCTGGTTGGGATTCCCACAGATTTGCATCTGCTTCACGTTACAGGCCAGCTGTCAGAATAGCCAAAGGCATGCAGGGCGCACCAGCCTCAAGGGCCGTCTTTTGCTTTCCCCGCTTTCATCTGATTCCTCCGGTGTTCACGTGATCGGGCACCGCGCTGAACGTCTGCCTCCTTACGGAGCCGGGAATATTTCACCCGGTATCCGGACCATTACAGCCCGGCATTCGCTTTTTTCAGCCTCCTACTCCGGCCCGCCAACAGCATGCCTTACGGTTAGCCTGCCCCCAAAGGGGGCGACGGGACCGGGTTTCCACGTTCCACATAGTTGATCCTGTGGATGACTTAGGTGCGCCCTCTACGCCGGTGGTACAACAGTTCCGTGCAGGCAGTTAGCAGATCTGCAACCTGACCACATCCGCTGACACTGGGCAGCGGCATAAGACCTATTAATCCTCGTAGGCCCTTCGCTTGTAATCGACGCTTAAAGACATTCAGATACCTTCACCATATCATCCGACCCTAGCCCTTAACCGGGGAGGATTCCCGGAGGGGTTCTCCTGTCACCATTTGAACCCAATTCGGTACGTTGTCCGCAGGGCTTCACACCCCGTCATCAGCGCAACGGCAGCATGCCTGCGTAGGGTCCGGTAGGAATATACCGGGTACTACATGTAACTATATGAATACACTCAAACTATGCGACATCGTGTCGCAAGTTAACGCCAAGCTGAGCCGACACAATTGGGCGACGCAGTCGCACGATTGTGTTCGGTCTCTAGCGACTTGTTGGAAAATTTTATCAAATGAATTTTATTTTAAACTAAATCTTTCTCTTTTAGACTCTAAATAGGTCGACCCTAAAAATATTTCTCATTATAACAATTGACTGCATCAGCAATAACACTATTAATTAAATCAATATTTTCCTCGTATGTATCCAGAACAATTTTTATCGATAATCTTGGTTTTGCTTTCTTACTTAGTTTTGTCTTTATTTTTGTTTGATCAAGTTGTTTTTTCCAATTCAATAAATCACCCAATGCAATGCTTATTTTTACACTTTCTTTTTCTGGCTTAAAATAGATAAAATTTCTAGGTCTGAGTTTAATATATGTTTTTTTATATTCTATTTGAAGTCTTTGCCCTTTTGATTGACTATTCATGTTGTCCAGTATTAAATCTACAAATACCAATGCACTAGAAGATGTTTTTCTTATCCAATCCTCCTTACTAATACTGCTTTCAATAATTATCGGCCTCTGTCTTCTTTTTTTCGCATCAGGTTTTAATGAGAGATTCTGTTTGATTCCAGATTTCCTGACTCTTCCTTCCATTTTATGGAGAATCATATGACATCTATTATGTACCAGGATCGTTTTGTTAATGCATGCTTCTGAAGATGGACATATGTTACATTTAGGAACTCTTATTACTCTATTTGGTCTTTTAACTGTAGGTCTTTTTTCTTTATGAACATCTGTGAATTCACATAATTGTTTGTAATTAATATGATGAACAACTGTATTCTTGTTTTCTAATCCCCCTGCACATATTGGACATATATTATTTTGCTTTTCTAAAAGCTTATTAATAATGTATGTAGAGCGAGTGATTGCTTTAAAATTACTCCAGCATATCAATTCATTGTTATCTAGGTTTTTATATGCATTTTCGTTTAATGATGCAGAATCATTAATCGGATAATATGGAATGCAATTATATCTTGAGTTCTTCATTATCAAACGGTGGTATCGGTATGGCTAAATCAATTTTTAATGGACGATAGTATTAAGTATATTTTTTCTTCTTTTCATTCTTACAGTTAGAGTACTGATGTTTTTTCGGTTTATATTTCATGGAATTAGCTATGTTTTGTTTTTTCAAAAAATTTAGCTGTTTTTATGGTTTCCAACGACAAGCTCACCGGGCCGTGCATGGACTACGCTTGGAAACCCGCATGGCATACGGCGTCTGGTGGAGCGTTTGGTTGGCAGTCCGCAATTTCGTTAAGCGCTCGGAACCCTCTTGCCGCATTCGCACGATTTGATACGGTTAGATGAACTTTTCAA
>JAERTK010000018.1 GCA_016844935.1 Desulfobacteraceae bacterium | reverse complement strand
CCGAGATGGTACACCAATTGCATTTCCGTTCCGGGATAAATCACTTCCGCATTGTTGAGCTCTCCAAAGAGTTTTGAAAGTGCGCGATTTGCAGCAGCACGTGAGGCGCTGTGAACATGGATGTGAAGCTTTTTGTCTTCCGGATCTGGGAAAATATCGGCTTCGGTCATGAAAAGATCCTGCAACAATCGTCTTGCCTGGGGTGAATCCACAGTAGGTCCTTTTAACATGCCAACCATAGCCGTTTCAGCCCGATATGCGATCATGCGGATCGTGTCCATCAAGCGCTTTCGGCCCGGAAGTAGCTTCAAAAATTTATCTTTCTCTGGTAGATCACCCCAGGTGATATGCTTTTTAACTCCCTTTATTTTTTCCTTCACAGTCTTCAATTCATTCTCATAGTTTTGGACTTCTTCAAGCAATTCAGCCTTTCTGTTCAACCACTTGCGATATTTCAGGCCATTATCTTCTGTTTCTGGATGCATGGTTAATTCTGCAAAACGAGCCTGGCGGTATCGCAATTTATTCTGAAGTGAATTTCGGGATCGGTTTACTTCCCGCCACTCCGGGTTGATAACAGTTTCGGTGTCAGGAAACTCTGTGACACCATACTCTAAAACAGAATCAATATCAAAGTGTTGCAGCATATATCCGAAAAAGTTTTCCTGAGACCATCGGCTGAACATTTGAGCCGCTAACTGGGTGTGAGGCACTTCAAATCCCGTGCTTATCAGACTGGTCTGATGTCCCGATTTTGTCAGTTTTCGAATTTCACGAACCCAAACCCCATTTTTCCCTGAACCAATACGACTGCCCATTTCACAGAGTTTCATATCGATTATTTCACCTGAAGGCATCGGGACTTTCTGTTTGTCAAACCATTCTTCCGGCCAGGCTGCTCCCGGGTGTTTGTGATACGTTAGGCAGGCAATCCGATGGGTCGTCCACATGTCTGCAAAAAACTCCGGGCTGTAACCTTCGCGGTCAAAAACCAGGAAAAACCGGCAGGCCCATGGATTCAATACCAATTCTTGATCACCAGGTTGATTGGGCACCTCATTGAGCAATCGAGGAATGATGTCTTCCCTGAGCGTCTTCAACAGACCCGGATCAACCTCTTTTTCAACAAAAAAGAAGGGTCGGCCAAGAGCGTCATTAACCCAATAGTCCGTGACGCCTCTTAAACATAGCCGTTCACGGGAAACAAAGCGGCGAGGCAGTTTCGTCAACCTTCCGTGGTAAACCCGAACATGTCCGTCCACATAAAGCGCTCCAACAGATTCGGGTTCTTGTTCCATCCAATATTTTGACAGATGGGCGGCCCATCGTTCACCTCCTTCATTTCCACTTAACTGATCCATCTTTGTTCGCAAACAACGTACTTCCGGCATACGATCCAATCCCAAAAGCCTGCCGAACTCACCAGGGGTTTGACCCCGCATTTTTTCCGTTGTCTTAACACGGCACAACGACATCAATGAAAGCAACAACAATACATGCGCCATCGTATAGTACCCGGTCAGTTTTCCCAAAAATTGATCCGCCCCATGAAGCAATCCATTCGCCAACAGAGTCGGTATGGCGCATAAAACACCTCCTTTGGTAACATCCAGGCACGTTTCAAATCGAACGGTTGCGCCCACCAGTTTCCCCATTGATGCCAACACCCGTTCATCCGTACGGACACATGCCACCCCCATCCCTGATGATGCGGCCGTATCAATCGCATCCCTCCTGGATTTACTGCTCACTTTTTCATCGTGACCCTTTTCCTTCAATCGTCCATCGTTGATGGCCTTACGAAGCGTGTCGTATTTAACATTGAGTTCTTCTGAAACTTCCCGCCTTTTCTTTCCCTGATCAAATAATAACTGAGCTTTTTCGATAACTCCGGGGGTCAGAACATTACCGCCCCGTCTCCCTTTCCGCTTCTTGAAGAAGGCTTCCATCCCTCCTTTACGAAACTTATTCACAGCACGTATAACCTTGCTTTTTGCAATCCCGAATGTACGGATCAAATCCACTTGACGACAACTACCCGATTCAACCAGTTGGGCAATCGTCAGCCGAAACATTCGATCGTCTTTTGCCCCATGAGAGTAAATCGGATAGGTTCCTACGAAATAGGTCAAGCGGGTCTCGTGACGAAATACGCTCACCAGGTTATTTATTTCTGTCGCCCCTTTCGGTATCATCGGAAGAATCATCTGCGTCATAGAACGGCACCCTCTCCAATTTTTTGCGTCAATTTTTGCTGATCAGGGTGTCACTTTTATTTTCCGAAATCAAGTCCTGATTTTTAAAACTTTTGATCTCCATAACTGGCTGCCAATACTGGCTTATTTTTGAAATTAAGTGGGAGGGAAACTCTTGTCGAGATCAAGAGTCCTGAGTCTGTGGATCACTCGAACAGCTTCCTCTTGCATTTGCACAATTGGACATGGAAAACCGGAACAGGAAGAAGAAATGGCTGCCTCCCCAAGAGGTTGTGAATCTTGAAAAGAAGCTTCAGCTTTCTACAGCATCTCTATCGTCAGCAGATAGACGTCTGGTGAGGACGGATCGGATGAATCAACGCATTAATAAAGCGGCCATTAGTCGTGCTCCGCGCACATTGGGGTGAGGCTAAAGCTGAAAGATCCAACCGTAAAATGACGCTTTAGCATTTTTTGCATTGGGAAGGATCTACGTCTGGAATTTGTAAATCTGGCGATCAAGGCTGTTCTGGGATATACGCCGCTGGAAGCCACTCGAGAACCAGGCTGGCTCATCAAGATTACCCACCCTGAAGACCAGGCTCGTATTAAAGAACTGCTGATGTCCGCGCTTAACTCAGAAGAAGTCCATTTCTCAACAGAATGTCGGCTGGTTCACAAAGATGGGTATGGTGTTCACGTCATGATAGAGTCGATTTCTCCCGATGCTGAATTCAAAGGGCTTCGGGGCCAGATCATGGACTTATCAGATCGGATTGTTCTTGAGCGGGCAAGGCTTTACGACGAAAATGTTAAGATCTTGAGCACCATCTCGGAAGAACTGGTCCATGAAATTCGGAACCCGTTGATGGCGGTCGGTGGTTTTGCCAGAAGATTGAAGCAGAAATTTCCAAATTTAATGGAAGGGGAGATCATCCTTCAAGAATCACAACGGCTCGAAAAGCTCCTCAAGCGAATTGTGGATTATTTGCGTCCTATGGAATTTGTCTGTGAGGACTGCGCGGTCCAGGAGATTTTGTTGGAATGTGTCCAATTGCTTGAGCAGGAGATACAAGAGCGAGGGATTCGCTTTAAACTTGATCTCCCAGCAGACTTGTCCCCGGCGTTTGTGGACAGAGATATTTTAGCCCAAGCCTTTATCGGTTTGACCCTAAACATGTTGGATGAAATGGAACCAGGGGGTACGCTCGTGATTACGGGTTTTCAGAAAATTGGAAACGTCAATTTTCGATTTTCCACCCGTGATGTAAGGTTTGTGAAAAATAACGTAGCCAGAGTTCTGATGCCTTTTGATGAAGCCCATCATAGGACGGCGCTTCCCCTTTGCAGTCGACTCATCAGACAAATGGGCGGATACCTGTCGTTTTGCAAAGAAATACACGAAATCAATTTTACGGTGTCACTTCCCGCGAGTGCGGGTTAACTCGGGTTATCATTGATCCATTACGTTTCGAACCATCCCGGCAATTTGTGTTCTTGACATGGGCTTTTTAAGCACGCCCATAATGCCAAAATTTCTCGCTTCTTGTTCATTGATCCGGTCACTGAAACCAGTACAGATAATCATTGGAATATCCTGTCTGATTTTGAACAATTCATGGGCCAATTCAACCCCGGTCATATCGGGCATGGCCATGTCAGTAATCACCAAATCAAAATTATCGGGTTTTTCTTTGAAAACCTTTAAGGCATCTTTTGAGCGTGTAAAGGCGGTCACATTGTATCCAAGCCTTTTGAGTATCTGCTGTTCAAGGTGAACAATGACTTCCTCGTCATCCACCAGGAGAATCCTCTCATGGCCCTTTGCAAGCTCTTCCATTCCTTTATCAAGCTCTGTTTTGTTCGGCTTTTCAATCAACGGCAGATACACATGAAATACTGACCCTTTACCCAGTTCACTGGAAACTCCGATATTTCCTCCATGTTTAAGAGCAATCCCATGGGCGACCGCCAGGCCCAGGCCCGTTCCTTTGTCCCGTTCCTTTGTCGTGAAATAGGGCTCAAATATTTTTTCCAAATGAGTCGGGTCGATACCCTTGCCCGTATCTTCAAATACCATCATTGCGTAGCGGCCCGGTTTGAGGGTTGAAATCGGAATATTTTCGGGATCCAGCTGTATTTCTTTCAAT
>JAERTK010000017.1 GCA_016844935.1 Desulfobacteraceae bacterium | reverse complement strand
GTCCTTTTCCCTTTTACCGAATGCCAGGCTTAATCCTCGTTCCCATGCTCTGCGTGGGAACGCACGTTTGGACGCTCTACGTCCTTTTTGGGCGTTGATCATTGTCTCGGCCATTTGCCGCCTGGGGTTAAAACCCCAGCCTATTATCTGCCGTCCCTACGGGACTGTATAAGCCCCATCGGGCCGAGGACATTAAACACCATTCCCTTTAGGGCATGAATAAGGGTGTTTTTACTGCCTTTCTAAAATAATTCTAAACATTTAGCGCGACCCCGTCTCGTGCCCGCAGAACGAGCTAAGCGTAGAGTAGCGGAACTGCGCGGCATTGGGTTGCCTGAGTGCTACTGGTAGAGTTAATCAAGTAGGGAAATTGTAAATTCAATATGATCATTCTCTAACCCAGCGTAACAGCGAACAGTAACCGCCCCTTTTCCCGAAACCGATACGACTGGTGGCATAATCCTACCTTCGTACTTTTCCGATACCTTTATCAAACGTTCAATTATTTGACCCGCTACTGCATACAGGCATGCCAGTTTAAATGCAACTTCTTCTTCCGGCTCCTCCAAAAATGAAATAGAAGGGTTTGGCACGCCTTTAGGTGCGGATATTTTAACCCGAATATGCGTATTCCCGGGTGTGTCACGAATTAGGTTTATAATTGATTTTACGACCTTTAACAAAGGTAAAAATATGGCCCCTGACAGTATTTTCTTATTGTGGTATAAATCCTCAGCCAATTTCTTTGAGAGAGTGCTGAAAAAAACTGTTGCTGGAGCTACTAATATTGCTTTCCAGCTTATTAGCGACCCCATGATTTCAATAAAGGAAGAAGGTTCGACACTAAACAACATACGCCTTGATGATGTTTCATGACAATTTTCATGCCCGAGGTCATGCCTCAGAGACTCTATGCTCTCCTCTGGAACATCACCTGTTGCTGCAATTATGAGCTTGTCCATAAATTAACTTTAACCCATAAACACACTGTTTAGCGGGCGCGGTTTTTTGTGGTCCGCTGGAACAGATTGTTGGCTTTCAAAATTTTAGTTTCAAGGCTGACCCAATAATATTAGGAAATTTTTTCGCATATTGTTTAATAATTCCATCATAATTTATTTCATCCCGAATATGATGTAATGCTAATTTTTTTAATGCATTCCGTGCTTCACTTTTGCTCATCCCATCACATTTTCCAGGAATACATTGAGGATGGTTTACAGCTATTATTTCGACTTTTTTTAACGGGATTTCATTTGATAAAACGATATCATAAATTGCATCATTTTTAAGTATTAAACCATTTTGAGTGTTTGAGTCAAAATAGGTTTTACTTTTAACTTTTCTCCATGATTTGCCTTTGAAACTATATATTGGAATTCTTGATTCATATTGGATAAAAAAATATCTACGCCTGTCACTTATTCTTCTAAAAGCTATGAATGACTTCCCATTAAGTGCGCTTAATGGGAATTTAATCAGAAATGGGCCATAATGGTTGCCATGTACGAAATAATTCAGACCAGTCCACACCCCTGGCACTTTACAAACACCATGTGAGGGAAGCTTTAAAGACCAATGACTTCGTAGCACCAGAGAATCATCATCTAATATATCGATCAGTTCATTTTCATGACAGGCATGGTATAAATAGCCACTTAAATTATTGGTTAATTTTTTTGTCCATCTAAAATAACCTCGAAAATCACTCACATCAAAATGTCTTTTATAATCTGGTTTAGTCATCGTAATTTATATTGTAAGCCAACAGTTAGGGTAGGTGGAAAAGTTTCCATGTATTGCTTATATATCATGGAAAAAGTTCCATTTATTGTGGTATTGATATGTAAGATATAGAAAAAAACCTATTGGTTTTTCCATACATAATATTTAAACAGTGTCAGGTTTTAAATATTACTATTAGCCCCTAGATCTTCTTCAGTTTCTCTCTCGAACGTCTGGATTCCGAAACCCTCCCAGACATACATCAGTATCCCTACGTAATACCGAGACCGAAGCATCGACGGAAGAGGCTTCTGGCCTCTGAGTTTTGTCAATAGTTAATATTTAAGATAATAATCCCAATTTCTCAAATGGTCAAATTAATCCTCGTTCCCATGCTGTGCGTGGGAATGCACTTCTGTCCTTGAAAAGCTCGATATAGGGCATGAACAAGGGTGTTTTTACTGCCTTTCTGGGATAATTCTAAACATTTAGCGTGTCCCGGCCCCGTCTCCCGGAGAAAAGAAGCATTCGGCCTGCACTCCATTGCGTTCGTCCCTCACTCCATTCCGCTCCGGTACGAATCCTTCCTTTCTCCTTGCCTGCCTGTTTTTTACCGGCTCAACTGACCTGCGGAAAAAGCAAGGCGAAAGCCTAGGAGGTGGCTCCGTTCGCCGGGCGTGTTCCCGGTGCGATCAGCCGACTCGCAGCTCCCGGCGTGGCTGAAAAGACAGCCGCCCCGAACCACCCGGTGCGAGCCCGAAGAGGGACCCGTGGGATCCGTCACAGAACCTGATTGATAATCCTCGATCCAGTCCTGACACCACTCCTCTACATTGCCGCTCATGTCATAAATACCAAACCCGTTGGGCAACTTTTTGCCGACCGGGTGCGTAGTGTCCCCGCTGTTTTCTCTATACCACGCAACAGTGTCAACATCATTACTTCCTGCATACTTCTCTTTCTTCCCCCCACTCCTGGCTGCATATTCCCATTCCGCTTCGGTGGGTAGCCGAAACTGATATCGCCCACTATTCTTGGAGATGAGAGAGTTTATAAACTCCTGTGCATCATCCCATGACACATTTTCTACCGGATAGTCGTCGCCCCCTTTGTTGCTTGACGGATTATCTCCCATTACTGCCTCCCACTCCCCCTGGGTCACAGGATATTTTCCCATGTAAAACCCATCAAGCGTAACCTCGTGCACCGGCTTTGCTCTATTATCTTCGTCATCAAAACCATCCCCCATCATGAATTTCCCGCCAGGAACATAAACAAACTCCATGCCGATTATTGGATCGGTAAATGTCGGATCGGGCAAAGAAACATTCGACCCCTTTTCGAGCCGGAACTCAACCTCGGTAAACCCTTCCGGTTCAATTCGTACTTTTTTCTGCGCATCTTTGTACCCAGCAAGCTTTAATGTTACTTCATATTTCCCATACAATATTTCCATTAAGCGATCTGTCTTGTTCCCCGTATTTTTGCCGTCTATCCATATCGCTGCATTCTCCGGGATGCTGACCACATTGATTTTGCCACGGTCTTTTACCAGTTGGAACTCTTCCTCCAAGACACTCCCCGGCAAAACCTCAATTCCTTTTTCGGCATCGATATAATTATCGAGTTTAAGAGTTATGGAGTGTTTTTCCGCTGGTATCTTCGTTTTGACGTCCGTCATTAATTTTGACACCTCGCCATCAACCCAGATACTCGCACCGGAGGGCATACTCTTCAGACTGAGGTAGCCTGGCAGTGGCTTGATCGATTTGTCGAGTTTCACCTCTTCATCCAGATCCACGACCACCTCCCCTGAAATCTCCTGGTGATTATCCGCTTCAAACCTGTATGGATGTGTTCCTGCCGTTACATCCTCCACGGTCAGCGGCGGTTTTCCCATTAGTTTCCCATCGAGATAAAAACGGGCAGGATAGGCATCGGAATAAGTCTTGGCGCTTACATTGATACTGCCGGTTTGATGTTCCAGAATAATATGAATCCGGGTTTCTTCATCAGCGATGATTCGTTCAATCCGGCTCACAGGGAAAAAGCCGTTCATTTTCAAGCGAATAGTCTTTTTTCCAGCCCCTACCCGTTCTATTGTCAGCGGAGTTGCGCCTCGTTCAATGCCATCAACTGAGACTGTCGCCATTTCAGGTTCAGAAGTGATAATCAGGGTTCCAACACCTTTCTCTTCTCCGGTTTTCAAAGCAGCCCCCGAAGTGGCTGAGATAACGCGATCGCCTTTATCCTTCCTCAAGCCAAGACGAGAACGAAAATCCTTCTCCAGAAGTTCGGCTTCACCCGGAGCAAGACCTAGTTCCCGTGACTTCGTCATGAGGGTTGCGCGTACATTTTCCGGCAGATTACCATCTGGAGAAAAGGCATACGCCAGTTCAAGGGCTGTCAGGAATTGATCACCCGGTGCAGGCCCCGGCGGAGCGGCTTGACGTATTTCAGCCGCTGCCTGCTCGGGCGAAAAGACATCCAAAAAGGTAGAGATATCGGCCAATCGCTGGTCCACCTCAACCTTTGTCGACTTATTCAAGAGATCGTCGATCTTGTTTGCCGTATCTTTTCCGAGACCCTCAACATACCGCTCAATGGGTTCCAGGTCGTGAAAACCGATCAAACGTCCCGTCAAAACGCGATAAACCAATACACCGAAGGAAAAGACGTCCGCCCTCTGGTCCGTCTCTTTGAATCCGCCGCGCTGTTCAGGGGCGCCGTAGTATTGGGTGGCTAGATTTGTGCCGGTTACGGTTTCAAATGCCTTTGACAACAAATTCGCCCTGCCTGCCTCTCGGGCCAAGCCAAAATCTCCGATGTATGGACGATTGTTTTTGTCTAAAAGTATGTTGGCGGGCTTGAGGTCCCGATGGATGATCGGTTCTGCCCGGTTGTGAAGCCCGTGAATGGATGTCAGGATTCCGCTGATTAGGGGGAATGCTTTGTCGCAGGGCAGATATCCGCCGCGCCCTGTTTGAAGCAGTTCGTCATCAGAGCCAATCAGGGTGGAGAGGTTTTTGGGGTAATAGTCCATGGAAAGGTAGGGCTTTCCCCGCCATGTTTCGGTATGCCGTGCGTTGACAATTCCGGGAACGCTTTCCGTGGAGAGCCTGAGCATGATGCCTGCCTCGCGTCGGAATCTTTCTTTGAGTTCGGTAAGAGAGAGGCCCGATTCACGAACCAGACTCGGCTGCGGGGAAAAAATCTTTATGACCGCCTGAAACGAAACCCCCTTTGGTGATGCCAGAAAGACCGAGGCGAAGCCACCACTGCCAAGACTTCGTTCAATCACGTAATTGTCAAATTCTTGAAGGTTGTCCGGTAGGATATAAGACCGTTCCTGGGCCGCCTGGTAGTCCGAATGCATCGATTGAGGAAGCCGCCCGCCCATACGCCGCAACTCCTCCACCAACGTCACAAACTCATCGGCGTTGTCCTCCGGGTCCATATCCTTGAGACGCCCGATGATTCCCTGATGCTTTTTCTTTTGGGCCTTTTCCCGCAACGCCTGAAATCGTTTTTGATACTCTTTATAGAACCCTTCCGCTTCCGGTCTTATCTTCCCGGAATAAATCCCTTCCTTCAGCCCCTTGTCAACGGAGGCCAGTATCCCTTCGATAAGTCTGTAGTTTGATGTGTCAAAAGGCGCACTCGAAAGTATTGTTCTGTATTCGGTCAGTCGTCTTTGATGGAATTCCTCCAGATATGCATCATGACGTTCCCTGATCACCGACAGAACCTTGCCGGTTTCATCGCGGCTGGCAAGGGCATCTTCCAGGCAATGGACGGCCCCTTCAAGATCATCGGCGTCATAAAGCCGTCTGGCTTTGTCAACAGCCGAGGCCTGGCCGGTTGAGAACATCCCCTTCATGCGATTAAAAAAGCCCATGATCAAACCTTCCTGGTTTGGTATTTAAAATCGGCAGCCGGATCACCCGGGAAAGGCCCACCATACCACAAAGAAATATCCGGCAGATAAGAGCATAAGCCCGAATCCGATCTGGATCAGAATATAGATGGTCCTGTTTTCCCTTGAACGGAGGTTATAGCAAACACTGCGGTTGAGAATCCGGATTACCCCCATCATCACCAACAGGGTCAGAAGCCCAATGCCACCCCTCCACCAGTATGCGACAATTCTCTTCTTGACAAAGGCCCACTCCGTACCGCTGATCTTGACCTGCGCGTGATTGGCCGTTCCTGACGCTGCATCCCACAAGGCCGCCTGGATAAAAATCTCATCCCCTTCCCGCCAGTAGGAGCCGGTCAGAAAGTATCCCGCGCCCAAAACCTTCCCGACGGAGGAAGCGGTGCTTTCGTCGATCATGAAATCCGTTTCCCGCTTTTTCATGTCATAGAATTTGTTCATGTCCCGCATCACAAACATGAACTTGGATGAATGATCCAATGCCAGGGCCAACTGCTTTTCAAAACGCACGCCAAAAGGCAGCTGCGCGTTAGACCCCTCTTCACGAAACAGATAGATGGCGACTGTTTGCCGATCCCCTGATCGCCAGGGGATTCTTACAAACTTCCGTGATTCGCCCTGTTCTGGCACGAATCGCCACACTGCTTTCTCCTCCATTTCTAAAATGACATTTTCAGCCAATTCTTGTAGAAGATCTGTTGATTCGGGGTATGTATCTGCAAGACCATGGCGACAACCCAGAAAGGTTAGAAAACCGAATATGAGAAGAAATAGTTGTTTTGAAGTCACAAAGCCACCACTCAAAAACTTTATTCGGAGATAAGAGACCGCAGAAAATTTTCAGCTCCATCGGAGCCAATGCTCTTAAATCCTTTTGAAATTATCGAGAATTCCTTTCATAGAAAGCTATGTGAGAAGTTCCTCGTTTCCTTCATTAAACACCGCCTTTATAACCAATTTCCCTCCTAAGGCCTCGATGTATCGTTGCATTGCAGTAACAGTGATATTTGGTCTTCTTTCGAGCTCCGATAGGGCTGATTGGGATAATCCCATGGCCTGAGCAAGTTCCTTCTGGGTTTTATGGTGTGATTTTCGAACCTGCTGTAGCCGAATTGCGGCTACTTTCTCTTTGGATTTCAGCCGAATTTCAGCCCTTTCTTCGGGTGAAAAATTCCTTTCAATTAATTCTTCTAAAGTTTTCATGGTCTCAGCCCTTTATTTGATCTACATATGGACGTCCAAGCGCTGGGCCAATACCTTTCAACACGCTCAAATCAGTTGCGATTGTCATTTTATGCTTTTGAGGCAAATCGTTAAACCATTTTTCATATTCTTGACTGATCAGCAATTCCCATTTCATGCGAAAAATATAACATTTATACGATATTTCGGTCAAGAGGTGTGATGATTCCTGTTACAGGATGGTGGGTCGGAGGTGCGGGCACGGACCTTCGACGGCGTGGCTATACACCGAAATCCTTTCTAAATTTCTGCGAACGGATCGGGTTAGCCAAGAAGAACAGCCAGGTGGATATATGATAACCTCACCAAAAAATAATAAATCTGTCCCCTTTTTCGTAAGCCTCCTTTCCTTTTGACTTTTCGCATTATGCCAAGTATCGTTTGCAAGTGCAAAAGAAATTGATGAGAGCGGTTCCGGGGAAAAGGCGTCTTTGAGATAACAGGATCCAAAGAGGAGGGAGCAAAATAATAAATCTGTCCCCTTTTCCGCTGCCCCGGCTGAAGGTCGCCCGTCAAGATGCTTCCTTAAGTTGGGTATCATTCAAAACAGGAGAGGATCTTTTGGGCATTTCCATACAGTTTTCTCTTTATATGGTGTTCCTGTTGGGTATCGGTTACTACTCAATGAGGAAAACCCACGGCAATCAGGACTTTATCATTGGAAGTCGATCCCTGGGTCCCATAACATCGGCCATCAGCGCCGGCGCATCCGATATGAGCAGTTGGTTGCTTTTGGGTTTGCCGGGAGCGGTTTTCGCCGCCGGTCTGGTTGAAGGATTTTGGATTTCTCTGGGACTGACCCTGGGCGCCTATATCAACTGGTATGTGGTTGCGCCGAGACTCAGGGTGTGTAGTGAAAAGCTGAATGCCGTGACCATCCCCACTTTTCTATCCAATCGATTCGATGATGATTCAGGAATGCTCCGGATTGTCTCGACCGTGGTGATTCTTTTCTTTTTTACCCTGTATGTGGCTTCCGGTCTCAAAGGCGGAACACTGCTTTTTGCGCACAGCTTTGGGGCTAGTGAACAAACAGCCTTACTGGTAACGGCGTTGGTGGTGGTCTCCTATACCTTTTTGGGCGGTTACAAAGCCGTTTGCTGGACCGACTTAATTCAGGGGCTTCTCATGTTATGTGCACTGGTCTTCTGTGCGCTTTTGGGATACATCGCCATATCAGGCTCCGGCGCCGACATTGCGGAAACCAATCCGAAGGCGTTTGTTTTCACAACAACATGGCTCACCGGCACGTCCCTCATGGCATGGGGTTTTGGTTATTTTGGCCAACCTCACATACTGGCGAGATTCATCGGTATAAGAGATGTCAAAGATGTCCCTGAAGCCCGGCGTATCGGCATTGCCTGGATGATGATTTGCCTTGTTTTATCAACGGCTATCGGACTGATCGGAATCGGATACAATGAAATCGCACCACTGGCGGGCGTTACGGGTCCGGACGGCAACAAGGAAAGAATTTTCCTGGCCCTGACCACCGCTTTGTTCCATCCGGTATTTTCGGGTTTCATTCTGGCGGCGGTATTGGCGGCGGTCATGTCCACCGCCGACTCACAACTTTTGGTTTTAACCTCCTCCCTCACGGAAGATCTTCCCTTTTTCAGCAAATTCAATGACAAACAAAAAGCATGGATCAGTCGAATCGGTGTGGTGGGATTTGCATTGATCGCCTACATCATCACGGCCACCACCGGCGGGACCATTCTGGCCATGGTTGGTTACGCTTGGGGGGGATTCGGAGCCGCTTTCGGCCCCTTGGTAATTCTCTCTTTATGCTGGAGAGGCACCACTAAACATGGTGCGCTTGCGGGCATGATTGTGGGTGCGGTTACCATTTTCGTGGTGAAAAACTATATCAAGATCCAGGGCGAGTATTTCTACGAGCTATTGCCCGGCTTCATATTGGCTTTCGCAGCCATCGTCATTGTGAGCCTCATAACCGCCAAACCCAGCGAACAAACCTTACGGAAATTTGATGAATCACAGCCGTGATTTTCTGATTTTTCATTGGTTTGTATTAAAGATCATGCTGGAGCACGGATTATGGGATTACCCAGAATGCACTCATGCGATGATCCTCCCAATGAAATTTTGCCCGGATGTTGCCCGTCAATTTCAACAGCAGCCAGTCCATTTCATCAAATCGACATACAATGACGGCAAAATTTTTACGAGCCTCCGTATGATCAAGCGGTTTGGACGCTTTATGGCCCAGAAGATCCGGTAGGCCGGAAGTCGGTTTTTCCGTGAAAGAACCCGGGGGGATTTCCGAGCTGTAGTTTATTCGATTGGGCAGGCGCACTTTTTTCCATCGGAATTCAGCCATTTCATCGTCGGTATGGATCGAAGCGGTTCCGGAAAGACGCAGTTGCATCCACTTTTTAGGATCATAGAACAGCCAGTTCACATGGGGATTGTCTTGAATCTGTGAAACCTTGGGACTTCGTGCATCACAGTTGCAGATCAATGTTCGGTTTTTTTCCGAGAACCCCCTCAGAATGACAATCCGCGACTGGGGTTTATTGCCATCCATGGTGGTCAGGGAAGGTCTGTGAAAGGGATGTTTGAAGTTTGAAACGCCCTTATGAACGGTTCTCCAACTCCATTTGAGAACATCGTCCAGCGTTCTGATATTTTCTTTCTTCCCGAATATCATTCTAATTGAAATCAACGACCGGTTTCAAGGCCACTTCCGGATAAATCTGCCCGTGCGCAGGCGGCATGGAATTATACACCCATTCGATGTCGATGGTTCCCAATTTCAGGCCCATGATCCGGTTAAAGCCCCGAAAGTTGCCCCGTATGAGCACGTCTTCCATTTTCATGGTCAGACCGAACACGGCGACCGTTGTTTCTTTTGGAATGCGCAGGAGTTCCTCCCGGAAGGCCATGGGATAAAACGCCAACCGCCGGCTGTCTGCCGCCTGGCACTGGATCACCGGGATAAGTACCGGAAAGCCATCCTTCCCCACATAAGCAATGAATTTAAGAGACCCCAGCTGATTAAACAGATCCTCCGCAAAGGGTTTTAGAATCCGATCTTCCATTTTAGTTTTGACCCTTGCCTTTGCCAGACGGGTCAGCAGTGCGGACAGGACGATTTTCCCCATGGGAAGATCCAGAGCGTCGGATGTCTCCACAAGATCCAGGTAATGAACCGTATTGATGCCGAAATAGGTGTTGTATCGGAACATGGGAATATCATTATAGCGCTCATATTCCGGCCCTTCATTCTTGAGATGGGTCCATTTGGCGCGTCCCCGCCACATCTTTTTATCCATGGTCATGATTAAAAAAGCCATATGGGGGTTTTCCTGAATATACTGTTTGCTCAATCCTTTACAGAACTGCCCCAGGGTGATTTGATCGGATTTGGGGGCCATGATGGACGTAATCAGGGAAATATGCGGGAGTCCTTCCGGATTGACACAGGCGACGAGACCGATTTTTTCCGCCGGCTCAAAGGATTTCATTTCCTGTTCGGTGAAGGATGTCTTCATCATACATTTTCTCCCATTTGATCTTTCCCCTCTAGTTTCGTTGTCCCGCTCCAGAGCACCATGGACGGATCAACGCCTGAGTTTCTGGCAACAGTCGCCATTTTTTCCATCTGCAATTTACTGAAAAGCGTGCAGTCTCTGTACGTCCAGGTGAGATCCAAACGCGAATATTTCTCTTTGCAGAGGTTGTTGAATGCGCACAGTTCCCATCGCTGAACCAAGCCTTCCAGGTTGGCGGCGATGAATTTTCCGATCCCCCTGATATTTTCATTCGTGAAGGTTGCGTCGGGAATGATCGGCGTTCTGATCCAGAGTTTTGCGGGGTGGCCACTGGCGCGCATGTGATCGCCAACAAGGTTAAGGTTCTTCAAAATCTTATCATTACGGATTCCGGTGAATCTTTCGTGTTTATGGGCGTCAATTTCCTTTAAATCAAACAGCAGCAAATCCGTATGGGGCAACAAACTTTCCAGGGCTTCGTCTGAGCACATGCCGCAGGTATCCAGCGCCGTGTGGATGCCGGCGCTCTTTAATTTTTTTAACAATGCCCGGCTAAACGGCGCCTGCAGGGTCGGCTCTCCCCCGCCCAGGGTTACTCCGCCGCCGGATGTTTCAAAATACGCGCGGTCTTTAATGACTTCCTTAAACAGGTCATCCACCTCCCATGACTGCCCCAAAAGCGCCAAAGCGTCCCCCGGGCACTCTTCGGCGCACAGACCGCAACCGTTGCAAAGATTGCGGTCTATGCGGTTTTGTTGCTCAGTAAAAGCGAGTGCGCCTTCCGGGCACACTTCCAGACAGATCTTGCAGCCGATACACTGATTTGAAAGCCAGTGGATCTGTGGGTGGGGGGAAATGCTTTCGGGATTGTGGCACCAGCGGCAGTGCAATGTGCACCCTTTAAAAAAGATGGTGGTGCGGATGCCGGGGCCGTCCTCCGTGGACATGCGCTGGATTTCAAGAATCGTGGCTTTAGGGTTTTTGTGCGCCACAACTAAAATTTCCCATGACTCACCCGCTGAATGACTTCATCCTGCAACTCACGGCCCACGGTTGTAAAGTACGCATTATAACCGGTGACCCTCACCAGCAGGTGGCGGTAATCCCGCGGGTTCTTCTGAGCGTCGCGAAGAACCTTCGGATCCAGCATGTTGATCTGTAGAGCGCTGCCGCCGTTTTCACAGTAGCCCTTCAAAAATGCCTTGAATTTTTCCCGGTGTTCGGGGTCCCGAATGATGGACGGATTAAAGGTAATGGTATGGCTTGCCCCATTGGGAAGACAGTTTAAATAGCCGCCCCAATGGCCGTTGCCACTGGCGGCTTTGCCGCCCATCACTTTGCCCACGGAGTTGGCATTGGATGTGGGGCCGTTGATATCCGCTCCGTTTGAAGGGCAGATGGCGTTGGACAGGAACTGGCCCTTGTGTCTGCCGTCGGCGCTGGCCGCCATGATGAAACCGTCTCCTGCCCAATAGTTCCAGCTGAGCATGCCGGGCCTGAACTGCCGCCCGGTTGAAACGGTTTTGTGCTTCCAGGTTTCGTTGCACCACAGGTCCATCACCTGTTTGCCCATGGCATCGGCTTCATCGTCATCGCGCCCGTATTTGGGTGCTTTATTCTTGGCAAAGGCCTGAAGCACGCCGTGTCCCTCCCAATTGTCCTTCAAGGCCTCGACGAGTTGGGCCATGGTGCATTTCTTCCGGTCAAAAACAAGATATTTGATGGCCAACAGGGAATCGACGGTGGTGGCATAGGTGACGGTTTCAAGGGTGGTCAAATTAATTTCCGCACCCCCGTGGGTGATATCCAGCCCCTTTTCGGCACAACCTCTGACGAGACAGGAAAGATAGGGGGTGGGGAAATATTTCGCCCTGAGGGATTCCGATGCCTCGTATACTGAAACGCTTTTTTGAACGATATATTCGGTCTGTGCGGCATAGCGCTCCCAGAAATCGTCCCAGGTTTCGCAATTAATCGCCGGCCCCGTATCCGGTCCGTCCTGATGGATATCCTCTTCTTTGCCGGTCATGGGATTTTGAAAAGGGATCAAATCTTTGCCGCCCGTGAGGGCCAGTTCCACCCCTTTGAGCAGGTTAAGATTCACGTCCACCGTGCCGGACCGGTCGTTTCCCACCATGGTGTTTTCAAGGCACCCCACCGGAGCGTAATCATGAACGTTGTCTTTGTGAATGAGATGGCTGAGACCGGCCTTTTCCGCTTCAAGCATCATCCCGGCCATGGAACGTTCATCAAAGTTCAGGAGAAAAGGGGATCCCTGGCTGACGGAAATCATATCCACCAATTTGTCCAACAATTCGTCAGGGGAATTTCCATGGAGCCGCACATTGGGCTTGGGCTCCAGAATCGGACTCATTTCGTCGATGACTTCTAAAATGGCATAGGTCAGGTCATTGGTCATATCTTTGCTGTTCGGCCCCATGCCCGACAAGGTGACCAACTGACCAAATCCGGCCGTGATGCCCTGGTTGCCGTTTTTGATCATGGCGTCATAAACGGTGTTGCAGTGTACCCAGAAACATTTTAAGAGTTCTTTACCGAATTCCCGCGCCATGCCATTGCGTAGAGAATATTCCCAGTACGGCAGCAGGTATTGGTCCATGCGGCCGAAGGAAACGCCGGGTCCCGGATAATTTTCGTCACTCATGATCAGCATGTGATTGATCCAGAGGGCCTGCAAGGCTTCCCAGAAGGTCCGGGCCGGTTCCCAGGGAACCCGGGCCAGGTTTTGGGCCATTTGCGAAAGTTCCTCCCGGCGGTGGGCATCGGTTTGCTTGTCGGCCAGAGTCAGACAAAGGTCCGCATAACCGGCCGCCAGATCGCGTGGCATGGTTGCGGCGGTCATCATGGCTCTCAACTGGGCCCCTTTTCTTCCGGTTCTATCCTGCTCGCCCAGCTGATCGTATCGGGTTTCAAGATCGGCCGAGATACCTTTCCAACCGATTTTAAGGGCCCGTTCGTGGTCGGGAATCAGGTGCCCGCTGGTGGCGCCGGCGTTGCCGTAGCCGTGATCGTGAAACCATTTCATGCGGTCTCTGGCCCCGTCTTTTCCAAGCAGTGCCCGGTCAAAGGCCCGCTGCTCTTCTGGGTCCAGGCACAAGGACGTCTGAATATTAAACCGGCCCCCGGCAATGAGATCACCCGGTAAAATTTCTTTGGGCATGTATTCGACCATTGCCTCTTTGACAAACCATGCGCGTCGTTCTACCCGGCGCCAACCCCAGAAATCTTTATCCAGGTTTATGGCCCTTGCCGCCTGTCGATAGGAACCCCGCAGCGTCTGCAGCAGGGTATAGGTTTCCGGCACAATGTAAAACGTCATCTCGTTGAACTGAACATCCCAGGCGGTTCCCGTGGTCCAGGCAACGGATTCGTTGTTCCAGGCCCGTTCGGTACCTTTGAAATAATAATCCCGCAGCCATTGAATGCGCGGGGACAAACCCTGGGGTTCTTTGATGGGGTGGTCAAATTGAGGGCGTGCGGCGGCAGTCATGATGGATACTCCTGTTCCCATGTTGGGGTTCTCGCTTTTTGATGCGAACCTATTGCGCCGTATATTACTGAATTTATGCAGCTATGTTGTTATGATGCTGTATGAACTCTTGAGCTGCCAATAGCGAATAGTCAACTCCGCGATTCAAATTTTTCGGCAAGATCATTCACCTGATCAAATATGGAGTTTTCAACAGTTAGGTGAAACCTGTGCCCATGGAAGTCGATTGCGAAGTGTAGCACCTTTTTTTCATAATGTGGAGGGTGATTTGAATTGACTGCTTTTTCCAGTTCTTCTTTAACGGCGAGGCCTATGCCAGATACATTAATACTGGTTACAACTGGGAAACGTAGTCAGCATAGCGGTCAGAATTTCGCAAGACTGGCAGATCAATCCTTCCGTTTTGTCTGGGATATCAAACGGAGGTTATTGGAACGATTCTGTCATGTTCTGGCTCAACTCCCATGAAAAATGTAAACATCAATTGATAGGTTCGAAACTAAATTTCTGTCCCCCCACAGAAGCTTCAAACATTAATCCATTCTTGGCTAAAGTGAAGATTGCGACGCCGTTACTATAATCAGTATTGGCAGATACGCCTGCGGTTGCTGCTACAGCAGATGCTTGGGCGCCAAATTCGAAATTTCCGTATTTGAAAAGATCAAGCGCCATCTTATCTTCGAAAAAAATGATTTCTCTGTATACCTGGCCCCCCAACTGAAGACCAAGGGTGAATTGCATCAGACTTGATGTGCCGATCAGGACTCCTTTGCCATAGACTTTTCCTTCCCCATAGGCACCTCCTATCCCCACGCCTCCTTTGCCAACTGTTGGGAATATTGCAAAACCATAAGCCTTATCAAAAAAGACCTTCATGCTGGGATCGCTGTTTTTGAAATCAGCAATAGCCTCCTGTACTTCGTAATCCTGAATACTTTGATTTGCAGCGGGTTCAGGTTTATTTGGATCCCATCCTGAAATTGCTGATGTATTTGATAACACGAGTGAAATAGCAAGAACAAGAGTTGCCATGATTACCTGTTTCATAATGCCCCCTAAATAAAGAAATCTTTTCCTGATTTACCTTGAAATTTTGTACTTCTAACATTACAAAATAAGGTTCTTTGAGGTCAATTCATTTTTCGTTAACCGAAAAAAGAGGTACGTAATGGAACTGTTTGAGATATAAACTACTATTCGGGCTGAATCCATCCATGTTCTATGTCGCCATCGCAAACATAAGGCTCTCTATCTGACATATGCCAAGAGCCAACAGAGTATTTTTCATATATATGAATTGTTTTAAACTTAGTCTCTTCTCCGCTTATAATCATATCTGCTTTTTCAGATAACGAGAGCTTTTCTCTATTTTTTAAATAGTAATGTGCGTCATCTTCAAATAACCGCAATAAATGCAAATATTCAAATTGTGGATATTTGGATGTTGCCTTTTGTACTTCAATAGTTAATTGGTTTAGGCCATCTTCAACGGTAGCAACCTTTAGTTTAAAAAAAGTTCTGACTATTGTTCCCCCTTCATCTCCTTGAGCATCAGTGGTCAACATATAAGCAGATATATGTGGTCTTGTATATTTACTTATTTGGCAAACAATATCTCTGTGATATCTATGGTTAGCAGATTTGTGATTATGTAGTAAGCTCAAACTGATTTCAGAAAAAATCAAAGTTTTTCAAAAAAAAGCGGGACATTTGATTTCGAGTATGCTACCTAAAGTTGAACTGTTTTCAACTTTGGGTCATCGGAATGAAGATAAAAGATATCCTATCCGGCGCT
>JAERTK010000016.1 GCA_016844935.1 Desulfobacteraceae bacterium | reverse complement strand
AAAGACCGCCAACGAACCTGTGGTGATCCCGGGTGCAAAAATGAACGGCATCGACGGAAATGCGCAGAGTGGAATCACCGAAACGGAGATTACTTCAAAAGCAACTATCTGCAAAAGAAGCTTGATTCCAAAAACAAGGAGACCCAGCTCAAAAGCCGTCTGAAGACCGGACTTCCCAAAAACTTTGTTCAAGACGTGATCGGCGTGCAACACCTTGTAATCATGGAATATCTGGCGCAACTAATAATTTCACGTTTTCAAGACGTGATAAATGCCCAAGTTGCTGTAAAAACTAATCAAACAGGACGACTACCCCGCAAGAAGTGTTCAAGACGTGATCGACTCTGACTGGACTATTTTTCTATGATTTCCCCCAAAAACAGCGGGGGCGACCATGATCAAGAAAATAATCCTGGACCCAGGCCGGGTCAGACGTATTCAAGGCGGCTTTAGCTTCATTCCCCACCGATTCCTGACAGATGGCTTTTTGGCCTCTTTGAATCAACCGGAAATCCTTTTGTACCTCTTCCTTATCCTAGCTTCAGCTCGAAACGGCCTTTCCTTTTATTCCTATGACGCCATCTGCACCTTTCTGAAGATCACCGCGGATGAGTACATCGAAGCCAGGGACTCCCTGATAAATAAGGATTTGATTGCCTTTGATGGAAGCCTTTTCCAGGTACTCGATTTACCCAAAGAACCGGTTCAAAGAAAGCAACGGCAAAACCATGGAATTATGAAAATAGAGAACCTTATCCAGCAATCGATTGGGGAGATCTGAAATGGGAACTGAGGATATCAGACTGTATGGGAAAGACCGGATGGCGCCCCACCTGGTTCAAAATCATCAGATTCGTCTGCCCCATATTTACGAGAAGTATCTCTTTTGTATCCGTGAAGGCCAGGCCACTTCCATGAGGAATGTCAAAGCCACAAGACGGGTTCTGGTTTCATTTCACGAATATCTTGAACAGCATCAAATCACACTTTCCGGTTTGAAGGTCGAGCATATTGATGCTTTTCAGGCCGATTTTCTCAAACCATTTTCGACCAAGACTCGAACGATTTATCGAGGTAAACTGAGAAAATTTTTAAGCTACCTGTTTGACGAAAAGATTACTGTAAAAAACCTGTCTTATGGGGTAGTGAGTCCCCGGGTGTTCAACCAACCCAGACCGCCAAAATTTCTGTGGCCGGAGGAAATCAAAAAGCTTTTTGAAAGCCTGAGGTTGGAGACGCCGGCACAGATTCGAACCTACGCCATGGTGATTCTGGCATATTCTTTGGGCCTGAGACCCGCTGAGATCAGTCACATTACTCTGGATGACATCTCTTTTCGAAAACGAGAACTCATCATCAGCAGCAGGAAAATGGGCAATCCCGTTGTGCTGCCCATCCCCTATAAAACCCTTAAAGTCATTGCGGTTTATGTCGAAAAAGCCAGGCCCAAAAGCGCTTACAGAGAACTCTTCCTGACCTGCAATAAGGCTTATAGGCCCATCAGCAACAATTTGGTTTGTTATCATATCTCAAAAGCCATGAAAGAAGCCGGACTGTCTTCCAGCCCCTATTGGCTCAGGCACAGCTATGCACAGGGTTTACTGAATCTTGGCCGGTCCATTTATGAGATAAAGGAAATGATGGGACATCAGAATATCCGGTCCTCCCAGCGGTATCTGCACATCCACATCGAACTGATGAGAAAGGTTTTGCTCGATGAGACCCTATAAAAGCTTTCTTGCCTCTGAAATGGAGGATTACCTTCAGTATCGTAGCAAAAACCTCGGTTATAAAACGATGCCTGCCCGGTACCATCTTCTGAAATTTGATGATTATCTTCGGAAAACAGAGGCTGGCTGGCATTCTTTTTCACCGTCTTTTTTCCTTAAAATGAGAGCCGGACTCACAATGGAAGCGCGGGGTATCAACGCCATTTTTTCATCGATTCGGAGCTTCTTCCGTTTTCTTGCCGGTCGTGGTTATGTGGACCATAATCCCTTGCGGGATATTCCGAGGCTTAAAAAAAACGTCGTTGTGCCCTTCGTTTTCTCCCCCGACCAAGTCGATCAGTTATTGAAATCGGTTTCAAAAAACATTCGAACGGACAGCAGGTGTTTTTTTCCAGACCTGAGCCTTTATATGGTGGTGCTGGTCATGGCCCGGTGCGGAACGAGGATCTCTGAACCCATTAAACTTTTACGGTGCAACTACCGCCGGGATGATGCCACCCTCTATATTAAAAGGACCAAGTTCGGCAAAGACAGAATCATTCCGATTCCTAAAAAAGTCGTGGCAGAGATCGAAAACTATCTCGCTGCCCGCCAAACTCTTCGCCCAAACGATAAGAATCCCTACCTGTTTGCCGGCAGAGAAGAGCGAAGTCTGAGTGGCAACACTGTTCGGGCCGCGTTTGATAAGGCGGTGAGCGACATGGGTCTAAAGCAGTCCAGAAAAGTTCTGGGCAATGTGAGTTTCAACGGACCCACGCCTCATTCACTGCGTCATTATGCCGAGTTCCGGATTATGCCGAGTAATAGTCCGCAACCCGGCGGATTGAAGTTGTTTGGCTTATCTTACTCGGCATAATCAGAGGCTTTTGAGGAAGGCTAAAAGGTGGTCATCTGGCTGATACCGTATTACTTTCACATTTGCAGGTGTTGTTTTAGCCAAAGCTTTCTCTTTCATCTCAAGATTGGCTTGGACATAAATTTGTGATGTCTCTGGTGACTCATGTCCAAGCCATAGAGCGATCACCGCAAGATCAACTCCATGTTGAAGCAATTCCATAGCCGTTGTATGACGGAGCACGTGTGGCGAGACGCGTTTTCTTTGGATAGACGGGCATTGTTTACTGGCAACTGCAACATGTTTAGCCAACAGATATTGAATCCCGTCTCTACTAAGAAAACCACCACGTGCATTAGGGAAAAGGGGATCATCGGGTTGGCCTGATCGTTCTCGAAGCCAACTGCGCAATGTTGCCAGCAATTCTTTGCGCAGCGGAGTACATCGCTCTTTGCGCCCCTTACCTTTGCATCGAACGTGCGCTCCGCTACCCAGTATAATGTCTTTACAAGTGAGTCCGATCAGTTCGGATACCCGTAAACCGGTTTGAATTGTGAAATATAAAAGTGTGCTGTCTCGACGACCGCTCCACGTACTTTGATCAGGTGCAGCCAGCAAAGCATCTATTTCCGGCTTAGTTAAAAAGTCGATTAGCCTACGCTCAAATCTCTTTGTTGGTATTGCCAGTACACGCTGTATCAGTGCACTGTGAATCGGGTCCTGCAATGCGATATATTTGAAAAATGAGTGAATTGCCGCCAATCGGAGATTTCTACTACGAGCACAGTTACCACGATCTTTTTCAATATGGTTAAGAAAGGAGCCGATAAAGGCGGCATCCAAATCTTCAAGCGACAAAGCCGATGGTTCTTTTTTCAAACGTTGTTTGGCAAAGTCGAATAGCAGGCAGAAAGAATCACGGTAACTGGCAATGGTGTTCGGACTCGCCTGGCGTTGTCGCATAAGACGATCAGTGAAAAATGCCTCTATCATTCCGGGGAAATTGTTGTTTATTTTCATGGCAATATTCCTTTTTTTGTTTGTTCAAAGCGCATAGTGACGAGGTGCATAAGTTCAGGCACTGCTGATAGATACCAATAGGTGTCGCTCACGTGTGCATGCCCAAGATAGGTACTCAGTTCCGGCATGTGTCGATCAACATTCACACCTTTACGATACCAAGCCAACAGGGTTTTGGTAGCGAAGCTGTGGCGAAAATCATGCAGGCGCGGTCCATAACTGTCATGTGGACCCCGCAATCCAATCTGGCGAGATAATTTGACAAACGTTCTGCGCACCGTCCAATTTGTTAGGCGTGTCCCTTGTTCGGAGATAAAAAAACTTTCGGTTCTCGGTTTTGGAAAAATCCTATTACGTAAACTCTCGTATCGCTTTAATGCTTTCTGAGTGGAGGGGTGTACCGGAAGCAACCTCGACTTGCCAAATTTGGTTTGACAAACAGTGAGTATGCCATTGATCAGATCAACATCTTTCCGGTTAAAGCCGATTGGCTCGCTTATTCGTATGCCGGTAACCGCAAGCAATCCAAACACTGCGCTGTAAGTAGCGGCTCGCAATCCCAGTGGAGACGGAAGCTGTTCAGCCGCCTTAACGAGCCTTTTAATCTCATCGTTGCTATAAATATATGGTGTCGTCCGATGATAACGATATGGAAGCAGTTCTTGTGCGGGGATCTCGGTTCGGGGGTCTATCACACTTTGAAACTGTGCAAATCCTCGTACTATACCGAGTCGCGCTGCCGACCATGCCGGCTGGCAGTCTATCGGTTGTGTGGCCCAGCGCATCGCCAACTCCGCTGTGATATAAGATACGCCTTCTTTCTCTGTGAAAAGAACGAAGTTGTGCAGCAATTTTCCGGCCTCCTGCAGCTTGAAGCCTAGTTTCCGGCGGATACTCAGATATTTTTCAAGATCTTTTCGTAATCCATTCATATCTCACCTCTCGGCCAAGGCAGTGCAAGAGCAGATAAGGCCTCAAGATCGACCTTCGCATAGATTTGAGTGGTATCCAGTCGTTGATGCCTCAAAATTTGTCCAATTTCCGCGAGTGAAGCCCCTCCGCGAAGCATCTGCGTTGCTAAAGAATGCCTTAACAAATGAGATCCCTTAAAGGCTGGATTGAGCTTAGCCCGTTTAAGAGCCCGTCGGACGATGTTGCATATGGCGACTGAACTTGAAAATCCTTTATGAGGTGCCTTTATGCGGATAAAGACTCTGCGCGATGGACACGGCGGCCTTCCGTTACACAGATAATTGACAAGGGCTTCGCCTACATCTTGAGGAAGCGGTAGTCTCTCCTGCCGATCGCTTTTGCCACATAGAATAAGTTCGCCAACTCCCCAATCGATGTCATCCAGCGCCATATGAACCACATCCCCGGCGCGCAAACCGAGCCGGGCCAATAGGAGCAAGATTGCATAATCACGCCGGCCTATAAGAGTATCTTGGTTGGTGCTCTGTAAAAGCTGTTCGACTTGTTTCGGCTCCAGAAACCTGGGTAACTCTGATAAACGCCAGTTTGCTACTGTGAGGGCGGATGGGGAAAGGTCGATCGCCGTTTCTCCTCGCGTATAGAGAAAACGGAAAAAACTCCGTAGTGAAGAAACGATCAACTGAGCGCGTTTCGTGCTGACGGTTTTTGTATCCTGAAGAATGAACCGCACGATATCATTTGGGTTTAGGTCACTCAGTACGATGGACCCAGTACCAAAATGATCAGAAAGAAATCGGCTTGCTATCGGCAGGTAGGTGTCTATGGTGTGCTGTTTTACGCCACGTTCATTTACGAGATATTCCGTGAATCCGCTTTCGATCCGTCTACGCTTGTCATGATCATCAACCAGGATGGGATCTTCAGATACCCCGGTCACACGTAAGTGTTTGAGCAGTTGCCGCAAAGTTGGAGGCTCGATCTTAAATATCGAACCTCTGCGACCTCTGTACAAAAGAAATTCATTAAGCGTGATCTCATCCAGATTCTTGACGCTCAACCCCTGTTGATCTAACCAACGGCTAAGGTCAGCTACTATTTTAATTTTTTGTTTCGCAGTGCTTTTTTTGTAACCTTGCGCCACAAAAATCTGGGCAAAGCCGTCGATGTGGCTACCCAACGGACCATAATGCAATCGTTTCAATACTTCTGGATGTGAAAAAAAATGATTGATCATGTCTGTTTCCTCCTTATTTGGGTTAGTGGATCAATAAGGAAAAGACAGCAGGATTATGCCGAGTAAGCAAGCGTCGATTTATGGTGCTAAACAAGAAAGGTAGGAATTTCTACCTGAGACTGGCAAGTTACTCGGCATAATTCGGAACTCGGCATAATGACGATTATGCCGAGCTCAGCATAAGAGGCATTCTTTTGCCGTTAATACGCTCAACAGGATCAGAAAATCAGGAGGATCCGCTCAAAACGCTTTACCCATACTGGCCGCTTATCTGGGGCACACGGATTACATTTGCACCAGTGTTTATCTTCGGGTCTCAGATGCCATGAGTCGCAAAAATCTCGTCGATTTTTGTCTTTGGCAGAGAGTAAACAAATGAAACTTTCACCCCTGGTTCGTCAGTTTTTTGATCAATACCTGCCTTCCATCAGAGGGGTCAGTCAACAGACCATAAAGTCTTACCGGGATGCCTTCAGGCTTTTTCTTCCCTTTGCGGCATCGTTTTATGGCATCAAGGTCAAATCGCTTCGTGTGGAACATATTAAAACTGACCTTCTCGTTTCGTTCCTTGAGAATCTTCAAAGCGATAGGAAAAATGGGGTCAAAACCCGCAATCATCGGCTTGCGGCCCTCAAATCCTTTGCCAAAATGATTCGCTTTATGCATCCGGATCAACAAGGGGTCGTAAACGCCATCCTCAATATTCCCCAAAAACGGGAACAGAAGGGCCTCATCGGGTTTCTTTACCAGGATGAGATACTACGGGTGTTTCAGGCGGTTGATTTAAAACGAAAAGAGGGGTTCAGGGATTACACCCTGCTCCATCTGCTCTACGATTCCGGGGCCAGGGCCAGCGAAATCACAACCCTGAACCTCGATTATTTTAATCCCGTTCAAAAGACGCTCAGTATCCTGGGAAAAGGCAATCGGTTTCGTCTCATAAAGCTTGAAGCGAAAACCTGTCATCTTCTTCAATTGTATA
>JAERTK010000015.1 GCA_016844935.1 Desulfobacteraceae bacterium | reverse complement strand
CTGCCCTTGAAAATGCATCATAGTAATTTCAGCAATAACCCACAACTCGAAAAGGAGGTACACAGTGTTCAAGAACATGAAACTCGGAACCAAGCTTCTGATAGCTTTTTTGGCGGTGGGGGTCATCCCCTTTGCCGTGATGGGGATTCTCTCTCTTATGGAATCCTCGGGCGCTCTTTCGGAGTCCGCGTTCGGCCAGCTTGCCGGCGTACGCGGCATTAAGAAGAACCAGATTGAGAATTTTTTCAAGGAACGCCAGGGTGATATGGATGTTCTGGCGGATGTGGTCGCCACGTTGCAACAGGACGCATTCCAAAAATTGGAGGCCATTCAGGAAATCAAGAAAGCCCAGATCGAAGGATATTTTTTGGAGCGTGTGGGTGATATCAGCGTATTGTCAAAAAATGACATCGTTTCCCTTGCCCTGAATCAGTTTGACGCGGCGTTCACGGCTGAAAACAAAAAGGTCGGAGGAAAACTTTGGACCCATGCCGAAGAAAAGTTCGGGCCATGGCTGAAGCAATACCAGGACGAGTACGGCTATTACGACCTGTTCCTTATCTCAATGGCCGGAAATGTCGTTTACAGTACCGCCAAGGAATCGGATCTGGGTCAAAACCTCGAAACGGGCCAACTGGAGAACAGCCCTCTGGGCAAATGTTTTAAAGAGGCTCGTACGGGGATTGCCTTGCAGGATTTTGCGCCGTACGCCCCTTCCAACGGCCAGTTCTCCGCCTTTATGGGGGCGCCCATCAAAAAGGGAAATCAATTGATCGGCGTAATAGCGCTCCAACTCCCCACCGGCCCCATCAACACAATCGTGCAGCGGCGCGATGGCATGGGAAAGACCGGGGAAACCTATCTCGTTGGCAAGCATGATGGGAAAACAACCTTCAGAAGTGACATGAAGACCATGGGGGATGGCAAATATGTGATCGGCTACCAAATATCCACCCCGTATATCGAGGCCGCTCTTTCGGGAAAGTCCGCCAAGGAGATTTACACTGACAGTGCCGGAAACCTCGTCATGGTGGTTTATAACCCATTAGAGATAAAGGGACTTACCTGGGCGTCCGTTTCCAAAATGAACATGGAAGAGGCCATCGCTCCGAAAATTGAGGGCGCGAACAATGATTTCTTTACAGACTACATCCAGAAATACGGTTACTACGACCTGTTCCTGATCAATCCCAATGGATTCTGTTTCTACACGGTTACCAAGGAGGCGGATTACCATACCAACCTGGTGGACGGGAAATATGCCGGCTCCAACCTGGGCAAACTCGTAAGAGATGTCTTGAAGACCCGGCAGTACGGGATGGCGGATTTTGCGCCTTACGCCCCCAGCAATAACGAACCGTGCGCCTTTGTGGCCCAGCCGGTGATGAACGGCGGCAAGGTGGAGCTGGTGGTGGCCCTTCAACTCTCTTTAGGGGCCATCAACAATATCATGCAGCAGCGCGACGGCATGGGGGAGACCGGGGAAACATACCTTATCGGCTCCGATAAGCTCATGCGATCCGACTCCTTCCTGGATCCCCAGAACCATTCGGTGAAGGCCTCATTTGCCAATCCCGGCAAGGGTTCCGTTGACACGGAAGCCGCCCGGGAGGCACTGGCCGGTCAGACAGGCCAGAAGATCATCATTGATTACAACGGTAACCCGGTGCTGTCCGCCTTTGCGCCCCTTAAAATCGGCGGCACCACCTGGGCCCTGATTGCGGAGATCGATGAATCCGAGGCCTTTGCGGCCATTAACCGGTTGGAGTGGATGATGGGGATTATCGCCATTATCGGGATTCTGGCCATCATTGCCGTTGCCCTTCTGATCACCCGTTCCATCACCAAACCCATCAACCGAATCATCAGCGGCCTTAACGACGGATCCGACCAGGTGGCATCCGCCTCCGGGCAGGTATCGGCCTCCAGTCAGTCCCTGGCCGAAGGGTCGTCCGAACAGGCGGCGTCCATTGAGGAAACATCGGCATCCCTCGAAGAGATGTCTTCCATGACCAAGCAGAACGCGGATAATTCCGGTCAGGCGGACAGCCTCATGAAAGATGCCAACGCCGTGATCGTGGAGGCCAACGGGTCCATGACGGATCTGACCCATTCCATGGATGAAATTTCCAAAGCGAGCGAAGAGACCTCCAAAATCATCAAGACCATTGATGAAATCGCGTTTCAGACCAACCTCCTGGCACTCAATGCGGCGGTTGAGGCGGCCAGGGCCGGAGAGGCGGGCGCCGGATTCGCGGTTGTGGCGGACGAGGTCAGGAACCTGGCCCTCCGGGCGGCTGAGGCGGCCAAGAACACGGCCGAACTCATAGAGGGTACGGTAAAGCGGGTCGATGACGGCACCTCCCTGGTGGAAAAAACCAACTCTGAGTTCACCAGGGTGGCGGAAAGCGCCGGAAAGGTGGGTGAACTGGTCAGTGAAATTTCCGCTGCTTCCACGGAACAGGCCCAGGGGATCGAGGAGGTGAACAAGGCCGTTACTGAAATGGACAAGGTGACCCAGCAGAATGCGGCCAATGCGGAGGAATCGGCGTCAGCCGCGGAAGAAATGAGCGCCCAGGCCGAAGAGATGAGGGCTCACGTAAATGACCTGGTGGCCCTGGTGGGCGGAAAGGCGGGAAAGGCAAGCACGGCCAACGCCCGTCCGGCGCGTAAAAAGGCCCCTGTGCTCAAAAGACCGACGCTCGGAAAAGCGAAAGCCCTTGCGGCCCCCAAAAGAAAACAGGCGGCTCAAAAGGATGCAAACCCTGAAGAGGTCTTCCCTCTGGATGACAAGGACTTTGAAGATTTCTGATCTGAACCTTAAACCATATCCCGCTCCCACGCTCTGCGTGGGAACGAGAGGTAATTCGATCGTCATTCGCCGCAACCTTATCGAAAAGCGCGAAGCATGATTTCTCAATGATACACCTCTCGTCCCCACGCCCCGCGTGGGGACGAGGAAAATCCAATAAAAGCACTCTTTTGAATCCCCGCCCCAGCCTTTTAGAAAACGACCGTAACGGGCTGTCTTCTTGGATAAATTTCAGTTCGCCGTCTTCGATCCAAAAAAGCTCGTT
>JAERTK010000014.1 GCA_016844935.1 Desulfobacteraceae bacterium | reverse complement strand
ACAGCACCAAGAAGCGCGCCACAAATGGCTGCGTTGGTGCTGGTTTCATCCTCGTACCGGGCTTCGATGCTTTGTTCGTCCGTCTGCCCGGTGAAGATCAGAAACTCAGCCGTACTGTTGCGAATCTGCTGCTTTCCTTTTGCATATTCCTGTTTCATGCTTCGATGACCATTTTCTATTCTCTCTCCAGCGCCTCTCGCACCTTAGCAGCCAGATCCCCTTTTGAAAACGGTTTCTGGATGAAGTTCACGCCCTCGTCCAGGACGCCCTGGTGGGCGATCACATTGGCGGTATAACCCGACATGAACAGGCATTTGGCACCGGGATAGAGAGACAAAAAGTTCCTGGCCAGATCGCGGCCGTTCATCTCGGGCATCACCACGTCGGTCATGAGCAGGTGGATCGTACCGGCGTGCTCGTTGGCCAGACGGATGGCCTCGCCCGGGGTGCCGGCTCCCACCACCGTGTACCCCTCCCGCTCCAGCATCATGGAGGTCATTCTCAGGATAGCCGGCTCGTCTTCCACTAGCAGGATCGTCTCATGGCCACGCTCGACCTGTTTTTCGGTGCCTTTTTCCGGCAATGGGTCCGCTTTGACCCGGTGCCGGGGCAGGTAAATCTTAAATGTCGTTCCCTGGCCCGACTCGCTGTAGACATTGATGAAACCGTTGTTTTGCTTGACCACGCCGTAGACCGTGGCCAGGCCCAGGCCGGTGCCTTTGCCCTGCCCCTTGGTGGTAAAAAAGGGCTCGAAAATCTCGTCCAGAACTTCGGCGTCCATGCCGCAGCCGCTATCGCTCACGGCCAGCATAGCATATTCGCCCGGCGTAAAGCCTATATGATCGGCGCAGTATGCCTCATCGAAGGTGGTATTGTCCGTTTCGATGGTCACCTTGCCCACACCGGCAATGGCGTCCCGGGCGTTGACGCACAGGTTGGCCATGATCTGGTCGATCTGGCTGGGGTCGATCTTGACCGACCACAAATTTCTGCCAGGCAACCAGGCCATCTCGATGTCCTCGCCGATGAGCCGCTCAAGCATTCTGGTCATGCCGGCCACGACTTTGTTCAGATCAATGACCTTGGGGGCCACGGTCTGTTTACGGGCAAAGGCCAACAATTGCCGCGTCAGGTCGGCGGATCGTTCAGCGGCTTTCTTGATCTCCTCAAGATCGGTATGGAACGGCTGGTCCGGGATCATTTCCTCCAGGACCATCTCCGCATGCCCCAGGATCACGCTCAGCATGTTATTGAAATCGTGGGCCACACCCCCGGCAAGGCGCCCTACGGCCTCCATCTTCTGGGCCTGGCGCAGTTGGGCATCGAGTGCGACTTCATGAGAGATGTCGCGCTTGACCGCCACGTAGTTGACCGTCCGGCCCATTTCGTCGCGCACCGGCGAGATGACGGCCTCCTCGGTGTAGAGCGCGCCATCCTTCTTCTTGTTCACCAATCGCCCGGTCCAGGTTTCGCCCCGCGTCAGCGTCCCCCACATCTCGCGGTAGAAGGCGTCGTCGTGCTCGCCGCTTTTCAGCACCCTCGGATTCCGGCCGATGGCCTCCTCGCGCGTGTAGCCCGTGATCCGCTCGAAGGCCGGGTTGGCGTACCGGATACTCCCCTCGGTGTCGGTGATGACGATGGTCTCGGCCGCCTGCTCGATGGCCATCATCAGCCGCTCGCGCTCGGCTTGTTGCCGCTTCTGTTCGGTGAAGTCGATGCAGGTACCTATCATTTCGAAAGGTTTTCCATCTTTGTATTTGACGGAGACATTTGTTCGGACGTTTAAGATTCTGCCATCCTTACGGATCAGCCGGTATTCGTTGGGAGGGAAGTGTGACTTGCCGGATTCAAGACATTCATTCAGCCAATTTGTAATTTTGTCCGGATCATCCGGGTGATGTATTTCGGCATTGACCTTGGCAAAATCGATCTCCTCGGATTTATCATAGCCCAACAGATCATACATTCCCTTGGACCAGGAGGTTTTCCCGGTTTCTACTTCCCAGGTGAAATCACCCATGCCGGCGATACGCTGGGCGGCCTCTTTTTCAATCCCTGCCTTCTTCCTTTCAGCAATCTCATTTTCAAGCACGGCCGTCTTTTCCCGGATTCGCTTTTCGAGTTCATCGTTGCGAAGCAATATTCGGCCGGCCAGCGGTTCCAGCAAAAACCAGAAGGCAAGAAGAATAAGAAAATAGACCGCAAGCGATATCCCGGCAATGTAGGCCATCTTTTTATAAATTGCGCTATACAGCTCCAGTCGGCGCTGGTATATCGCCAATCCCCAGTTGCATCCCTCTATCGGCTGATATGCGATAACAGTATCAGATATGCTCTTAAGTCCTTTTTCACCGTTAATGGCATTTAAAACGGAATTTCGAACGGCATGGTAGCCCTGGGTTTTTCGAGAAAAATCTTTCGGGTTTTTCCGTATGGAAAACAGACGTGAGATGTCACTTTTTGAAGGGTATCCGACGAAAATATGTTTGGTTTTCCCGATATCTTCTGAGTTTGAGACGATTTTTTCCAGCCTGTTCAAGTCAATGATAACCAGATCCGTTCCCTGACGCTTTCCCGCACGATTTATGATAGGCGCACTTACCAAAATGAGCGAATGTTTTCCCACCTGAATCGGCTCGGACAATTCAACATCTTTGGAGACAAAGCCCAAGATTTCATTTCGCTTCAGCAAAAGATCCGATCCGTAGCCGCATGTCACAACCACCTGACCCTTTCTGTCCAAACGAATGATGCCGACAATTTCATCTGACAGGTTCATCGCATCTTCGAGTTTTGGTTTTATGAAACCAGCCAGGGATTTCAAATCGATTTGCCCTTCATTGTACTTCTCGAGCTCTTGTCTGATTCTGGTGCGGCTCGTGATTTGCCTGGCAAGATCTTTTGCACGGTGACACCACTCTGTTATGGCCATCGAGCGTATTTGAGCAAGGTGAGTTATGCTCTCATTTTCCCCTTTCTTTAATTGGTCAAAAAGCGTGAAATAGACGGCCAGGGATACACCCGTCAGCAAAAGAAAAAGTGCGGAGGAAAAAAAGAGAAATAATTCTTTTCGAAACCGCCGTGTTGTTTTTGCGAAATACGGTGTCAAATCTTTGCCTCTGAAAATATCCCGCCGTTCCTTTGCCGGTGAGATGATAATATGCGCCTGGATATTGGATACGGAGCTGTCCGACCCTGGTATGAATATAATGGGGTACTGGGTAATCGGTCAAGAATAATGACACCATCCCCTCCATAAATTCCTTGAGTTCCTCCATGGTAAAGCATGGTATACCGGCTGTTAAAAAAGTAGTTGAAGACCGTCAACCTTTCAAAAACCTGGTGTCGGCCCTTTATCCTCAGGACTGAAGTCCCGAATTGACAACGCCGACAGCGAGAGCATTATCGAGTGGAGCAAGCGGATACTGACGGCCGATACCCTGGATGACATTTTTTGAAAGGGCCACCACCATTGCCCCCTCCTCCCCAGGGGGGAAGGAGGGAAAGGTGTCAGGAAGGTCAAGTCCGCTCTTGACCCATTCTTCATCCAGCACATGATTTTGTCACAGGTCCCCGTACAATGAAAAAAGAGCAGACCCCTCTATTCCAGGACCTCTCTTATTTTTTGTGATAATTCATTCATTTTGAACGGCTTCTGAATAAAACCATTGCAACCCCGGCCCAATATCTCCGTGACCTGGCCGTTAATGCTGTAGCCGCTGGAAAGGAGAACCTTAACCGCCGGGTCCAGCTTTTTCAAACCATCGTAAGTATCGCCGCCTCCCATATCCGGCATGATCATATCCAACACCACCAGGTCGATCCGTTCCCGGTTCTTCTCATATACCTCAAGAGCCGTTTTCCCATTGTCGGCGAGCAAAACCCGGTAACCCAATCGTTCCAATAATTCTTGGGCAACGTCGGTAACCATGTCCTCATCGTCTACCAAAAGAATCGTTTCAGATCCCTTCAAGATGTCTCCATTTGATTTTTTTTCCACAAGAACCTCTTTGTCGGAAGCAGGCAGATAAATGGTGAATGTGGTTCCTTCACCCTTCTCACTGTAAACCTGAATGAACCCGTTATGATTCTTGATGATTCCATATGCCGAGGCCAATCCCAGGCCGGTGCCCCGGCCCATCATTTTGGTGGTGAAGAACGGATCAAATATTTTTTCCCGGGTTGCCTTATCCATTCCCACTCCCGTGTCGGTAACGGAAATTTTGACATACCTCCCGGACGCAGCGGAAAAGGGTTTCACATCGCTTTTGTGGAAAATCACATTTTCCGTTGCCAGATAGAGGACGCCGCCGCCGGGCATGGCCTGCCAGGCATTGACATAAAGATTCAACAGGACCTGGCCGATCTGTCCCTGGCCCACCTCCACGGACCAAAGATCCTTTTCATATTTTCCACGGATGGTGATCTCTTTTTTGGTCCGGCCAAACATACGGTTCTGCTTTTTGATGAACCCGTTTAAATCAACAGGCCTGACTTCATATTCATGCTTTTTCCTCGAAATCTTTTGATGGATGCAGGCTATCCATTTGCCATTGTGCCGGGTTATTCGCGATATATTGTGCAATACGAAGATAATTATCCTGATTGCGAATCACATGGTCATGGAACGATTTCTGCCACGGCGAGAACCCCAAACGTTTTGTAAT
>JAERTK010000013.1 GCA_016844935.1 Desulfobacteraceae bacterium | reverse complement strand
GATAATGTGGCCATGGAGGTCGTTCTGATCACTCCCATCGCCATGGAAAAAGAGTTGCGGTTTGCCATTCGCGAGGGCGGCAGGACTGTGGGAGCCGGTGTCATCAGCGAAATTATTGAATAACAGGAGACCTTTAAAGGGATGCGTGATATTACGACATTGGCCTGTGAGCATTGCAAAAACAGGAATTATACGACCACGAAGAATAAAAAAAAGACTCCGGATAAACTGGGTTTTAAGCAATACTGCCCCTTTTGTAGGACCCACACGCTCCACAAAGAGACCAAGTAGTTGTTGATGAATGCAGGCCAGTAGCTCTAACGGCTAGAGCACCGGACTCCAAATCCGGGTGTTGTGGGTTCGAATCCCTCCTGGCCTGCCATTTTTTTTGTGAAGCTTTTAAGCGAGGGTTGACTATATTAACGGCGTTTTCATTCCCCGTTCCATTTGTGGGATGCTTTTAAGGAAGTTCATGCGCGAATGAAAAAAAATAACCGAAAACCAAAAAGCAGGAAAAACCCCCAGAAGAAGGCGAAGAGCGCCGCTGTGGGTGAAACAGCTTCCATGTCGGTGGATACACCTGACAAGGGGGTGAAACCGAACGGAAAGCCTGGCAGGGTTGTTCAGAAAACAGTGAAACCCGGCAAGCCGGGCGAGAGCGGCGGCGTGTCCAACTTGTTTAAATCCGTCGGACTGTTTTTGCGGCAAGCCAAGGTTGAGTTGAAAAAAGTCAAATGGCCAACCCGTAAGGAGTTGATCGCTTCCACGGTTGTTGTGATTGTTCTGACGCTGCTGGTTTCCCTTTATTTGGGACTGGTCGACCTGGGCCTCATTAAGATTATAAAGCATGTTATTGGTTAGGTTCTGTTTTCGAATTTTCTTGGGATTCTGCCTTATTAAGCTGTGTGACAGCGATCAGGGGTTTTCGTGGAATTGAAATGGTACATTGTTCATACCTATTCCGGCTTTGAGGACAGGGTCAAAAAGAGCCTGGAAGAGCGCATAGAATCCTTTGGTCAGAAAGATTTTTTTGGCAGGGTACTGGTTCCCACTGAGCAGGTCGTTGAACTGAAAAAAGGGGAGAAAAAAACCACATCCAGGAAGTTCTATCCTGGCTACATCCTGGTGGAAATGCATATCGATCAGAATACGTGGCACACGGTTCGGAATACGGCAAAGGTGACGGGGTTCGTGGGTGGAGAGGTCAATCCCACGCCGGTATCAGCCGAAGAAGCCGAGCGGGTGATTCAACAGATGGAAGAGGGCGTAAACAGGCCCAAGGCCAGGTATAATTTTGAAGAGGGCGATGAGGTGCGGGTGATAGACGGGCCATTTACCAATTTTCAGGGAACGGTTTCCGAAGTAAAGCCCGATAAAGAAAAATTGAGAGTGCTCATTACCATTTTTGGACGGCCGACTCCAGTGGAACTTGACTTCATTCAAGTCACCACCATTTGACTTAAATAGTCGACGCCCTCATACCATTCGAGGCAAGGAATTTAAAGGGACGAATACAATGGCAAAAAAAATTATTGGGTCCGTTAAACTGCAGGTAAAAGGCGGGCAGGCGAATCCTTCACCCCCCATCGGGCCCGCGTTGGGTCAACATGGCGTGAATATCGCTGAATTCTGTAAGGCGTTTAACGCAAGGACTCAGGACCAGATGGGAACGGTCATCCCGGTTATTATCACCATCTATGCGGACAGGTCTTTTTCATTCATTACAAAGACACCACCGGCTTCCGTGCTGCTGAAGCAGGCGGCGAAAATTGCGAAGGGTTCTGCAGAGCCCAATCGGGAAAAGGTGGGATCCGTTACGCGAAAGCAGGTCGAGGAGATTGCGAAGATCAAGCTGGAAGACTTAAATGCCATCGATATTGAAGGCGCAGCAAGGATTATTGAGGGTACCGCAAGGAGTATGGGTATCACGGTGTCCTAAAATCCGTACAACGACGAAGGGAAGAAAGAGATGGGCGGAAATGGCAAGAAATACAGAGAAAGCGATCAGAAAGTTGACAAACTGAAGCGATACACGTTTGAAGAAGCGATTCAGCTTTCCATAGACTGCGCTTATGCCAAATTCAATGAAAGTTTGGACTTAGCTATTAGACTGGGTGTTGACCCAAGGCATGCCGACCAGATGGTCAGAGGAACAGTGGCACTTCCCAATGGTGTGGGAAAAGAAGTTCGAGTCGCTGTTTTTGCCAAAGGGGAAAAGGAAAAAGAAGCCATGGACGCCGGTGCCGATTATGCGGGGTCGGATGAACTCTTGGAGAAGGTCCAGGGCGGTTGGCTCGATTTCGATAAAACCATTGCGACCCCTGATATGATGGGCGCTGTGGGAAAACTCGGGCGTGTTCTGGGGCCCAGAGGGTTGATGCCGAACGCCAAGCTGGGAACCGTGACCTTTGATGTGGCCAGGGCCGTAACGGAGATTAAGGCAGGCAAAATCGATTTCAAGGTAGATAAAACGGGTATTGTCCATGCCTCAGTGGGTAAAATGGAGTTTGGTGCGGAAAAGCTCATTGAAAATGTCGTGACATTCATGGAAACGATTCAACGCTTGAAACCGCCTGCCAGTAAGGGGACCTATTACAGAAGTATTGCGATTTCTTCAACCATGGGGCCTGGGATTAAGGTCGATCCCGTTTATGTAAAGGATATATTGAGCCGATAGACACAGTTTTTTGCCTGTCCATTATCATTTCGCATCCGGAGTTCAATGATCCGGCCGTTCAGATGCGCGTCGTCAATCGGTTACCTGCGGCGGTTTAGCGGGGTTGGCACTCTCTCTGTATAGGTTAACTTAAAGAAAAGCATAGTCGCGTTTTACAAAGCAAAACGGTGGATGGTCTTTGCCTCTCATAAGATCGTCCATTTTTGTGTTTAAAGTATGCTCCCGAAGTATCTGTGAGCAGACAGCATATAGGATTACGCGCTTCTTTTTTGGAAGGGCGTTTTTGGTCAAAGACAGTAGGCGCCGCTGTGCCCGGGAAGCGTTTGTGCCGAGGGTTACGCGGCTTAAAATCAAGCCTGCCGAGACTGGATGAAAGTAGTGTTAAAGGTGTACACCTTTTGTCTTTGACAATATTATTGTCCATAAAAGAGAGGAGGTGAATATGAATAAACAAGAAAAAAAAGAGCTGGTTGACAATCTTCACGAACGTCTTGAAAAGGCTGAAGGATCATACCTGGTGGATTACCAGGGGCTTGAAGTTGAATCCATGAACCGATTGAGGCGTGATCTCAGGCAGGCGAATGCTGAGTTCGAAGTGGTGAAAAACAGGCTCTTGAAACTGGCGAGCAAGGATACCGATACTGAGCTGGTGCTGGATCTCATGCAGGGGCCTACGGCCATTGCTTTGACCTATGATGATGTGGTGGCCCCTGCGAAAGCATTGGTGGATTTTGCCAAGGAATTCAAAAACCTTGAAATCAAGGGCGCCCAGATATCCGGTAAGCAGGTGGATGTCTCAGGTGTCAAGAAACTGGCGGCCCTGCCCGGAAAAGATGTGTTGCTGGCCCAGACCCTGTCCGTTATGCAGGCTGTGCCCACGTCTTTTGTCCGTGTGTTGAATGGGGTCACTGGCCAATTTATGAATGTTTTGAAGGCCATTGAAGAAAAGAAAAGCGAATCGCAATAATTTTTTTTGAAGTTGGAGGTTTTAGCAATATGGCGACTGATATCAGTAAAGAAGATGTTGTAGAATTTATATCCAGCATGACCGTTTTGGAGCTTTCAGAGTTCGTAAAGGAGCTTGAAGAAAAATTCGGTGTCAGTGCTGCGGCACCCATGGCTGTAGCGGCTGCTGCCCCGGGCTCACCGGCGGAAGAGGCGGATGAACAAACGGAATTCGATGTTATTCTGACCGCTGTGGGAGACAAAAAGATTCAGGTCATCAAGGTTGTCCGTTCCATTACCGGTTTGGGACTCAAAGAGGCAAAAGGTGTTGTGGATGGCGCGCCGGGTCCTGTCAAAGAAGGTGTTCCGAAAGACGAAGCCGAAGGGATCAAGACCCAGTTGGAAGAAGCCGGCGCAACGTCGGAGATTAAATAGCGATAGGCTCATTTGGGGAGTGGTGCCACATGTCCCGATAAATCAGGGTTTCAGCTGAGATGAACAGCCTTGGTTGTCGGGATTGTTTGAAAACACACAAGGCCAAAGAATGACCATAAGGAGATACCATGTTTAAGAATGATGGTGTCAGAAGACGAGCAAGAAAGAGTTTCGGGAAGATCAGCAAAGTTATTGAAACGCCCAATCTCATTGCCATGCAGAGACGGTCTTATGAACGGTATTTGCAGAAGGATATTCCGTCCCAGGAGCGTGAGGATGTTGGGCTCCAGGCGGCATATATGGGTGTTTTTCCCATCCATGATTTTGCAGGGACTTCGTCCCTTGAGTTCGTCAAGTACGCTTTTGAGGGTGCCAAGTACAGTGAAGAAGATTGCCTCAGCAAGGGCATGACATATGAGGCATCCCTCAGGCTTACGGTCCGATTGGTTGTTTTTGATACCGATGCCGTAAGTGAAACGAAAAGCATCAGGGACATCAAAGAGCAGGAGATTTATTTCGGTACTCTCCCCATCATGACCGACCGCGGCACATTTATTATTAACGGAACAGAACGTGCCGTGGTGAGCCAGCTCCATCGCTCACCCGGCGCATTTTTTGACCACGACAAGGGAAAGACCCATGCCAGTGGAAAGCTGCTCTACTCGGCCAGAATTATTCCACTGAGGGGTTCCTGGCTCGATTTCGAGTTTGACCCTAAAGACTTTTTATACGTTCGAATTGACCGGCGAAGAAAATTTCCGGTAACCATCCTGTTAAAGGCGCTTGGCTATACGGCAAAAGACCTCCTTTATCACTTTTATGACACTGAAATGATTGAACTGGGTGAGACGGGGGCTTGGCGGGAAGCAATTCCTGAAATCCTGGCTCAGAGCCGAGTTCCAAAAGATATTGTAGACGGGGCCGGTGAGGTTATCGCCAAAAAAGGCGCAAAAATTACAAAGCGTTTGCTCAAAACCCTGGGGGCCAGTGAAATCACAAAACCCAGGATGCCCGTGGTGAAACGGATCCCCCTTGAAATTGAGAAGGGGACTGAATTGCGTGTAATTGAGGACATCCTGGATCCTGAGAGTGGTGACATTCTCATGGCCGCCGAAACCATACTTTCAACGGATGGTTGTGCGCTGCTGCTCGAAAAAGGGATTCTTGAAGTCAAATGCATAGACCCAAAACGGTTGAGAATTCCCGTTGAACTGGAAGATATTGAAGATCGCGTTGTTTGTGACGATCTCATAGATCCTGAAACCGGCGAAGTTCTTCTTGAAGGCAATAACCCCCTGACCATGGAAAAAATGGCGTCGATTCTGGAAAGAGGGTTGACGGATATCGAATGCCTTGTCCTGGAAGGGCACGGTATCAGCCGGAGTATTCGAGAGACCTTGATAGCGGACCGGATCAACACGCCGGACGAGGCGGTCCTCGATATTTACCGGAAAATGAGACCAAGCAGCCCCCCGACTCCGGAAGTTGCCGAAACATTTTTTAACAATCTGTTTTTCAATCTGAACACCTATGACCTCTCACGGGTGGGGAGGCTTAAACTCAATTATCGCCTGGGTATGGAAGGCGTTTCCCTGGAACAACGAACCCTCAGGAAGGAAGATATTTTTGGGACCGTCGAAGAGCTCATCCGGCTGAAGAGTGCGGAAGCCATGGTGGACGACATTGACAACCTGGGGAACCGGCGCGTGCGGGCTGTGGGCGAACTCCTTGAAAACCAATACCGTGTGGGCCTTGTGAGAATGGAAAGGGCCATCAAGGAGAGAATGAGCCTACAAGAGGTTGAGACGTTGATGCCGCACGATCTGATTAACTCCAAGCCTGTTTCGGCCGTTGTGAAAGAATTTTTCGGCACGAGCCAGCTGTCTCAGTTTATGGATCAGACGAACCCGCTGAGCGAGGTGACCCATAAGCGCAGACTCAGCGCCTTGGGACCGGGAGGGTTGACGCGTGAAAGAGCCGGATTTGAGGTTCGCGACGTGCACCCCACACACTATGGGAGGATTTGCCCCATTGAGACCCCTGAAGGGCCGAACATCGGGCTGATTGTCTCCTTGAGTACGTATGCGCAGGTGAACGAATTCGGCTTTATCGAGACACCCTACAGGCGTGTTACGGATAAAAAGGCCACTGAAAGCCTGGAATATTTATCCGCCCTCGACGAAAAAGATTACCCCATCGCCCAGGCGAATGCGCCACTGGATGAAAAGGGGGGGTTTATTCGTGACGATGCCGCTGTGCGGATTGAGGGAGAGGCCTTCAAGGTGCCCGTGGAAGACGTCGAATACATGGATGTATCGCCCGACCAGCTGGTGAGCATCTCCGCCTCCTTGATTCCCTTCCTTGAGCATGATGATGCGAACAGGGCGCTCATGGGCTCCAATATGCAGCGTCAGGCGGTGCCGCTTTTAAATGCCAAGGCTCCCCTGGTTGGAACCGGCGTGGAAAAGGTGGTGGCAAGAGACTCCGGTATTTCGGTGATTGCCAAGAGAGACGGCGTTATCGAGCATGTGGATGCATCTCGAATTGTCATTCGCTTTACCGATACCGATGAAGATGATGACTCCGAGGTGGAAATCTGTAAGCTCACAAAATTCAGACGGTCCAATCAGAACAGCTGCTATACCCAGAAGCCCATTGTCCGAAAAGGAGAACTGGTCAAAAAAGGCCAGATTATTGCGGACGGACCCGCCATGGAACAGGGGGAGCTTGCCCTGGGTCGAAACGTGATGGTGGCCTTCATGAGCTGGGGGGGATACAATTTTGAAGACTCTATCCTCATCAGCGAACGGGTCGTAAAAGAGGATGTTTACACCTCCATCCATATCGACGAATTTGAAATTCTGTCCCGCGATACCAAATTGGGAAAAGAAGAAATTACGCGGGATATTCCCAATGTGGGTGAAGACGCATTGAGAAACCTGGATGAAAGCGGAATCGTTAAAATCGGGGCAGAGATTAACCCGGGCGATATCCTGGTGGGGAAAATTACGCCGAAGGGTGAGACGCAGCTTTCCCCTGAAGAGAAGCTCCTGCGGGCCATATTCGGTGATAAGGCGGGCGATGTTAAAGACAGTTCCATGCGGGTGCCCCCCGGGGTGCGGGGAACCGTCATTGATGCCAAGGTGTTCTCACGGGGAGGCGTCGAAAAAGATGCACGGGCCCTCGCCATTGAAGCCGAAGAAACCCGCCATATGAGGAAAGATCTACAAGATGAAATCGAGGTCGTTGAGCGGAGCGCCAGAGAAAAATTATTGAGCATCCTTGAAGGAAAGGCGCTTAAATCAGATCTCTGCGACAAGAAAAGCGGTGAAGTTCTGCTGAAAAGCACCCAAAAGCTGAACCGGAAGGACATTGAGTCCGTTTCCATTGAAGCATTCGCATGGGCAGATGTGAAGGCCTCCATGGATGAAATTGAAAAAGCGGAAGCCATTGTCTTGAAGTGCACCGCCAAGGTTGATTCCCTGACCACAATTTGCGAGAACAAAATCGAAAATTTTGACCTGGGAGATGAACTGGCGCCCGGGGTGGTTAAAATGGTTAAAGTGTATGTGGCGGTAAAACGGAAGCTCTCCGTAGGGGACAAGATGGCCGGCCGCCATGGGAACAAGGGTGTGTTGTCCCGGATTCTGCCCATTGAGGATATGCCCTATTTTGCGGATGGAACCCCTGTGGACATTGTTTTAAATCCCCTGGGAGTCCCTTCACGAATGAATGTGGGCCAGGTTCTTGAGACCCATTTGGGATGGGCTTCCCATGGCATGGGTATGAAAGTTCGGGAGTTGTTTGGAAAGATCAACAGCGCCGAGCTGCTCAGGGAGAAGTTCAAAAAATGGTTCTCTAAAGATGAGTACCAGTCGTTTTTTGAGAACCTGTCGGATAAGGACCTGCTGAAGGAGTCGTCTTTAATGCTGGACGGGGTACCGTTGGCGACGCCGGTCTTTGACGGTGCTTCCGAAGAGGAGATTAAATCTTTCCTGGAGGAGACCGGATTATCGGCCACCGGCCAGGCGACGCTTTATGACGGTCGTACGGGGGAGCCTTTTGAACAGGACGTCACCGTGGGCATCATGTACATCCTGAAATTGCACCACCTGGTGGATGATAAGCTCCATGCACGTTCCATAGGGCCCTATTCTCTGGTGACCCAGCAGCCGCTGGGTGGAAAAGCCCAATTTGGCGGACAGCGGCTGGGTGAAATGGAAGTGTGGGCCATGGAAGCCTATGGTGCCGCCTATACACTCCAGGAGTTTCTAACCGTAAAATCAGATGATGTGGCGGGGCGGACCCGCATGTACGAAAGAATTGTTAAGGGAAATAACGCACTTGAACCCGGATTGCCCGAGTCGTTTAAGGTTCTGATGAAAGAACTGCAAAGCTTAGGCCTCGAAATGGAACTTTTTGAGGACAGCTGATTAGAATTGTGGCGCCAAACGGAGAAAGGGGAGTAGGCATTGGAAGAATTATATAACTTTTTTACAAAGCCGAAAGATCCATCCAGTTATAATTCCGTCAGGATATCTCTGGCATCCAAAGAGAAAATACTTGAGTGGTCTTTTGGAGAAGTGAAAAAGCCGGAGACCATCAACTACAGGACGTTCAAGCCGGAGCGCGATGGGCTTTTCTGTTCCAAGATTTTTGGTCCCATAAAGGATTTTGAATGTAACTGCGGGAAATACAAACGGATGAAGCACCGGGGTATTGTTTGCGAGAAATGCGGTGTTGAGGTCATCCAGAGCAAAGTTCGCAGGGAAAGGATGGGGCATATCACCCTGGCGGCGCCCGTGGCCCATATCTGGTTTTTGAAGGCCCTTCCTTCAAAAGTTGGCAACCTTCTGGATATGACGCTGAAGGAACTGGAACGGGTCCTCTACTTTGAAGGGCATATTGTGGTTGATCCGAAAGATACACCCTTGAGTAAGGGTGAAGTCCTCTCCGACGAGCAGTTGCAGCAGGCCCGTGAAGATTTCGGCGATCGATTTGAGGCCGGCATCGGTGCCGAAGCCATCCAGACCATGCTGAGGGATTTGAATGTTGAAGAGTTGTCCCAGAGCCTCAGGGTGGAGATGGCCAGTACCAAGTCAGAGGCGAAAAGAAAAAAGCTTACCAAGCGTTTGAAAGTTATCAACGCTTTCAGGGATTCAAAAAACAAACCGGAAATGACCATTCTGAACGTGGTTCCCGTGCTGCCACCGGATTTGAGGCCCCTGGTACCTTTGGACGGGGGGCGTTTTGCCACTTCCGATTTAAATGATTTGTACCGGCGGGTCATCAATCGCAATAACCGGTTGAAAAGACTTTTGGAGCTCAATGCCCCCGATATCATTGTCCGAAATGAAAAGCGGATGCTGCAAGAAGCGGTGGATGTTCTGTTTGACAACGGCCGACGGGGCAAAGTGGTCACGGGTGCCAACAAACGGCCTTTCAAATCTCTGAGCGATATGCTGAAGGGAAAACAGGGCCGATTCAGGCAGAACCTGCTCGGGAAGCGTGTGGATTATTCCGGGCGATCCGTGATTGTGGTGGGCCCGGATCTGCGTCTCCACCAATGTGGCCTTCCCAAGAAAATGGCGCTGGAGCTCTTCAAACCTTTTATCTACAACAAGCTGGACGAAAAAGGGCACGTGACCACCATCAAAAGCGCCAAGAAGATGGTTGAGCGGGAAACGCCCGAGGTTTGGGACTCCCTGGACGAAGTGGTCAAAGAATACTGCATTCTGTTAAACCGGGCACCTACCCTCCACCGCCTGGGCATGCAGGCCTTTGAACCCATCTTGATTGAGGGAAAGGCCATACAGCTCCACCCCCTGGTGTGTACGGCTTTCAATGCGGATTTTGATGGGGACCAGATGGCGGTCCATATTCCGCTCTCCATCGAAGCCCAGATTGAGGCCAGGGTATTGATGATGTCCACCAACAACATCCTGTCGCCGGCCAATGGTGACCCCATTATCGTTCCGAGCCAGGATATTGTCTTAGGTATTTATTATATGACCCGGGAAAGGCTTTCCACCTTGGAAAAACCCACCAAAGGGGAGGGTAAGATTTTTTCAAGCTCGGAGGAACTCCGCGTTGCCTATGATGCGGACGAGCTGGATTTGCATGCGGCAATCAAGATCCGGATGAATGGGAAAATTTGGAACACCACCACGGGCCGTGTTCTCCTATACGAAATCATTCCGGACAAATCCCTTCCTTTTGAGCTGGTCAACAAAATCATGACAAAAACAGCCCTGAGGCACCTTATCAACGAATCCCATCGTAAAGTGGGGATCAAGGCCACGGTCATTCTGGCGGACCGACTCAAGGATTTGGGATATAAATATGCAACGATTTCAGGTATTTCCATTGCCATGAAGGATATGGTGATTCCATCCAACAAAGGAAAGATCATCGATGAGGCGGAAACTGAAGTCAAAAAGATCGAAGATCAGTATGTGGACGGTCTGATTACATCCGGTGAGAAATATAACAAGGTCGTCGATATCTGGGCACAATCCACAGAAAATGTGGCCTCTGAAATGATGAAAGAGATGGCCGTGGAACGGATCGACAGTCCGGAGGCTGGGCCCACCGACGTCAGCAGTTTTAATGCCGTCTATATGATGTCTGACTCCGGTGCCAGGGGATCGAAAGACCAGATGCGCCAGTTGGCCGGCATGAGGGGGCTCATGGCAAAGCCGTCGGGTGAAATTATTGAAACGCCCATTACCTCAAATTTCAGGGAGGGATTGACGGTTCTGCAATATTTTATTTCTACTCATGGTGCCAGAAAAGGTCTTGCGGATACAGCCCTTAAGACCGCCAATTCCGGATATTTGACACGACGACTGGTGGATGTTTCTCAGGAAGCCATTATTACGGAAACCGATTGCAGTACCATTGACGGCATCTGGGTGGAGTCTCTGCTTGAAGGGGGCGAAATCCTCCAGCGGGTGGGGGAAAGAATCCTCGGGCGTGTTGCCAGTGATGATATTGAAGACCCCGTAACGGGGGATGTGCTGGTGCCCGCCAATGGGGCCATCAATGAAGAAGAAGTTGAACTCATTGAAAAAGCCGGTATCGAAAAAGTCAGGATCAGGTCGGTTTTGACCTGTGAGGCTCGCAGGGGGGTTTGCAAAAAATGTTATGGCCGTGATCTGGCCCATGGGCACGAAGTGAACCTGGGTGAAGCGGTGGGTGTCATCGCGGCGCAGTCCATCGGTGAGCCGGGGACACAGCTAACCATGAGAACCTTCCATATCGGTGGAACGGCAAGCCGCCGGGTGGAGCAATCCACCATTCAACCACGGAATCCGGGTGAGGTGAAATTCATTGGCCTCAAGACGGTCGCCAACGCCGAGGGGGACCTTGTGGCCATGAATCGAAATGGAGAAATAGCCATATTGGGAAAAGGCGACAGGGAAGTGGAACGCTACCCCATCATATACGGTGCGGCCCTGAAAGTGCAGGACGGACAGAAAGTGGAACCCTCTCAAGTGTTGGCCGAGTGGGACCCCTTCACCATCCCCATTTTAACGGAAGTGCCGGGTACCGTGAAGTTCGGAGATGTTATAGAAGAGCGAACCATGAAGGAAAAGCGGGACACGGTAACGGGGAAAATCAGCCGCGTTATTGTGGAGTCACGCGAGGCAGACGTCAGGCCGCGCATTTCCATTAAGGACAGTTCGGGGAAAACCTCGGATCTTCCGGGGAGCGCCAAAGCCAAGGGGCGTTATCAACTGCCGGTGGGTGCTGTTATCATGGTCAACGAGGGCGATTCAGTGGGCGCCGGCGCCGTCTTGGCCAAAATCCCCAGGGAAACCACCAAAACGAAAGATATTACAGGCGGTCTGCCCCGCGTTGCGGAGCTGTTTGAAGTGCGGAAGCCGAAAGAAACAGCCATTATCACCGAAATCGACGGGGTGGTGTCCTTTGGCAAAAATACGAAGGGCAAAAGAAAGATGATTGTTACGCCCGAGGTGGGCGATGCCTTGACCTATTTTGTGCCGAGAGGGAAGCACGTCAGTGTTCTGGAGGGTGATTATGTGCGTGCGGGGGAGGCACTCATGGATGGCTCCGCTGATCCCCATGATATACTAAAAATCCGAGGCCTGAAGGAGCTTGCCAAATATCTCGTGAATGAAGTTCAGGAGGTATACCGTCTACAAGGTGTCAGAATCAATGATAAGCACATCGAAGTGATTGTTCGCCAGATGGTCAGGCAGGTGAGTGTCACTGATGTGGGTGAATCAGGCTTCCTGCTGGGGGAAAATGTGGAAAAATGGCGTTTCCAGGAGGAGAACAATAAGCTGATTGTCGAGGGAAAACAGCCTGCAAGCGCTGAGGCCCTGTTATTAGGCATCACCAAGGCGTCACTCAATACGGAGAGCTTTATTTCGGCGGCATCGTTTCAGGAAACCACCAAAGTGTTGTCTGAAGCGAGTATCGCAGGGAAAGAGGATCGCCTTAAAGGTCTGAAAGAGAACGTGATTATGGGCCGTCTGATTCCAGCCGGTACAGGACTTGAATCCTACCGGGATATAGAGATTGGGGTCGGGGGGTAGTTTTTTTGATTTGCCTCATGAATTATGTTGACAAGGAAAGATAAAAGGAATATAAAAAAAAATTCTGTGGTTTCAGAAATTATGTTTTTTATGCATTTGTAATTGATGTTGAATGAAGGAGATTTCATGCCGACCATTAACCAGCTTGTTAGAAAGGGCCGTCGTAAGTCAAGGAAGAAAGCCACGACGCCCGCTCTACAGGGTGCTCCTCAAAAAAGAGGCGTGTGCGTAAGGGTTTACACGTCAACGCCTAAAAAGCCCAACTCCGCCCTCAGAAAGGTTGCGAGGGTCCGATTGACCAATGGGCTTGAGGTAACTTCATATATTCCAGGGATGGGACACAACCTGCAGGAGCATTCAGTGGTTCTGATCAGGGGTGGTCGCGTCAAGGATTTACCGGGTGTCAGGTACCACGTGGTGAGAGGGACCATGGATACCACGGGGGTGGATGATCGTCGCCAGGGTCGATCCAAGTATGGCGCTAAAAGGCCAAAAGGTCTCAGGGCAAGCGGTTCATAAAACGGCGACAGCACCACATGATGTGAGGAGACGCCGAACAAATTCGCTGAGCAGAGAGGTTTCAGCCTCCTTTGGCGGTATCAAAAAATCCTTTCAGTATCTTGGAGATTTTTATGTCCAGAAAAAGAGTGGGGGTCAAAAGGGAAATCAAACCGGATCCCAAATACAACAGTGTGCTTGCGGCCAAGTTTATTAACAACCTGATGAGTAAAGGAAAGAAAAGTACGGCCCAGGCGATTCTCTATGAGGCTTTCGGGATTATAGAGGAGAAAACCAAAAAAGATCCGTTGTCCATTTTTCAATCCGCCCTTGAAAATGTAAGACCTTCCGTTGAGGTGAAATCGAGACGAGTGGGAGGATCCACGTATCAGGTTCCAACCGAGGTGCGGCCGGCCAGGCGACAAGCGCTCAGTATGCGTTGGCTTATCGGGTTTGCCACGGGAAGGGGCGAAAAAACCATGGCGGCAAAATTGGCCGGCGAACTGATGGACGCGGCGAGCGAAAGAGGTGCATCCATCAAGAAGCGGGAAGATACGCACCGGATGGCTGAGGCAAACAAGGCCTTTGCCCATTATCGCTGGTAGCTGGAATATAATTGATGGCAGGTAGCGCCGTCGTAAAATTAAAGAAGTTGTTACAGTCCAAGCGTTGACTTACGATCATGCAGGAGGGCACAAAATGGCCAAAATGAAATTTGAGAGGACGAAGCCGCATTTGAACGTGGGAACCATCGGCCATATCGATCATGGCAAAACGACCTTGACCGCGGCGATCACGAAGCATCTGGAAAAGAAGGGGATGGCGGATTTTGTCCCTTTCGATCAGATTGATAAAGCGCCGGAGGAAAAAGCCAGGGGCATTACCATTGCCACAGCCCACGTTGAGTATGAGACGGACAACCGCCATTATGCCCATGTGGACTGCCCGGGCCATGCGGATTACATTAAAAACATGATTACGGGTGCGGCCCAGATGGACGGCGCCATTCTGGTGGTGGGCGCCGACGACGGTCCCATGCCCCAGACCCGAGAGCATATATTGCTGGCACGTCAGGTGGGTGTTCCCAGCATCGTGGTATTTCTGAACAAATGTGACATGGTGGACGATGAAGAGCTCATCGAACTGGTTGAGCTTGAGATGCGGGAATTGTTGAGCAAATACGAGTTCCCGGGGGATGATATCCCCATTATCATGGGGAGTGCTCTGAAAGCCCTTGAAAGCGATGATTCGGATACGGAAGATGTAAAACCGATTTTCGAGTTGATGGATGCCATTGATGAATACATTCCGGAGCCGGTCCGTGATACGGAAAAGCCTTTTCTGATGCCCATTGAAGACGTATTCAGCATTTCCGGCCGGGGTACGGTTGTGACGGGCCGGGTGGAGCGCGGTATTGTAAAGGTGGGTGACGAAGTAGAGATCGTCGGGATCAAGGACACCATGAAAACGGTCTGCACGGGTGTGGAGATGTTCCGGAAGATTCTGGACCAGGGGATCGCCGGGGATAACGTGGGTGTTCTGATTCGTGGAACAAAGCGGGACGAAGTGGAGCGCGGGCAGGTGGTTGCGAAACCCGGGTCCATCACGCCCCATACCCAGTTTAAGGCGGAAGCCTACATCCTGACGAAAGAAGAGGGCGGGCGGCACACGCCGTTCTTTAATGGATATCGTCCTCAGTTCTATTTCAGGACAACGGATGTGACCGGTGTCACAACGCTTCCCGAAGGTGTGGAAATGGTGATGCCGGGAGATAATGTGGCCATGGAGGTCGTTCTGATCACTCCCATCGCCATGGAAAAAGAGTTGCGGTTTGCCATTCGCGAGGGCGGCAGGACTGTGGGAGCCGGTGTCATCAGCGAAATTATTGAATAAGGGAGTAGGGCATGCTAACCAACCAAAAAATCCGGATCCGCCTAAAAGCATATGACTACAAACTGCTGGATCGCGCCGCTCTGGAAATCGTTGATACCGCTAAAGAGACAGGCGCAAGGGTGGCCGGGCCGATTCCATTGCCCACGGTGATCAATAAATTTTGCGTGTTGAGATCTCCTCATGTGAACAAAAAGAGCCGGGAACAGTTTGAGATACGAACCCATAAGCGGGTTATGGATATACTGGACCCGACCCAGCAGACCGTTGATTCCCTCATGAAGCTTGATTTGGCGGCCGGCGTGGATGTGGAGATTAAGCTTTAGTAAGTGAATGCTTGATGAGTGGGAATTAGATTCCCTTAAAAAAGACTTGGGGCGAATGTAGCGGAAGCCTTGGACGGCGACATTGGAGTTAATATTCTTATGGTCAACAAGCTTTTTGGCAAAAAAATAGGTATGACAAGGTACTTCCTCGAAGGAGGAAAAAGCGAATCGGTCAGCGTTGTGAAGATAGGCCCCTGTGTCGTAACTCAGAAAAAAACCCTTGATAAAGAGGGATATAATGCCATTCAGATCGGGTTTGAGCCCAAAGCCGAGGGCAGAACCAACAAACCCTTGAAAGGGCATTTTGAGGCCTCCGGTGGTAAATGTTTTTCCCATCTAAATGAGGTGAGAGTGGAAGATGTTGACGCATTTGAACTGGGGCAGGAAATCAAATCCGACGTCTTTTCCATTGGTGACACGATTCATGTTCGTGGCAGAAGCAAGGGCAGAGGTTTTGCGGGCGTCATGAAACGATGGGGGTTTGGAGGTGGGAGGAAAACCCATGGTTCCCGATCACATCGTGTTCCCGGATCTATCGGAAACAGCGCCACGCCTGCCAAAGTGATTAAGGGAAAAAAAATGCCCGGCAGGATGGGCTATACCCATGTGACCGCAAAGAATTTGAAAGTTGTGGACATAAGACCGGAGATGGATGTTTTATTGATAAAGGGACCTGTTCCCGGCGGCCCTGGAAACCTTTTGGAAATATCTAAGGCCCCATAAATCCAGGGGTTTGGAGTCTGGAGCGCTTTGATCCGTTAGAGCATCCAACAATATATTCTAACTAATTAAAATCATGCAGGCAGGGACATCGAATGACTGTCTTAGACGTATATAATTTGCAGAAAGAGAAGGTCTCGGAAGTGGAATTGAAAGAGGATGTATTTTCAGTTCCCATTAAGAAGCATGTCCTTCATCAAGTCGTCGTTGCGCAGTTGGCAGGGCGTAGATCGGGTACCGCGGCAGTGAAGAATCGGGCCGCCGTGAAAGCTTCCGGTGCGAAGCTTTGGCGACAGAAAGGCACCGGAAGGGCGAGAGTCGGTAGCTCTTCGTCTCCCACGAGAAAGGGGGGCGGTGTGGCTTTTGGCCCATCTCCAAGAACATATGATCAAAAAGTCCCTAAGAAAGTCAAGAAAGCCGCCTTGCGCATGGCCCTTTCTGACAAGGTCCTTTGTGACCAGCTTTTTGTGATTGATGATTTCGCACTTCCTGAAATTAAGACCAAGCGGTTTGTGGAAGTCATAGACCAATTTGATGTCCGTAAGGCACTGATCGTGACACGCGGTAAATCGGAAAACCTGGAGAAATCTTCTAAGAACGTGCAGAAGGTAAAGGTGATGCGGTATGAGGGATTGAATGTTTATGACATCCTGAAATACGATAACCTTTTTCTGGAGCGGGTTGCTATTGAGAAGATAGAGGAGGCATTGGGCGCGTAGTGGATATCTATCAAGTGATCAAAGAACCGCACATCACGGAAAAAGCCAACTTGCAAAAAGGGGAAGTCAACCAGGTTTCCTTCAAGGTGCACAGACAGGCCAATAAGATTGAGATCCGGCGGGCCGTTGAAGCCCTCTTTAAGACCAAGGTATTGAATGTGCGAACAATGAACATGATCGGCAAGAGCAGGCGGATGGGTAAGCATGTGGGTCGGAAACCCCATTGGAAAAAAGCAATTGTTCAGCTTGCTCCGGGCGAAAATATCGAGTTTTTTGAAGGCATGTGATTTCTAAAAGACGCCGGAGAATAAAGACATAGGAAATTTCAACTTGGAATTCGGAGCAAAGTATGGCCATTAAATCCAGCAAACCCACATCTCCCGGCAGGAGATTTCAAACCACCTCGACGTTCGAGGATATAACGCGAAAGAAACCCGAGAAAAGTCTTCTGCGGCCCCTGAATAAAAAGGGTGGCCGAAACTCAAATGGTCGCATGACCTCCAGGCACAGGGGTGGTGGTCATAAAAGGGCCTATCGGCTCATCGATTTCAGACGAGATAAAGATGGTATTCCGGCCAAGGTGGCTTTCATTGAATATGATCCCAATCGATCTGCCAATATTGCGCTTCTACATTATGTAGATGGCGAAAAGCGGTATATCCTGTCTCCCAAGAATCTGTCTGTGGGAGATACCCTGATGTCGGGAGAGCGTGCTGAGATCCGTATCGGGAATGCACTGCCCCTTACTTTAATTCCTCTGGGAACCCATGTTCACAATATTGAACTGAACATCGGACATGGCGGGCAGATGGCAAGAGGTGCCGGCAGTTATTGTCAGCTAATGGCCAAAGAAGGCCAATATGCCCAGGTAAAACTTCCCTCAGGTGAAGTTCGGCTCATACCGCTGGCATGTAAAGCCACCATCGGCCAGGTGGGTAATCTGGAACATGAAAATATTTCCATTGGAAAAGCTGGCAGAAAAAGATGGATGGGAAAAAGACCCCATGTGAGAGGGGTTGCCATGAATCCTGTGGACCATCCCCATGGCGGTGGTGAAGGAAAATCTTCAGGCGGACGCCACCCGGTTACCCCCTGGGGGGTGCCCACGAAGGGATACAAGACAAGAACTCGCAAGAGCAGTGACAGACTTATTGTTAAGCGCCGCTCCAAGTAGACGCTTAGGCATTTTCAAAAGTTAATAGGGAAGAGGAGGAGGTGCTTTGCCAAGATCTCTCAAAAAGGGTCCGTTTGTTGACGGGCATTTAAAAAAGAAGGCCGATGAAGCACGTGAGACCATGAGTCGAAACATCATAAAAACCTGGTCTCGCAGATCCACCGTGCTCCCTGAATTTGTAGGCTTAACCTTTGCAGTGCATAATGGCAAAAAATTTCTGCCGGTATTTGTTTCAGAGGACATGGTTGGCCACAAGTTGGGGGAATTTGCACCAACGCGCACTTTTTATGGCCATGCCGGAGACAAAAAAAGCAAGCTGAAAGGGTAAAAGACACGGTTGGCCCGAGTGATGGACTGTAAAGACAGAGCGGAGCTTTGAGAAACCGGGAAGTTCAAGAACCTGACGCAGGTTATTGGGAAATTTGTGGGATTTAATATGGAAATCAAGGCAGTTGCAAGGTTTGTGAGGGTATCCCCTCAAAAAGTTCGTCTGGTGATGGCGCAGGTTCGGGGCGAGAAGGTTGAAGATGCGTTGAGTTTGCTCACCTTTGCGCCTCAAAAGGGCGCTAAAATCCTTAAGAAACTTGTCGATTCTGCGGTAGCCAATGCGCAGGAGAATACGGACATGGATGTGGATAACCTCTACATCTCGAAAATTTATGCGGATGAAGGTCCAACCCAAAAAAGGTGGCGCCCCAGGGCCCTGGGAAGGGCAACCAAAATACTCAAAAGGACCAGCCATCTGACCGTTATTTTGGATGAAAAGTCATAAGCTGAACATTGTTTAACCGGAAAAGGGTCTCTCGAACACACTGGAGGTGAAGATTGGGACAAAAAGTTCATCCAATCAGTTTTAGATTGGGAATCATCAGGGATTGGGATTCAAGGTGGTTTGCTAGAGGTGATTACAGCACCTTTGTCTATGAAGACTACAAGATTCGGAAGTTCTTGAAAAAACGCGTTTATCAGGCCGGTGTGTCAAAGATCGAGATCGAGAGAGCCGCGAGCAAGGTGCGCATTAGAATGCATACTGCTCGGCCGGGCATTGTGATTGGTAAAAAGGGCGTTGAAATCGAGAAGACAAAGAGAGATCTTGAAAAATTGATCAAGCGTGATGTCATTCTCGATATTCAGGAAGTGCGGAAGGCCGAAGTTGATGCTCAGTTGGTTGCAGAAAATGTCGCTACTCAGCTTGTTCGCCGGGTTGCCTTCAGACGGGCCATGAAAAAAAGTGTGACTTCAGCATTGCGGTTTGGCGCACTGGGTATAAAAATCGCCTGTAGCGGCAGATTGGGCGGTGCTGAAATGGCGCGGCGGGAATGGTACCGGGAAGGCAGGGTTCCGCTTCACACGATCCGGGCAAACATCGATTACGGATTTGCTGAAGCGTTTACAACCTATGGCGTTATAGGCGTAAAGGTAACGATCTTTAAGGGCGAAATCCTGCCTGAGAAGAAACAGAAAGTAGGAACAGCAGATGCTTAGTCCAAAAAAAGTCAAATTTCGAAAAAGGCAGAAGGGCCGGACGAAAGGAAAGGCGCTTAAGGGTGGTACGCTTGAATTCGGCGAATTCGGCTTGCAAGCCATGGAGTGCGGGTTGATGTCTGCCCAGCAGATTGAATCTGCCAGGGTGGCAATGACGCGTCATGTGAAGCGTGGCGGAAAAGTCTGGATCAGAATATTTCCGGACAAACCCGTTGGGAAGAAGCCGCTCGAAACCAGAATGGGCAAGGGAAAAGGTGCTCCGGACGGGTGGGTTGCCGTTGTCAAGCCCGGACGTGTCCTGTATGAATTGGAAGGTGTTCCGAGGGAAGTAGCGGGAGAAGCATTTCGTCTTGCAGGTCACAAGCTGCCTTTTGGCACCAGATTCATAAGCAGGAGCGATTAAATTATGAAGACCACGGAACTTAGAGGACTGAGCGTTGAGGAGCTGGAAGAGCGCGCAAGGGAGACGGGTCAGGAACTATTTAACTTGCGGTTTCAGAAGGCGACCGGACAGCTTGGAAACACGGCCATGATAAAAAAGTCAAAAAGAAATTTGGCGCGTGTTAAGACTGTGATCAGGGAAATGGAAATTTCAGGCCCCAAGGCATAAAATGGGCAAATAACATGAGGATGTGATGGCAGAGCGTGGACAGCAAAGAAAACTGGTTGGCACTGTTATGGGTAATCAGTCAGAAAAAACCGTTTTGGTAATGGTTGAACGGTTAACAAAACATGCGACCTATGGAAAATACGTGCGGAAACGTTCCAAATATATGGCCCATGATTCCCGGAACAGCTGCAGTATTGGTGATAAGGTAAGGATTGTTGAAAGTCGTCCCATCAGCAAACGTAAAAGATGGGCTGTGGCTGATATTATCGAGAAGGGAAATATTGCGGATTAATTAACATTGCACGCGATATTGATTCGTTGGAGCTGAGCAGATGATACAGACTGAAACGAGATTAAGAATAGCTGATAATTCCGGGGCCAAGGTTGTCTCCTGTATAAAGGTTTTGGGTGGATCCAAACGGCGATATGCATATGTGGGAGACATCATTGTGGTGGCAGTCAAGGAAGCGATGCCCAACTCCAAAGTGAAAAAGGGCGACGTGGTCAAAGCGGTCATTGTCAGGACAGCGAAAGAGATCAGAAGGGCTGATGGATCTCATATTAAATTTGATGATAACTCCGCAGTCTTAATCAACCCTCAAAGCGAACCTATCGGGACAAGAATATTTGGACCGGTTGCTAGAGAATTGAGGAGCAAGAATTTTATGAAAATTATTTCTCTTGCTCCGGAAGTTCTTTAATAGGCGGTTGATTTCTTTTTTTGCGGGACCCGGGAATTTCGGACAGGAGTAATTGGCGTGCGGAAAAAACATCCAAAAATTAAAAAAAATGACAAAGTCATTGTGCTTGTTGGAAAAGAAAAAGGGAAAATCGGCACGGTTTTGAAGGTTGATGTTGAAAAGGAAAAGTTGATTGTTGAAAAAGTCAACATGATCAAACGGCATTCCAAGCCGAATCCGCAGGCGGGACAGGGTGGCATCATTGAAAAAGAAGCGCCTCTCAGGATTTCCAATGTGATGCTCGTCTGTGACAAATGCGCTGAACCGGCACGTATCGGCAAGAGCGTTTTAGAAGACGGGTCACGCATACGTGTTTGTAAGAAATGCGGAGAACCCCTGGACAAGTAGGCAAGGCCCGGTGACTGATGGGTGTAGCCTGGAACCTTTTCTTCCGCATTGTGATCTAACCAAATGTTTTCCAGGTTCACATAAAGAGAACCTGAAACCTTGGAGGGAAAATCGTTGTCTCGATTGAAGGAAAAATACAATTCCGAAGTGGTACCTGCTTTGATGGAGGAGTTCAAATATTCGAGCATCATGGCGGTACCTCGTATCAAAAAAGTTGTTTTGAACATGGGCCTGGGTGAAGCAATCCAGAATATCAAGGTCCTTGACGCCGGTGTCAATGAACTCAGCATGATCGCCGGTCAAAAGGCTGTTGTTACCAAAGCCAGAAAGTCCATCGCCGGGTTCAAACTCAGAGAAGGTATGCCAATTGGCTGCATGGTGACGCTCAGGCGGCAGCGCATGTATGAATTCCTGGACAAACTTTTCAATGCTTCGTTGGCAAGGGTGCGCGATTTCAGGGGTATAAAGGGCAAGGTCTTTGACGGAAGAGGTAATTGCAGCCTTGGCGTGAAAGAGTTTATTGTTTTTCCTGAGATCGACTATGACAAAGTTGATAAAATGAAAGGCCTGAATATTACCATCGTAACCACGGCTGGAACGGATGAAGAAAGCCGCTTTATGCTGAAGCATTTGGGTATGCCTTTCCGAAACTAAAGTTGGTGTATTTAAGAGGGGGTTATTTTGGCTAGGAAGTCGCTTGTTGTAAAAGCCCAAAGAAAACCAAAGTTTTCGAGCCGTCAGTATAACCGTTGTCCCATATGTGGACGGCGGAGGGCCTACTTAAGGACGTTTGGTATTTGCCGTATCTGTTTCAGGAACATGGCCTCACGAGGAGAACTCCCTGGGGTGGTTAAATCGAGCTGGTAAATTTTGTAATTTTTCCATCCGCGTCCTGCAAAGTGCCTGGATTGGAAATAATCAGGGGGCAGAGTGAACAATGAGTATGACGGATCCGGTTGCTGACATGCTGACGCGTATTCGAAACGCCATGAGGGCAGCACATGAACTTGTTAACATCCCGAGTTCCAAATTAAAAATCAATTTGGCCAATGTCCTTAAATCAGAGGGCTACATCAAGAATCTCAGGATTATTTCCGATGGCCAGCATCGATACATCAGAGTGTTTCTGAAATTTGACAAAAATGGCGTTCCTGTCATTGAAGGACTAAAGCGGATAAGCAAGCCCAGCTGCCGTGTTTACGCAGGGTATGACAAAATACCTGAGGTGTTGAACGGTTACGGCGTGAATATCGTTTCCACCTCTAAGGGGATTATGACTGATCGCGAGGCGCGGGAACAAAAAGTGGGTGGTGAAATCCTCTGCGCCGTCTGGTAGAATTTTAAGTTGTAATAAATGCGAAAACTTGGAGGTTTTTGATGTCACGCATAGGCAAGCAGCCCATCCCCATAGAAAAGGGTGTTGAAGTCAAAGTTAACGGGGACATGGTGACCGTAAAAGGGCCCAAGGGCGTACTTGAACGTCGTATCCACAATAAAATCGGGGTGGAAGTCAATGGCGGGGACGTGTTGATTACCGCGCGCGATAACCTGAGGGAAACCCGGGCGCTTCACGGGCTTTTCGGGGCGCTTGTTTCGAATATGGTCACCGGTGTGACCAAAGGATTTGAAAAGGGGCTGGAAATTGTGGGTGTCGGGTACCGGGCGGAATTGAAAGGTCGGACAGCCATTTTCAACCTGGGATATTCGAATCCCATTAATTTTGAATTACCCGATGGCATCGACGCAAACGTGGAGAAAAATAAGATTGTGCTGATGGGGATTGATAAAGAACTGGTGGGCAGGACAGCCGCAAAAATCCGAAGTCTACGAAAGCCCGAGCCCTATAAGGGAAAAGGCGTAAAGTATGTAGATGAAATGATTCGGCGAAAGGCTGGAAAGGCTGGCGCAGCTGTCAAATAGAGGGTTTGCACAAACAGGATGAAGGGATTGCCAAATGGGTGCCGAGAGTAGCGGAAAGAGAAGATTGAAGCGTAAAATGCGTGTCAGGAAGCGCGTGAAAGGAAACTCAGAGAGGCCGCGCCTGTGTGTTTTCAGGAGCGGCAAAAATATTTATGCTCAGGTAATTGACGATACGACAGGTCAGACGCTGGTTGCGGCGTCTTCTTTGTCAAAAGATCTGGCCTCTAAGATTGGCAAGGATAGCGGGAACAGGAAAGGCGCCGCGATTGTCGGCACCGCTATTGGGACCGCAGCCCTTGCAAAAGGGATAACGAAAATTGCATTTGATCGAAATGGTTTTTTATACCATGGGCGAGTGGAATCCCTGTCAAATGCGGCGAGGAAATGCGGACTTTTGTTTTGATGCGGCGGGCTTCCCGGGGTTTTTCAACTGAGGGAAGCGGATTTTTGGGTTTTGGGGTTCCTCATCCGGATTTTTATAAAGATGGATTTGCGGACCGAAAATGCGGGTTTTAGAGAATAAGGTGGGGGAGAGTTCCATTGTTTGAAGGAGATGATGAAGTTCAGCTAATTGAAAAGGTGGTCCACATAAACCGGGTGGCAAAGGTTGTAAAGGGTGGCCGAAGGTTCAGTTTTAGCGCCATCGTCGTTGTGGGTGATGGCAATGGAACGGTTGGTTGTGGGCTTGGTAAGGCAAATCAGGTACCTGAGGCGATCAGAAAAGGTATTGAAAAGGCCAAGAAGGACATGACGGCGGTAAGTTTGCATGATACTTCCATCCCCTATCAAATCATCGGGAAATGGGGTGCCGGTCGTGTTCTGCTTAAACCCGCGGGCCCCGGAACCGGTCTGATTGCCGGCGGTGGTGTTCGCGCAGTTTTAGAGGCCGCTGGTGTGCAAAATATTCTGACCAAGTGTCTGGGTTCTCATAACGCTCATAATATTGTGAAAGCCACTATCATAGGATTAAGGTCTCTACGTGATCCTGCTGAAATCATGGCCAGAAGGGGAAAGACACTGGAAGATGCGGCCGCAAGCGCCTAGGATTCAGCTGTTCAATAAATTTAAATAATGGAAATAGTTTAGCAATTGAATTTGTTTCCAATGCTTTTGTAAGAGAGCCTGAAACCATGAAAGAGACAATTAAAATTACCCTTGTAAAAAGCGGCATTGGTAAAAACAAGAAAATTCGAGATACTTTGAGAGGGCTCGGCCTGACCAAGCTATGGAAAACTGTTGAGTTGAAAAATACGCCGGAGATCAGGGGTATGATCAACAAAGTCACCTTCCTGGTAAAAGTTGGTTGAGATTGATGGGACAAGGCAATGAAAATTAATGAGCTTTCACCCGCTGAAGGGTCAAGACGTGCAAGAAAGAGAGTTGGCAGGGGACCCGGGTCAGGGCATGGAAAAACCGCGTGCCGCGGGCATAAGGGGCAGAATTCCCGTTCCGGCGGTGGCGTTCGTCCGGGGTTTGAAGGGGGCCAGATGCCCATACACCGGCGTCTTCCGAAGCGTGGGTTCAAGAATCCTTTTCGGAAAGAATACAGTGTTGTGAATGTGGGTGACCTGAGTCGGTTTGAACCCAACGCCCAACTGGATCCGGATACGCTGAAAGAAGCGGGTCTGGTATGGAGGATGCTTGATGGTGTCAAATTGCTTGGTAACGGCGAAATTTCGCATCCCCTGGTGGTCCGGATCCACAAAATAAGTCATTCGGCAAGGGCTAAAATAGAGGGTGCCGGGGGCAAGGTTGAAATTCTCTAAATTACTTTGTTTTCCTTTAGGTCTGATGGTTCCCCTTACAAAACCGAGACGCGAGATGATTGAATGATTGGTGGCCTACAGAATATTCCTAAAATTCCGGAGTTGAAGAAAAAGATCCTGTTCACTCTTATGATGCTGGCTGTTTACCGGGTCGGGTGTCATATTCCAACGCCTGGGATTGATGGGGCGGCATTGTCTGCCTTTTTTAGTTCCAAGCAGGGGACACTTTTTGGACTCTTTGACATGTTTTCCGGCGGTGCTTTGAGTCAGATGTCGGTTATGGCGCTGGGGATCATGCCCTACATCAGCGCGTCCATTATTTTGGAGTTGATGACCGTTGTCGTTCCCTATCTTGAAAAGCTTAAAAAGGAAGGGGAGCAGGGACGGAAAAAAATTACGCAGTATACCCGTTACGGAACCGTTGTTTTGAGTGTTATCCAGGGTTTTGGTATTGCGGTGGGCCTTGAGAACATGACAAGCCCAGGGGGTGTGATGGTGGTACCCGTTGGCGGTTGGGGATTTCGAATTCTGACCGTTATCACCTTGACGGCCGGGACCTCCTTTCTCATGTGGCTGGGTGAACAGATTACCGAGAGAGGCATTGGTAACGGTATATCCCTGATCATATTTTCAGGCATTGTGGCCGGTCTTCCTGTGGCGGTTATGAATAGCTTCAGGCTCATGGGCACGGGCGAGCTCACGCCTTTCTTTATGGTCCTCATTCTGGCCCTGATGATTGTTGTCGTGGGTGTGATTGTTTTTGTGGAGCGAGGGCAGCGAAGAATTCCGGTTCAATATGCCAAGCGCGTGGTGGGTCGAAAAATGTATGGGGGTCAGACCACACACCTTCCGTTGAAAGTGAATACGGCAGGTGTTATACCGCCGATCTTTGCCTCTTCCATTATCATGTTTCCGGCCACCATTGCCAATTTTCTGAGCGTTGAAGAATATCCCTGGCTCCAGCACGTTGTGAATTCTCTGGCACCCGGTCACATCGTTTACACCCTGATTTATGTGACGTTCATTTTCTTCTTCTGCTATTTTTACACAGCCGTCCACTTTAATCCGGTGGATGTTGCCGACAATATGAAGCGGTCCGGTGGGTTTATTCCCGGCATCAGACCTGGGAAAAATACAGCCGAGTATATTGATCGTGTTTTGACAAGGCTCACATTTTCCGGGGCCATTTATGTTTCGGCAGTTTGTATTTTGCCCAATATTTTGATTTATCATTTGAATGTACCCTTCTACTTTGGTGGTACCGCCCTTTTGATCGTGGTGGGTGTTGCAATGGATACCACGAATCAGATTGAGTCCCATATGTTGACACGGCACTATGATGGCTTTATGAAAAAGGGCTTCGGCAAAACGAAATAGCCCGATGTCAAAAATGACTTGAATCCGGATTTATGGCTAAATGTACCGTTTAATCTGGCGTTTTGAAAGGTTTGTTCAACCCGCAGGATTGAGACCATGGGGAGTGATGAATCCATTCAAGTTCAGGGCGTTGTGATCGAGACCCTGCCGAACGCCGAATTTAGAATTGAGTTGAAAAATGGTCACAGGGTTTTGGGTCATATATCCGGGAAAATGCGCCGGAATTTTATTAGGATTCTGTCGGGGGATGAGGTGACCATAGAGCTGTCCCCCTACGATTTGGACCGGGGGCGAATTGTTTACAAGGCGTTGTAGATGCGCTGAAGGTTGATGGATATCGAATTATCAAGGAACGGGTGCGGTTATGAAAGTGAGACCATCGGTTAAGAAAATGTGCAAGAAGTGCAAGATTATTCGGAGACACGGTATCACTCGAGTGATATGTGAAAACCCTCGTCATAAGCAAAGGCAGGGATAGGTTTTGCCCTAGTGCAGATTTCCGGCGAATGGTTTGTCTGGGAACTGCTGATGAAACAATCAGGTGTGAAAGGGGAGCTAGAGTTTGGCAAGGATCGCAGGTGTCGATTTACCAAGAGGAAAGAGGATAGAGATCGCTCTGACGTACATATTTGGTATCGGGAGAACGTCATCCCAGAAAATGCTTACCGAAGCAGGTATTGATTGGGATATCAAATCGGACGAGTTGACCTCTGAACAGATCGCCGGTATTCGAAAGATCATTGACGAAAAATATACCGTTGAGGGTGATCTCAGACGTGAAGTATCCATGAACATTAAAAGGCTTATGGACTTGCGTCTTTATAGAGGTTTAAGGCACAGGCGCGGACTACCGGTCCGGGGGCAGAGAACCAGCACCAATGCCAGGACGAGAAAGGGCCCCAGAAGGGGCGTGGTGGGGAAACGGAAGTAATAAAGAATTGAGGAAATAGAATGGCAAGAACCGAAAAAAAGAAAGGCCGGTCCAAGCGGGAAAAGAAGAATGTCCCGACGGGGATTGTTCATATCCAGTCCACTTTCAATAATACCATTATCACCATCACGGATCCGAGCGGTAATGTTATTGCTCAATCGAGTGCAGGTCGGGGCGGCATCAAAGGCTCAAGAAAGAGCACGCCTTTCGCAGCACAGATTGCGGGAAGAGATGCTCTCAGAAAGGCCATGGACCAGGGAATGCGGGTGGCTGAGGTTCGTGTAAAGGGCCCCGGGGTGGGTCGTGAGGCGGCCCTTCGTTCACTACAGGTGGAAGGCTTTACCGTCACAATGATCCGGGATGTTACTCCCATACCCCATAACGGTTGCAGGCCTCCCAAAAGGCGAAGGGTATAATTTGTTATCTTTATATTTTCATCAATTCAAATTCGTATGTTCAGGACCACGAACATGGAACATCAATATGGAAGGTAGGAGGGGCTAGCTTGGCTAGATATACGGATTCTTCATGCAGGTTGTGCCGACGTGAAAACTTGAAACTTTTTCTCAAGGGGGATCGTTGTTACGGCGACAAATGCGCATTTGAAAGACGGGCCTACGCGCCTGGACAACATGGCCAGAGAAGAGGTGGGAAACTCTCTGACTACAGCCAGCAGCTCAGGGAGAAACAAAAAGTAAAAAGAATTTATGGTATCTTGGAGAAACAGTTCAAAGGATACTATTACCGGGCTGAAAAACAGAAAGGGATTACCGGGACAAATTTGCTGCTGTTGCTTGAAAGCAGATTGGATAATATTGTGTACAAGATGGGATTTTCGGCATCAAGAACACAGGCCCGGCAGCTGGTCAGGCACAACCACTTTCTGGTGAACGGGAAAAAGGTCAATATTCCTTCGTACCAGATTAAAGTGGGCGATGTCATTGAGGCAAAGGAAAAAAGCCGAGAAGTTTCTCAGATTAGCGAGGCCATGGAGACTGTTGTCAGGCGGGGTGTTCCGGGCTGGATGGAAGTAGAAAAGGAAGCTTTTAAGGGAACTATGACAGGGCTTCCCAACCGAGAAGATCTGACGATGCCGATTCAGGAACAGCTGATTGTGGAATTGTACTCTAAGTAGGGTTGTTTGATACGAAGGTTGCTGACAGAGTATATCAAATTGTGAATTAATCAATGAGGGGGCTTTTTTGGCAGATCTAAAAAGCAGAAATTGGCGGGAATTGATAAAGCCAAAACGGATCGAAATCGATCAAGACACCAATACAAATACCTATGGAAAATTTGTATGTGAGCCGCTTGAGAGGGGTTTTGGCATTACGATCGGTAACTCGTTAAGGCGAATTCTGCTGTCATCCCTGCAGGGGGCGGCGATCGTTTCCGTTAAGTTTGACGGCGTCGTTCACGAATTCTCCAGTATGCCGGGGGTACTGGAGGATGTTACCGATATTATTCTCAATCTGAAGGAGATTAAACTTAAGACCCTTGATGTGGAAGAGACCGTCGTCCGTATCAAACGGGAAGGTGAAGGGATTGTCACAGCAGGGGATATGGAGACAGACGGTTTCGTTGAGATTCTTCAACCTGACCAGCACGTCGCCACCTTGAACAAAGAAGGCAAGTTGGACATGGAGATGGTGGTCAGGATGGGCAAAGGGTATGTCCCTGCTGAAAGAATAAAGGACGAAAATACTCCCATCGGCGTAATTACCATTGATGCGGCGTTTTCCTGCGTTAAAAAGGTAAATTATGTTGTTACCAATTCGAGGGTCGGGCAGGTCACGGATTATGACAAGCTAACGCTGGAGGTCTGGACGGACGGCAGCGTTTTTCCAGAGGACGCGGTGGCGTTTGCAGCCAAAATTCTCAAGGAGCAGATGAACCCGTTTATCAACTTCGAGGAAGAAGTCGAGCCTGTGGAGGAAGAAGAAGTCAGCCAGGACGAGGACGTCAACGAAAATCTTTTCCGCCCTGTTTCCGATCTGGAATTGTCTGTGCGGTCTGCCAATTGCCTGCAGAATGCCAAGATAAACCTTATTGGCGAACTGGTTCAGAAAACAGATGCGGAAATGCTCAAAACGAAGAATTTTGGGCGGAAGTCGTTGAACGAAATAAAGGCCATTTTGGCCGATATGGGGCTTTCCCTGGGAATGAAGCTCGATTTTTTTCCGCCCACCGAGGAGTCTGATGAAGAGGCGGAAGAAACCGATTCGCCCGAGGAGAAGGAGATAACTCCAGTAACCGAGGAAAATGCCGAACCTGCGGTGGAGACCGAAGATGGTAGCGCCACCGGGCAGGCGGGCGAGGCGGCAGAAGAAGAAAAAGGTGACAAAAAGGATCAGGAATAGGGGAAAAATCCATGAGGCACAGGAAGGCTGGAAATCAGTTAGGGCGTAACACGAGTCACCGCAGGGCGATGCTGAGAAATATGGTCACATCGCTTTTCAAATATGAGCAGATAGAAACCACTGACGCCAAAGCCAAAGCGATCAGGCCGATCGCTGAAAAGATGATAACGCTTGCAAAGAGAGGCGATCTGCATGCGCGGCGTCAGGCCCTTAGCTATATGCAGGACAAAGAGGTCACTCACAGGCTTTTCAATGAGTTGAAGGATCGGTATTTGAACCGTCAGGGCGGGTATCTTAGAATTATCAAGAAGGGATTTCGAAAAGGAGATGGCGCTTCCGTTTCGGTCGTACAGCTTTTGGGCAACGAAGAGGGGGAGGCAGCTGCAAAGAACTGATCGTAACGAGATTTTCTGATGTCGAAATGGAAATCTTTTTACAATGTTTGACATTTCATCAATAAACGCGGTTGTTCACTGCCCCATGGCATTGAGCGGACGTTTTGTTAAAGACAGGTTATGAAACCAAGCGGGAGAAACAATTGAAACCCTCTTGTCCGATTCGGGCAAGGGGGTTTTTTTCGGGGGTTAACTGTGAGGAAATTTGAGCATAAAGACCTTCTTGGCATGGAGGCATTGTCAGCTGCCGACATCGGGTTGATTCTGGATACGGCCGATTCCCTTAAGTCCATTTCTGCGAGGGATATCAAGAAAGCGCCGACGCTCAGGGGCAAGAGTGTGGTTAATTTTTTCTACGAACCCAGCACTCGGACGAAGTCATCATTTGAGATTGCGGCAAAAAGGTTGAGTGCTGACACTTTCAGCCTTTCGGCTTCAAGCAGCAGCATGGTCAAGGGAGAAACGCTCCTTGATACTGCCAGAAACCTCCAGGCAATGAGCCCGGATGTTATCGTTTTGCGACACTCGTCAAGTGGTGCGCCTTATGTTTTTGCAAAAGAGGTAAAGGCGGCTGTTATCAATGCGGGTGACGGTATCAATGAGCATCCGACTCAGGCCCTCCTCGATCTTTACACCATCCGGGAGAAAAAGGGCAGTATTGAGGGTTTAAAGGTGGTGATTATGGGCGATATTGCCCATAGCCGGGTGGCCAGATCCGATATCATCGGCCTGCTCAAGATGGGCGCCCATGTTACCGTGGCCGGACCACCGACCCTGATTCCGAAAGGGATAGAGGCCATGGGCGTCTCTGTTGCCAAGGACCCGGCTCTTGCGGTGAAAGACTGCGATGTGGTCATGTTGTTGCGGGTGCAGTTTGAGCGGCAAAGCAAACTTCTTTTTCCGAGCATTCGAGAGTACGGCACCTATTTTGGCCTCAACGAGAATATGCTCAAGGGCGCGAAACAGGATGTGATTGTGATGCATCCAGGCCCATTGAATCGGGGTGTTGAAATTTCCAATGGTGTTGCAGACGGGCCTTATTCCGTTATCCTTGACCAGGTGGCCAATGGCGTTGCAGTGCGGATGGCGGTCCTTTATCTTTTGATCGGAGGCGCGAAGAGTGACAACGTTGATTAAAGGGGGGGAGGTTGTCAACCCTCATTCGGGTACGGTTGAGGAAGAAGATCTACTCATCGAAAATGGCAAGGTTTCTTCAATTTTGCCAAAAGGCGTTCAGGGGAGTACATCGGCGGTTTCAACCACCATTGACGCGTCCGGCAAGGTTATTGTCCCGGGTTTGGTGGATATGCATGTTCATCTGAGGGAACCGGGCTTTGAATACAAAGAAACCATTGCCACCGGTGCCACGGCCGCCGCCGCCGGAGGCTATTCTGCCATTGCCTGCATGCCCAACACCGCGCCGCCCAACGATTGTCGTGCGGTGATGGAATTTATTATTGAACAGGGTCGGAAAGCCGGTGCGGCGGCAGTTTATCCCATCTCCACCATAAGCAAAGGGCAGAAGGGCGAATCTCTGGTCGATTTCTGCGAACTGGCCGCGGCAGGTGCTGTGGGTGTTTCGGATGACGGGTCCCCCGTTATTAACAGTGAGCTCATGAGACGGGCGCTAGAATACGCCCATTATTGCGGTTTGACCGTGATTTCCCATTGCGAAGACCTGAATCTGTCCAAAGGCGGGGTCATGCATGAAGGTGAAATTTCAACCCGAATCGGTTTGCCGGGGATTTCGGGCGCCAGTGAAGATATTTTTGTTTACAGAGAAATTTCACTTGCCCGGTTGACAGGATGCCCCGTCCATATCGCGCATGTGAGCACCGGTGTTTCGGTTGAATTGATCCGTCGCGCCAAGGAAGAGGGCCTTCCGGTGACCGCTGAGACCACTCCGCACTATTTCACCCTGGATCATGAATCCCTGGTGGGGTACGATACCCGCTATAAAGTGAACCCGCCGCTCAGAACCCCAAAAGACGTGTCCGAAATCAAGGGGGGACTTGCGGATGGCGTTATTGATGTGATTGCTACCGACCATGCTCCCCACCACAGCCTTGAAAAGGATGTGGAATTCGACAAAGCGGCATTTGGTATGATTGGACTTCAAACGGCCCTCCCGTTGACTCTGGAGCTGGTAAGGGATGGGATTATGACCCTGCCGGATGCCATTTCAAAACTCTCATCCAAAGGAGCGGCCATTCTGGGGATTCCAGGCGGCGAAATAAGGGAAGGGGAAAATGCTGATCTGGCCATTATTGATATGGGTTGTGAATATCGTTTCGAAGAAAAAGATATTCTGTCGAAAGCCACCAATTCACCTTTCCTGGGAAGAATGCTGAAGGGACGATGCGATTTGACAATGGTTGGAGGGAAGATTGTCTATCAGCGAGACAGCTAAAATCCTTGTGGTTGATGATGAAAAGAGTATGCGGGAGTTCCTGGATATCATGTTGGCCAAGGAGGGCTACCATGTGACTTCCGCCAGAGACGGAGAGGAAGCCTGCAGGATTCTGGAAAAGGACACCTTTGATCTTGTCATTACCGATATCCGAATGAAAACCATTGACGGATTGGGGGTGTTGAGAAAAGTGAAAGAGGTCAACCCCTCTACCGTGGTTGTCTTAATTTCCGCTTTTGCCACGGCTGAAACCGCCGTTGAGGCCATGAAAGAGGGGGCCTACGACTATATTCCCAAACCGTTCAAGGTTCATGATATTAAGCGTATTATCTCCGAGGCGCTGAAATCCTCCCAATCGGCTGTCCAGGCCGATGCGTCACCCGCAAAAGAGCGGCTTCATTTTGGTTCCCTGATCGGTGAAAGCCTCCAGATGCGAAAAGTGTACGATCTCGTCCAGCGGGTTTCAGGAACGAAGACCAACATTTTAATTGCCGGTGAAAGCGGCACTGGGAAAGAATTGGTGGCACGGGCCATCCATAATCTGAGCGATCGCAGGGACAGGCCCATTGTGGTCATCAACTGTGCCGGGATCCCTGAAAACCTCATTGAAAGCGAGCTTTTCGGTTTTAAAAAGGGCGCTTTCACTGGCGCTACGGCTGATAAAGAAGGCCTGTTCGGCGTTGCAGACGGGGGGACGGTTTTTTTAGATGAGATCGGCGAACTTTCTCCGGTAATCCAGGTGAAATTGTTGCGGGTCATTCAAGATCGGACTTTTACGGCGGTGGGTGGAACGGATGTGAAAGTGGTGGATGTTCGATTCATTGCCGCCAGCAACAAAGATCTTGAAGCGGAAGTGATTGACGGGAATTTCAGGGAGGATCTCTATTTCCGGTTAAATGTGATTCCCATCGATGTTCCGCCTTTAAGGGAAAGGGAAGGCGATATTCCGCTACTGGCCCAGCATTTTCTCGAAAAATATTCCCTGGAGATGGGAAAAGATATCGGTAAGATATCTGCTTATGCCATGAGTATCCTGCAGAAGTACCCATTTCCCGGCAATGTAAGGGAGTTGGAGAATATTGTGGAACGAAGCGTGGCTCTGGAAACGTCCAATATCGTCCTGCCGGGGAGTCTCACCTTGTCAAACCTGCGCATGGGGAGCCAACCCGCTGAAATAAGGGAGAAAAGGTCCCTGGATCCGAAAGGCATTGAATTGGACAAGGTGATGGCGGAAATTGAAAAGGGTTATGTGACGCAGGCAATGGAAATGGCCAAGGGCTCAAAACAGCGGGCGGCGGACCTTCTGGGCATCAATCTGCGTTCCCTGCGTTACAGGTTGGAGAAACTGTGATTTCAGGTTTTCATCTCATGGTCCCAAGCACCTTACGACACTCCCTGATGTAAGGTTCCGCTTGATTCGAATCCCGCATCCCCTGAAAACGTCCCAGTGCTTCTTTAAACTCCTCCAGATTCATATGGCTGATTCCCTGGCAGAGTTTCAGCTGATCATTTTCCGGAAAAAACCGTATTCCCTCATCAAGCAGGGAGATGGACTCCCCGAAAGCCTTTTCCTGCTGTTTCATCATACCCAACCCCAGATAGGCACGATCGTTCGGTGCATAATTCAGGGATCTTCTGTACAGGTTCATTGCGGTTTCTTTTTTGTTTGGAATACGTTCAATCTTTGCATAGTCCCCATGGCTGAAGGTCATGGCCAGCCTGGAGAGAAAATCAGCGTTCAATTCACGGAATCTCTCCTCTTCGGTGAGTTCAACGGCCTCTGCGAAATGGGGCAGCCCCTCGTGGAAAGCGGCCCTCAGCTTTTTGCCGAAAGTGAGTATCATTTCTTCGCTTAAACGGGGGTCCGTTTCAAAATAGAGGATGTCTTCAATTTTCTGAAGCCATATGTCATCGGTTTGGCACGATTGTTTCAAAAACATGTCATACAGGGTTGTTCCGGGGAAAATATCCAGAATGTAAAAAATGGCGCCGAGGGGTTTGATTTCGTTTATGAGATCAATGGATTCCTGTATGGTATGCCGGTTTTCGCCCGGGGAGCCGTAAATGAAGTAGGCCCTGGCCAGAATTCCATATCGGGTGGTCAAGTCAAATGCTTTCTTGATCTGTTCCGGTTGAATGTTCTTATTTAAAAAATGTCTTATTTTTTCGGAACCGCTCTCCACGCCGTAGCTGATCTGCATGCACCCGGCCAATCTCATCCAGTAAAGTACCTCTTTGCTGACGAGATCTACCCTGGAGATGGCAAACCATGAAATTTTCAAATTACTTCCAATGATTTTTTTACAGATATCAATGACCCTGGTCTTGTTGATCAGGAATGTATCATCTGAGAAATAGAAAAATCTGATGCCTCTTTTATATAGGAGTTCCAATTGTTTCACGAAATAGTCGGCGGAATGAAACCGTACCTTCCGACCCCAGAATCGGGGCGAGCCGCAGAAAGTGCAGTTGCCTGGGCAACCCCGGGTGAAAGCCACGTGCTGGTAGTCAAAGAATTTTGACGGGATGGGCAGATCGTCCAGGTTTTTTACGGGCAGTGGGCGGCCTGTTTTCATGGGGCGTCCCTGGGTTCTAAAAGCGATTCCCTTGACGGACGTGAGCTTCTTGGGGTGCCCTTTTTCAATAGCTCGGATCAGCTTCAGAAAAGGGTATTCCCCTTCTCCCAGGACACAAAAGTCCACTGCGTTGAAATGGGCCAGAAAATGCTTCCACAGAAAGGTGGCCCCAATGCCGCCAAAAACCACGGTCACTTCAGGGTCCACCGCTTTTGCCGTCTCTGCAATTTCGAGAGCGCCCCATCGATTGGCTTGAAGGACCGAAAAACCGATAATATCCGGTTTTTTTTCCCGGAGCGTCTGAGCCATAATGTCTGAGGTTTTGCCCATGCGAGCCCAGTTCAAGATCTCCACGGGGTATCCCTTTTCTTTCAACACCGCCCCCACATAATAAAGGCCCAGCGGCGGTGCATTGATCTCCTCTTCATGGACCCTCGCTTCAAGAAACGGGGGATATATAAGCAAAATTTTCATGTTCGTGGTTCCACCAGTATGAAATTGCAAGTTGGACTCCTATCCCCTATAAAATCCAAACTGTTTTGTCAAAAGAGTTTTTCACAGGCTATAAAACGAAACATAGAAAACGCTTGACAAACACAGCCGGTTGATCTAGAAGCATCCAAGATGTGCAAATAAATTGTCTGATTTTTTAAATCCGTACCCAAAATGACTTCAACACCCAACAACATTATCGTCATTATCAACGCAGCAGGGATCCTTGTATCCTTGTTGCTTCTACTGCTTTTGGTTGGGACAACCAAAAGCCATGACCTGATAATGACGTAGCAACCCAAACAGATTTACCCCCCAACCGTTATCAGGTCTTCCTGATAACGGTTTTTTTTTGGCAAAAATGGAAATTCAGGTTTTTTTATTGGGGAATTTATCTGGAGAAAGACCATGGCGAGAGAAATTTTAATCTACGACACTACCCTTCGCGACGGCACTCAGGGAGAAGAAGTGAACCTTTCGGCGGAAGATAAACTGCGAATTGCCAGGAAACTGGATGACTTCGGAATCCATTATATTGAAGGGGGATGGCCCGGAAGCAACCCGAAAGACGAGCGATTTTTTGAAATGGCAAAACAGATCGATTTCAAGAACGCGCGTCTAACGGCATTCGGCAGAACCCGTCACGCCCACATCCGTCCGGAGGAAGATAAGAATATCCGTGCCCTTTTGGAAACCGAAACGGACACCGTCGCCATCTTCGGGAAAAGCTGGGATCTTCATGCCACCCGGATTCTGGGTGTTTCCCTGGATGAAAACCTATTGATGATTGAGGATAGTGTGGCGTACCTGAAAAAACAGGACCGCCAGGTCATATTCGATGCGGAACATTTTTTTGACGGATACAAGCATAATCCCGAGTACGCCCTTAAAGCCATCCAAGCCGCTGAATCGGGGGGTGCTGATTTCATCGTACTGTGTGATACCAATGGGGGCAGCATGCCCCATGAGGTGAGCGCTGCCATGGAGCAGGTTAATCTTGTGTGTCAGAAGAGCTTGGGGATTCACACCCATAACGATTGCGGTTTGGCCCTTGCGAATTCCCTGGTGGCGGTTCAGTCAGGGTCCAGTATGGTACAGGGCACCGTCAACGGTTATGGAGAACGCTGCGGAAATGTAGACCTCATAAGCGTTGTGGGGAATCTGCATTTTAAACTGGGCGAAAATAGCGTTTTCCACAAGAGCGTGAGGCAATTGACCGAACTCTCGCGGTTTGTGAGTGAAGTCGCCAATATCCCCCCGCAGAATCAACGTCCGTTTGTGGGAAAAAGCGCATTTGCCCACAAGGGCGGGGTGCATGTGAGCGCTGTGGCGAAACTCCCCAAGGCTTATGAACATATCCCCCCTGAACAGGTGGGCAACCGTCGCCGTGTTCTGGTGTCGGATTTGTCAGGCAAGAGCAACATCGATTTCAAGTCCTGCGAAATGGGGATTAAGCTGGGTGGCAATGGCTACGACAGTGAAAATATTGTTCGAGAAATTAAACGTCTGGAAGACGAGGGTTACCAATACGATGCGGCTGAAGGATCCCTTGAACTGCTCATCAAGAAGGTGACCGGCCAGTTTAAAGAACCCTTTGTCCTGGAATCGTTGCGGGTGACCACCGAAAAAGATCGTGACAAATGCAGTTCATCACAGGCGACCATCAAGATTGCCGTGGGGGATGAGTACGAGATCACCGCAGCCGAGGGTGAAGGCCCGGTGAATGCCCTTGACAATGCCTTGAGGAAGGCTCTCACCAAATTTTTCCCCGAGATCAATGAAATGGCTCTGGTGGACTTTAAGGTACGCGTCATTGACGGGGGCGGGGCCACGGCGGCCAAAGTGCGGGTCCAGATTGAATCCAGGGATGCCCGGGAGATATGGTCCACCATCGGTGTATCGGAAAACGTCATCGAGGCAAGCTGGCAGGCACTGGTTGACAGTGTGCAGTACAAATTACTGAAAGAATCAAAGAAGTCTTAAGGGCCTCGGCAAAAAATAAATACACAGTCTGGCTTGTCCTTTGGCCCGTCTACTGCGTTGCATCCACCTGCACATATCCACAAATATGCACTGGTGGATGCGCCTTGTATACGAACCAAAATACGGCGCGATCCTGCACATTTATTTTTTGCCGATGCCCTAAGAAAACAGAGGAAACGATTCATGGAAACCAGTCAGGTTAGCAGGAGGAACTCCGCCGCAGATTCCGTATTCAACGTGAATCTGTGGAGGGTCCTTGTGGCGGAATAACCGGTTAAAGGATTGATATTTTTTACCTGTATTTTGTCACAAGGAGAAATGGACAATGGAAGGACACGTTATTTTTTTCGATACCACTTTGAGGGATGGAGAGCAATCCCCTGGCGCCAGCATGAACAGCGCTGAGAAACTCAGGATCGCCAGTCAGTTGGAAAGACTGGGGGTTGATGTGATGGAGGCGGGTTTCCCAGCGTCATCCCCCGGCGATTTTGAATCGGTGCAAATGATTGCAAATAAAATCAGAAATGTTGAAATCGCAGGCCTTGCCAGGACGGCCAAGAACGATATCGATCAGGCATGGGCGGCAGTACGGGATGCAGCCTGCCCCAGGATTCACACATTTATTGCCACATCCGATATCCACATGAAATACAAGCTTAAAATGACCCGTGAGGAGGTCATTTCTGAAGCGGTGGAAAGTGTCAAATATGCCCGAAGCCTCTGCGACAGCGTTGAGTTTTCCACGGAGGACGGCACCCGTTCGGATCGGGATTTCCTATGCCGCGTATTTGAGGCGGTTATCGCTGCCGGCGCCACCACCGTCAACCTGCCCGATACGGTGGGGTATACGGTGCCTGAAGAATTCGGTGAGTTGGTAACGTATGTGCGGGCGCACACACCCAATATCCACCAGGCCGTCATGAGTGTTCATTGCCACAATGACCTGGGTTTGGCCACGGCCAACACCCTGGCGGGCATCAGGGCCGGTGCTCGTCAAGCGGAGGTGACCATCAACGGTATCGGTGAACGGGCCGGGAATACGTCCCTGGAAGAAATTGTGATGACCCTTTTTACCCGCCGGGATCAAATGGCTCTCGATTCCGGTATTAAAACCCAGGAGATCCATCCCACCAGCCGTCTGGTTTCCATGATTACCGGCATTGTGGTACAACCCAACAAAGCCATTGTGGGTGCCAACGCTTTTGCCCATGAAGCGGGCATCCATCAGGACGGTGTACTCAAAAACCCCATGACCTATGAAATCATGAGTCCGGATACGGTGGGTCTTTCCGGCAACCGCATGGTCATCGGAAAACACTCGGGGCGTCACGCTTTTCAGGACAAACTGCGCCAGATGGGGTATGAATTATCCCGGGAAGAATTAAACGATCTTTTCGCAAAATTTAAACAACTGGCGGACAAACGAAAAGAGATTTTGGAGGAGGATATTGAAGCGCTGGTGGCGGAAGAAATCCTGCGTGTCCCTGATATTTATGAGCTCCTCTACCTGAATGTGGTCAGTGGCACCGTAGCGGTTCCCACGGCCACCGTGAAATTGAAAATCAATGATGAGGAAGCCCAGAGCGCCGGCTTTGGCGTTGGGCCCATCGACGCAACTTTTAATACCATTGTCAAAATGACGGGCAGTAACGCCAAACTGATGCGGTTTTCCGTAAACGCCATCACCGGGGGCATGGATGCCCAGGGAGAAGTGACGGCGCGCCTTCAGGAAAATGGATTCGTGGTTTTGGGCAAGGGCACCGATTCCGATATTATCAATGCCAGCGCAAAAGCCTTCGTCAACGGATTGAACCGTTTGGAATATCTGAGGCAGAATCCCAGGTTGTCCCCTAACGAAGCTATTAGCCTTTAGGGGTTAGTCATTAATGGCTACTAGGCAAATTCAGGAGGTAATGATTAAATGAGCATGACCATCACGGAAAAAATTCTCTCGGCCCATGCGGGGAATGCATCTGTTCGCCCGGGAGAACTTGTCCAGGTTCAGGTGGATCTGGCCCTGGCCAACGATATTACAGCGCCCCTGGCCATTAAGGTATTCCATGAACTGGGTGCTGCCCGGGTTTTCGACCGGGAAAAAGTCGCCCTTGTGCCGGACCACTTTGTTCCCAATAAGGACATTGCTTCAGCCGAGCAGGCCAAAGTCATGGAGAAATTCGCCTATCAATACGATATCAAACACTATTTTAGAGTCGGGGAAGCAGGGATAGAGCATGTGATTTTGCCGGAAAAAGGCCTTGTGGTTCCGGGGGATCTTGTGATCGGAGCGGACAGCCACACCTGTACCTACGGGGCCATGGGCGCATTTTCCGCAGGGGTCGGCAGTACCGATCTGGGGGCCATCATGGCCACCGGAAAGACCTGGCTCAAGGTTCCCGAGGCCATCAAGGTGGTAATTGAGGGCAAATTGGGACCATGGGTCGTTGGCAAGGACCTGATTCTGTTCATCCTCGGTCGACTGGGGGTTCAGGGCGCCCGTTATAAATCGCTGGAGTTTACGGGGAGTACCATCGCGGATCTCCATATGGATGATCGGTTTACCATGGCCAATATGGCGGTGGAAGCAGGCGCCAAAAACGGCATTTTCGAGCCCGATGATTGTCTGCGCTCTTACCTTGTGGGAAGGACCGACCGGGAAGGGGCCTATTTTAAAAGCGATTTGGATGCTCAATATGATGAAGAACTTCAGATTGATGCCGGTGAAATTGAACCCCAGGTGGCTTGCCCTCACTCTCCGGACAACGTATTGCCCGTATCTTCCGTGGATCCGGTGCCTCTGGACCAGGTTTTTATCGGTTCCTGCACCAATGGGCGAATGGAAGACTTGAAGGTTGCGGCCCGTATTCTGAAAGGGCGAAAAACTGCCCGGAAAACCCGGCTGATTGTCATTCCGGGTTCTCCTGCCATCTATAAGGCGGCCATGAAAGAAGGGATTTTTGAGATACTGCTGGATGCCGGTGCGGTTATCGGTCCCCCCAGTTGTGGGCCATGCCTGGGGGGTCATCTGGGAATCCTGGCTAAGGGGGAAAAAGCCCTCTCCACCACCAATCGGAATTTTATGGGCCGTATGGGCCACAGTGGGAGTGAGGTTTATCTGGCCAGTCCGGCGGTAGCGGCGGCCTCAGCTGTCATGGGCCGAATCAGCGGTCCGGAAGAACTATGAATAAAAAAACGATGAATTGATAATCTCCGAAATGGTTTGGAGGGAAATATATAACATGAAACTAGAAGGTAACGTCTATAAATTCGGGGACCATATCGACACGGATTTGATTATTCCCGCTAGATATTTAAATGTATCGGACGAAGATGAACTGGCAAAAAACTGTTTTGCGGACCTGAGACCCGATTTTCCCGTCAAGGCCAAATCCGGGGGAATCATTGTTGCCGGTGAAAATTTCGGCTGCGGGTCTTCCAGAGAGCACGCCCCCATTGCCATCAAGGCGGCGGGCATCCACTGCGTCATTGCAAAAAGCTTTGCCAGGATTTTTTATCGAAACGCGTTTAACATCGGTCTCCCCATCCTGGAAGCGTCCATGGCGCACGACCTCATTGGGGAAGGCGATCATGTCAGCGTCGATCTGGCTTCAGGGGAAATTCAAAACGAAACGAACGGGCAGATTATAAAAGCAATGCCGCTTCCGCCATTCATGCGTGCCATGGTGGAATGCGGTGGTCTGGTGCCATACATAAAACAGCAGGCTCAGAATTCAAAATGATTTTTTCTGACCACTGATAACTGATAACTGAAAACTGACAACCAAAAAAAGGGGGTGTTACCATCAAACTTACAGGTACTGAAATATTTTTTAAAGCGTTGAAAGATGAAGGGGTGGATACCATTTTCGGTTATCCCGGGGCGGCGGTTATCGATATTTACGATGCTCTGGTGAAAACCGACTTTAAACACATCCTGGTTCGTCACGAGCAGGGCGCTGTCCATGCGGCGGATGGGTATGCCAGGGCTTCCGGCAATGTGGGCGTCTGCCTGGTGACGTCCGGACCGGGCGCCACCAATACGGTCAGTGGCATTGCCACGGCCCATGCGGATTCCATTCCCCTGGTTCTGTTTACGGGACAGGTGCCCACCGGGCTCATTGGAAACGACGCGTTCCAGGAGGTGGATATCGTGGGGATCACCCGTCCCTGCACCAAGCACAACTATTTGATCACAAAAATTGAGGATCTCGCCGTAACCATTCAGGAGGCGTTCCATATTGCCAGAAGCGGCCGGCCGGGACCGGTGCTGGTGGATCTTCCAAAGGACATGATGTCCTCTCAAACGGAGCTGAAACCGGCCGGGGCCGTTAAATTGAAATCCTACCAGCCCACCTACAAACCCAATGAGCGGCAGCTGGGCAAAGTGGTGGAGTTGATCAAAAAGGCCAAAAAACCGTTGATCCTGGCGGGCGGCGGGGTCATCCTTTCCAAAGGGGCCCAGGCGTTGCGCGAGTTTGCCGAAGCCATTGAATCTCCGGTGACAACGACCCTCATGGGTTTGGGGGGATTTCCCACGAATACACCCAAATGGTTGGGCATGATCGGTATGCACGGCACCTATCGTGCCAATATGGCGTCCGGAAACTGCGATCTGATGATTGCCATCGGTGTTCGTTTCGATGACCGGGTCACCGGAAAAATAGATGCCTTTGCTCAGAATGCCAAAATTGTTCACATTGATATCGATCCCACCTCCATCAGGAAAAACATCCCCGTGGCCATTCCCGTGGTGGGTGACTGCAAGCAGACACTGGAAATTCTGAACGAACTGGTGAAAGCGCAGGTGGGGCCGGTTTTTAACGGTTCGCGCGGGGCCTGGTTTGACCAGATCGAGGGGTGGCGGAGCACCAAAAAGCTGGATTATCAACAGAAGGATGTGATCAAGCCCCAATATGTGGTTGAAACCCTCCATAAGCTCACAAAGGGTGACGCCATAATCACCACGGAAGTGGGGCAGAACCAGATGTGGGCGGCCCAGTATTACCATTTTGACCGGCCCAACTGTTTTATTACTTCGGGGGGACTGGGCTGTATGGGATTCGGGTTACCGGCTGCCATTGGCGCCCAAATGGCGCGCCCGGACAAGCTGGTGGTGGATATTGCCGGAGACGGCAGCATTCAGATGAACATCCAGGAACTGGCAACAGCCGTTCAGTACGGGCTCCCCGTCAAGGTGGTGATCCTCAACAACGGGTACCTGGGGATGGTAAGACAGTGGCAGGAACTTTTTTACGACAAATGTTATGCCGGGACATGCATGGAGTATGCCCCTGATTTCCTGAAACTGGCGGAAGCCTACGGTGCCATGGGGTTGCGCGCCACCCGGCCCGAGGAGGTTGAGCCGGTCCTTCGCCAGGGGATTTCCACCCGCCGGACTGTGATTATGGAATTTCAGGTGGAAAAAGAAGAAAATGTCTATCCAATGGTTCCGGCGGGTGCGCCTATTACTGAAATGTTGTTGGTATAAGACGCTTTTAGCGGTTCGTTGTTAGCCGTTGGCATCTGAGGAGGATGCATGAATCGGAAAAAGGGAGAAAAACATATTCTGTCCCTGATGGTGGAAAATCGCCCCGGCGTTTTGAGCCGGATTGCAGGGCTTTTCAGCGGCAGGGGGTTCAATATTGAAAGCCTTTGCGTTGCTGAAACCGCTGAGGCCGATGTGTCAAGAATTACCTTGGTGACTTGCGGAGATATGGGTGTCATTGAACAGATCCAAAAACAGTTAAACAAATTGATCAATGTCATCAAGGTGGTGGACTTTGCGGATACGCGCTTCATCCAGCGGGATCTGGCCCTTGTAAAAGTCAGGGCTAAACCCGAACATCGGGCTGAAATTCTGAGGATTACCGATATTTTCAGAGGAAGAGTGGTGGACGTGGGATCGGAATACTATACCCTGGAAGTTACCGGGGATCTGGATAAAATAGATGCCATCCTGGGCTTGCTGAAGCCCATGGGCATTAAAGAAATTGCGAGGACTGGCACCATCGCATTGCCTCGTGAAAAAAGAAAATAAGGAGTCATAAAGATGGCGAAGATTGATTTTGGGGGCACCATTGAAGAAGTAGTCACCTCAGAGGAATTCACCCTTGAAGAAGCGCAAAAAGTTCTGGAAAATGAAACTGTTGCCGTGCTAGGATACGGGGTCCAGGGGCCGGGTCAGGCCCTCAACATGAAGGACAACGGTATCAGGGTAATTGTGGGTCAGCGTGAAGGGAGCCCATCCTGGGATCGCGCTGTGGAAGATGGCTTTGTGCCGGGAGAAACCCTGTTTCCCCTGGAAGAAGCGGCGAAACGTGCGACCGTGATTCAGTATCTGGTCTCCGATGCCGGTCAGGTGGCCACATGGCCCGTGATCAAGACCTGTCTGAATTCAGGGGATGCCCTATATTTTTCTCACGGTTTCGGGATCACCTACAAGGACCAGACGGGTATTGTTCCTCCTGAGGATGTGGACGTGATACTGGTGGCCCCCAAGGGGTCCGGGAAAACGGTTCGCAGGAATTTTCTGGCTGGCAGCGGTATCAACTCCAGCTATGCCATATTTCAGGACCATACGGGTCGTGCCAGGGAGAGAACCCTGGCACTGGGTGTGGCCATCGGGTCCGGCTATCTGTTTCCCACGAACTTTAAAAAAGAGGTGTACAGTGATTTGACCGGTGAACGGGGGGTGCTGATGGGGTGCCTGGCGGGTGTCATGGAAGCACAGTATGAACTCCTGCGCAAAAATGGCCACAGCCCCAGCGAGGCCTTCAACGAAACCGTAGAAGAGTTGACCCAGAGCCTCATACGGCTGGTGGCGGAAAACGGCATGGACTGGATGTTTGGGAACTGCAGCACCACAGCCCAGCGGGGAGCCTTGGATTGGAGCGGGAAATTCAAGGAAGCCGTGGTTCCCGTATTTGAGGACCTCTATGAAAGCGTGAAATCCGGAGAGGAAGCCCGGATTGTTCTGGAGGCCAACAGCCGCGACGATTATCGGGAACGGCTGAATGAGGAGCTCAGGGAAATCGGGGAATCTGAGATGTGGCGGACTGGCAAGGCGGTTCGCGCTCTGAGACCGGAAAATCGAAACGAATGATTGATCTTAAAATTGCCATGGTTTGCATGCATTCCGACCTGGGCCATATTGACAGGAATCTGGATCGGATTGCGCAGTTTGTTGAAACAGCGGCGCGGGAGGGTGCTCAAATGATCTGCTTTCCCGAAGCCGCTGCCACCGGTTATGCCCTGAAAGAACCCGAAAAATATTGCAGCGCCCAGGACACGGTCCGCATCATGGATGATCTCATTCAAATGGGCCGGGATATGAAAATGGTTCTGATTGTGGGGCTCGTTGAAAATTCAGGTGGGAAAAAACCTTACATATCGCAATTGATCACCGGTCCGAAAGGTTTCATGGGCGTATACCGGAAAACCCACCTGTCCCCCACGGAAGCCCGGATTTATGGTGCAGGAGAAACCCTCGGCGTGTTTGTTTACGGCGAATGGTGTTTTGGCCTGCAACTCTGTTATGAAGCGCATTTTCCGGAGATCAGCACGAAAATGGCCCTTTCGGGTGCCGATCTGTTGTTGATACCCCATGCGTCACCCCGAAGTGACCCTGCTGCAAAATTTGAAAGCTGGATGCGGCACCTTCCCGCCCGGGCCTTTGATAACGGCGTTTTTGTGGCCGCCTGCAACCCGGTGGGAGGAAATGGCGGAGGGCTTTCGTTCCCCGGGGTTGCACTGGTGCTGGGGCCCGACGGCAGGTTGATCAGGGGATTCCGGGGAGAAGAGGAAAACGTCCTCTTGGCAGTGTTGAAAGGTGAAACCTTGACAGGTATCAGAGAACACCGGATGAAATACTTCCTTCCCAGAAGGCGGCCCGAGCTATACCCATAACCCTTGAGCTCTTTTCACGCAAAATGTCACGCGAATCCGCGATGAACCTTTTTCTTGACACAGAATAATTTTTATTGTCTCATCAGTTGTAGATATTCCCACCAACCATTTAACCTCTATCCAGGAGGTTCCCCATGAAAAAAACCTCAAATTGTATATGCCCTGCTCCTAAATAGGCACAGCTTGCCTGTTGGGAGCCCATACAAAGCCAAATCCATCCGAGATGAGGATGGGAAGCCGTGGATCAAGGTCTGCGCAACATGATCCTGCACACGGGCTATGATTGCAACTCACGCCCTAACCGTTGGGCTGGAACCTTCCAAAAACGCTGGAGGATAAGATGCTGAAAGTAAGAACACATCCGGATTATCCACCCGAAGAGGGAAGATACATAAGGGGTAATGATGCATCACCTGTCGCCGTGGCGATTATCCTATGTAGTGATGCTGACAAAATACCCCCTGAAATTGAGGGTCTTGTGAGAGCTGGCGTTGAAAGCGGCGCTGCACTATCAGGAACGGTTCAAACAGAAAACATCGGATTTGAAAAAATAATTTGCAATATCGTTGCCAACCCCAACATCCGTTACCTGGTTATTGGGGGTCCTGAATCAGAGGGTCACTTAACCGGGGAAGCCATGAAAGCACTGATACGATACGGCGTTGATGAAAAGATGCGGATAATAAATACCGCTTCACCACATCCCTTCCTGTACAATATACCAACAGAATTCATTGAACGTTTCCGAAAACAGCTGTCAGTGATAGACCTGCAGTTTGAAGGCAATCCTGATGTTATCAGAAAGGCGGTTTGGACCTGTTATCAGGAAAAGCCTGTTCAATTCAGAGATTATTCTTTGTATGATCCTGGGGCTTTTCCGGAATTACCGCTGCGTGGTAAAATAACAATGAGAGTTACAAACCCCTGGATAGAATTACCAGACGACGGGGAGCGAGATGCGATCGAAAAAGCCAAAAAACTAATCGCTCGATTAAAGGCAAAATCTGAGGGAAAACCAGGCTGACTTTAAATATAGCTACAAAGCAGTCCAAAGTAACTAAGATCGATCTTCCCAAAAACGACGCGTCTTACGGGAAAATCAAAAAAGATAATCGATATTTTCTGATATTTAAGGAGCCTTCCGATTCCACATTTCCTATCATCCTACAAACAACAAACAAACCCTCATAATGGATTGAGGAATGCCCTCTCCACACTCTCTGCTACAATAGTGCTTTTATTTTTTGGATGCTTAGATCAAAAATTCTACCAGGCTAACCATGTAATCTATGGAGCTCCTGCCAACTATAACCTCGAGTATGAAGAAGTGCTATTCAGCAGCAAAGATGGCACCAGGTTATACGGCTGGTTTATTCCGGCAATGGGAGATGCAATTGGAACGGTAATCTATTTTCACGGTAATTATGGGAATTTGACTTATTACTTTAACCAGGTCTGCTGGCTGCCATCGCACGGTTTCAATCTTTTTACGTTTGATTATAGGGGTTATGGTCGATCCGGAGGCACCCCGGATAGAGTTGGAATTTACGAGGATTGTGTCGCTGCCATTGAGTACATAATCTCGAGACGCGGTATTGGTAACGGTAAGATATTCGTTTTTGCGCAAAGCCTTGGTGGAGCCAATGCAGTTGCGGCCATAGCGAATAATGAGTTTCCAGGAATAGGTGCAATTGCCCTTGAAGGAACCTTTTATTCCTATAGGACTGAGGCCCAGGATGCTATGATTTCAAGTGCCCGGAAAAATATCGGAGAAATGCCATGCCTGTCCATGCAGATATGGCCTGTTTCTTTTTTCGGAGTAAGCGATTGTTACAGTCCGGGAAAAGTGATTGATCAGCTTCCGCCGGTTCCCCTTCTCTTGATCCATTGCACTTCGGATTCAATTGTCCCATACCACCATGGGGAACGGCTTTACAAACAGGCAAAACAACCAAAACAAATGTGGACCATCAAAGAATGTAACCATCTGGATGTATTCACACACAAACAGTATGATCATGAATACAGGCAAAAGTTAGTTGACTTCTTCAAGAATTCCGGAAGAGAATATTAGCAGGCCACTTCCTGAGTTCACTGCCATCACCGGTGGGAGGGGTATGGCCCTTAACTTTGGAGTCTTACGCAACAATTGTGCTGGCAGCCTTGTGTGGTTTTGGCTGGTGTGATGTCAAGGACCATGCACGTTATGTGGATGTCGGGTAGGTTTGAATTCAATTTAAAATCAATTAGGAGGTAGCAAAATGAGTTTTAACATTAAGAATAGCGTATACTGGGTTGGCAAGATTGACTGGGAACTCGAAAGATTTCATGGCTATGAATACTCGACATATCACGGTTCGACTTATAATTCATATTTGATCAAAGAAGATAAAACTGTTTTGATTGATACTGTATGGGGGCCTTATGCAAAAGAGTTCGTTAAAAACCTGGCCAATGAAATTGAGCTCGATAAGATTGATTATGTTGTTGCAAATCACGCAGAAACAGATCACAGCGGCGCTCTTCCTGAACTTATGCGCCATATACCTGAAACACCGATTTATTGTACGAAAAACGGAATCAAATCATTGAAAGGTCAATATCACGAAGACTGGAATTTCAATGTTGTTAAGACAGGAGATAAGCTGAGTCTTGGAGAGAAAGAATTAATTTTTGTAGAGATGCCGATGCTCCATTGGCCAGACAGTATGCTTTGCTATTTGACAGGAGACGAGTTACTATTCAGCAACGATGCCTTTGGTCATCATTATGCATCTGAACTTATGTATGCCGACCTGGTTGATCAGGCGGAACTGTTTTCAGAGTGCATCAAGTACTACGCAAATATCCTAACCCCGTTCAGTCCCATGGTCACTAAGAAAATCAACGAGATCCTGTCATTTAATCTTCCTCTTGATATGATTTGTCCGTCCCATGGCATGATCTGGAGAGACCAACCTGAACAGATTGTTGAGCAATATTTGAAGTGGGCGGATGATTATCAGGAAAATCAGATCACAATTATTTACGATACCATGTGGAACAGCACGCGCAAAATGGCCGAATGCATTGCAAAAGGGATTAGAGAATCGGACAAGGAAGTTAATATCAAACTTTATCATCTTGAAAAAAGAGACAAGAATGATGTTATTACGGAAATTTTTAAATCCAAAGCTATCATTGTTGGTTCTCCTACAGTTAATAGAGGTATCTTAACTTCTGTAGCTGCTATCCTTGAATTAATAAAGGGCCTGAAATTTAAGAAAAAGAAAGCTGCGGCATTCGGAAGCTATGGATGGAGTGGTGAATCATCAAAAATCATTTCTGATAGTTTGGAGGGATCTGGATTTGAGATGGTGGATGAAACTCTCAGAGTGAATTGGAATCCGGATAATGAAAGTGTGGAAAAGTGTATTGAGTATGGAAAGAAATTGTCCGAAAAATTCACATAAACAGCATTTTTGCAAAGCATAATAGGGATGGGGATGAGTCTCGCAGTTCCTCCTTCCCACACCAATGTACATACTCGTTTGTATACGGCACTCTGAGTTATTCAATAGGCGAATGACAGAAAATGTATAAATATATTCTAAAATTATTGAAACATTTCGTAATTTCTTGTGCCCTTACGGTTTCCCTTTTTTCCGCCGAAACTTGTCTCGCAAATGATAATTTAGATGGCTCGAAGGGGCGTTTACAGACGGTAACGCTGCAGCTTACCCTCTGTGCCAATGTAAGTGAGACACCAGTTTCAGTTCGCAGGTTATTACGCAGCGTTGGAAAAAGGATTTTATCGAAACGCGGGTTTGAATGTAATTATAAAGGAGGCAAAAGACGGCGAAGAATCCATTGAGCAGGTCATTAAGGGAAAGGCAGATTTTGGCATTGCCATGTCCGACTTAATTCTCCACCGAGCCAAGGGACAGCCCGTTGTTGTTTTGGCTTCCATTTTTCAGCACTCTCCTTTAATTATTTTAGCGCCAAATGCCAGTGGCATTGAAAATATACATGCACTAAAGGGAAAACGCATCGGAATGGAAACACATTCAGCAGAGCTAGTAGCGTATTTAGAAAATGAGGGGATTCCATTAAAAGAAATTGAATTATTGCCTCATGATTACAGTGTTTCCAACGTCATTTCAGGCGAAGTGGATGCAATCTCTGCATATTCAACCGATGAACCTTTTATGCTCTTAAACCAGGGAGTTGAATACACCACATTTTCACCTCGTGCTGGGGGTATTGATTTTTATGGGGATACTCTGTTTACGAGTGAAAATCAAATCAAAGAACATCCCGAACGTGTATCTGCTTTTTTAGCGGCATCACTAAAGGGATGGCAATATGCGCTGGAAAATAGCGAAGAGATCATTGAATTGATATTGTCAAAGTACACTCAACGGCATTCGCGTGAACATCTTTTATTCGAAGCACAGAATTCTAAAATGCTGATTATGGCCGACGTAGTACAACTCGGATATATGAATCCCGGCCGTTGGCATCACATCGCTCAAACCTATGCTAACCTTCGAATGATTGACAAAGAATTTTCGTTAGACGGTTTTTTGTATGATCCCGGTTCTGATGCAGACTATGGTTGGTTAAAGCGAATCCTTGGAATTTTAATTACGATCTGCTTATTGCTGGGTTTTGGCACCTTGATTCTCGTCTTTTTCAATAGGAAACTTGCCGGAGAGGTTAATGAACGAAAACGAGCCGAGAAAGCGGTGAGAGAGAGTGAAGAACGGTTCCGGTCTTTATTTGAGCAAACGGCAGAGGCCGTATTCGTGCATGATTTGAGTGGCCATATTAAGGATGTTAATTCTGCAGCCAGTGAGGTATGGGGCTATGATAGATCTGAATTCCTGGATTTGCGCATAGAAGATCTCGATCCTGACGCTCCAGAAAGGGGTGATAAAGAGATTTTCTGGGATCAATTGGAGGAGAAGGCCCCAATCCTTTTCGAGACACGGAGTCGCCGTAAGGACGGTCAACTATTTCTGGTCGAGGTGAGCCTGAGTCCAATACAATTTGGCGGCCAACGCCTGGTGCTTGCCATAGCAAGAGACATCTCAGAGCGCAAGCAGGCCGAAAAGGAAAAGGCAAAACTTGAGGCTCAACTCAAACAAGCCCAAAAGATGGAGGCCATTGCCACATTAGCCGGTGGTCTTGCCCATGAATTCAACAACGCCCTCATGGGAGTTATGGGGAATATTGAGTTGCTCAAAATGGATTTGCCTGAAGATGAAAGACGAGACCAGTCTTTTGAGGCCATGAATGAATCCGGTCATCGCATGTCCCGTTTGACCGACCAGTTGTTGGCCTATGCTGAAGGAGGAAAATATAACGCAGTGAATCTGAAGTTGGATGATTTTATAATAGAAACACTCCCAATCCTGCATCATGACCTCAGCCCTGAGGTCAGGGTGGAGACACATTTTTCAAAAGATATATCATATATTAGGGCCGACTATGCTCAGATGCAGATGGTCCTGTCTGCCATATTTACCAATTCAAATGAGGCTATAGAAGACAAGGGCATTATCGAAATGGCCACCGAAAACATAGAGCTTGATGAGGATTTTATAAATCAGCATCCCGGTCTACAGACTGGTCTAAAGCCCGGTCCCTACGTTTGTCTCACTATCAAGGATGACGGTAAAGGCATGGATGAGGAAGCAAAAGAGGGGATATTTGAGCCCTTTTTCACCACAAAATTTCAGGGCCGTGGAATGGGCATGGCCGCTGTATATGGTATAATCAAAAGCCACGATGGCGCCATCACGGTTGAATCAGAACCGGGCAAAGGCACTGTGGTCCGTATCTATCTTCCTGCCGTTGAGCCCAAGGTAGAAGCCAAGGAAGTTAAACGACCGGAGACCGCAATTGCCATGGGCGAGGGTACCATCCTGGTTATTGAGGATGAAGAACCTCTGGTGGATCTGCTCAGGCAGATATTAGAGAGACTTGGTTATCGTGCGCTTCTGGCAAGAACGGGGAAAGAGGCTGTTGAACTTGCCAAGACCTTTGACGGTCAGATTGACCTAGCGCTTCTGGACATAAAACTGCCTGATATGGACGGCGGAAGGGTTTATCCGCTTATCATGGAAGCAAGACCTGATCTGAAAGTGATCGTGTGCAGTGGCTACAGTATACATGGTCCTGCCCAGGACATTCTTGATGCGGGTGCCGAAGGATTTATCCAGAAACCGTTTTCGATTGCACCTTTTGCTGAAAAACTGAAGGAGGTGTTGGAAGGGAAAACGCATATTTCTTTATAACCCCGGATGTGATGTTGCTCACGGCGAAAATTTAAACGCCTATCCCCATAAAATTAGGGCGCAAAATGTTCAAAGAATTGTCAGGACTTTCATGTTTGGTAGTCGTATTTCTTCTCGCAACAAACCTACACGCTGCGACATTCAATGTCACAATTCCGGCAGAATTCCAGACCGCGCTGACAACCGCCCAAACAAATGGTGAATCTGACACCATAAATGTCGCGGCCGGCAATTACGTCATCGATGCCACGCTCACCTACTTTACAGAAGAGCGTTTTGACCTCGCCATCGTTGGCGCAGGTGCTGCCAGCACCATCATTGACGGGAGGGGGGAACGGCAGTGTCTGAACCTAACCAACAACAGTGGTGGCGACATTTCCGTATGGGGCCTGACATGCCGGAATGGAAGGGCGGCAAACCTTGGAGGTGGTCTCTCTATAAACTGCGTCAACGGGGCTGCAACCCTGAGTCATTGCCGCATCGAGGACAACGTGTCGGACCGTTCGGCCGGCGGTGCATTTATCGGAGGACTCAACGGTGCCATTACTGTTTCCTCCTGTGTGGTCGATGGCAACTGGCTCGATCCGGTTACCGGTGATGATGGCGGGGGTCTGGATCTCTACATCGATACCGGCGGCACGGGGAATATCACCCTTGAAAACTCGACCATCACCAACAATTACATCGGGGAATGCCCCAGTGCGGTAGGAAGCCCCGACGGCGCCGGTGTCTTCATGTATCATCTCGGTTCCGGTGGCACCATCACGGTGCGGAACAACACCATTTCTAACAACACCGCCCTCGGCGGGCCCGCCGGCTTCTATTGCCGGGCGCCGGTCGATTCCACCCTGGTCTTCGATGGCAACACGGTCAGCGGAAACGCTTCGGGCCGCTCGACGGTCGGAGTTTCAGGGGGCGGCGTCCACATCCAGCTCAATGTGGCTTCGGTCATCTTCTCCAATAACAAAATCATCAACAACCGCGCCTTCGGCCCCTGGGCCAACGGTGGTGGGGTGGATCTGGCAGTGGAAACCGGTGGCAGCTGCGAAATCATCAACAACACCTTTGCCGGAAATACGGCTCAACAGCATGGGGGCGGGATGTCTCTCTACATGGCGAATGGGCTAACCCGGGCTGTGGTCGCCGGCAACCTGTTCGTCAACAATGAGGCCGGCACCGAGGACGGGGCCGGGGGCGGCTTGATGCTGAACAGCGAATGTAATGTTGCCATGGCGAATAACACCTTCTATGACAACAATGCCTCTGATGCAGGCGGTCTGAGCTATTACACGGAGGGTACGGGAAGAAGCTTGACCATTGCCAACGACATTTTTCGGAGCAACACGCCCGATCCCATTTCCAACATGGGAACCGGCAGTTTGACGGCAACCTACTCCAACGTTCAGGGTGGATCAGACGAATCCTGGTTCGGCACCGGATGCATAGATTCCAATCCCGCCTTCTTCAACACCGCAAGTCCCCAAGGTGCAGATGGCATTTATGCAACGGTTGACGACGGATTGCATCTGATCGCCGCCAGTCCGTCAATGAACACAGGTAACAATACGTTCGTTCCCGGAACCGTTACAGAAGATATTGCAGGGGAAAACCGTATTCAGAACACAACGGTTGATATGGGGGCTTATGAAGGGGTGGCGGGCACGCTTACTCTTAAAACACCGAAGTTAACCGTAACGACTTCCGGAACAACGATTTCTCTTTCTTGGACATCTGTAAGTGGCGCAACCGGATATACCCTGTTTTATGCGCCGTATCCCTATACCGGTACTGAAACCATTGGAAGTATTGATATGGGGACGCAAACGGGTATTTCATTTAACCTTTGGCAAGGGGCTGCGTTTTACGTGGCTGTTCAGGCACAAAACAGTGCGGGGAGCAGTGGCTATTCCAATATCGAACTTTTTTTGATAGAATAACAAGTTGAAAAGAGATCAGAAATATCCTTAAAAGAAAGGAGAGACATCATGAAATCGATTGTTTTCAGATTTTTCTTTTTGTTTCTGATGCTGGGTTCCATGGTTTTTCTGGATGCAACACCTGGTTTCAGCCTGGATCGTTTCGGGAACGGGTTTCGGGAAGAACGGGCCGGATGGATATTTGTTCACATCGAAGGTGAGCCGGCCGAAAGGGGTTTGCAGTACGGTATGCTTATGGCCCCTGAGATCAATGAGTTTATTACGGTGCTGAAGGTCTACCTGAAAGAAAACACGGGAAAAGACTGGGATTTCTTTCGCGATGCGGCCAATAGTTTCATGATGGACAAATTGGGCCAGGAGTACTTTGCTGAAATTGCGGGGATTGCGGGCGGTATGCAGCTGCGGGGTATGGACGTGGATATGCTGGATATCGTGGCACAAAATGCGTTCTTTGAACTGGCGGACTATTATCTGCCGTGGCTTGAGGGGGAAACGAAAGGCCAAAAACAATGGGGGCGCCGTATTTCACCCCCCTTCCGCTGCTCCGCCTTCATTGCCACAACGCCTTACACCAAAGACGGTCGAATTGTCATGGGGCACAACTCATGGGATGATTACATCATCGGACAACGGTTCAATGTGATTCTGGATGTGCGTCCTTCCAAGGGATATGGGGTCATGTTGCAGTGTGCGCCGGGGTTTATTCACAGTGGAACGGATTTTGCCGTCAACAGCGGCGGCATCGTCATCACCGAAACCACCATCGGAAATTTCAAGGGGTTTGACACAAAGGGTACGCCAGAATTTATCAGGGCCCGCAGGGCAGCCCAGTACTCACAGAATCTGAATGATTTTGTGAGGATCATGTCCGAGGGAAACAACGGGGGGTATGCCAATACCTGGTTGATCGGCGACACCAAAACCAATGAAATCGGAAAACTGGAACTGGGTCTTTTAAACGTCACCTTTTCCCGGTCAAAGACGGGGTTTTATGATGGCGAGAACTATGTGGATGATTCCAAAATGATCCGGGAAGAATGCGCTCCCACCCTTTGGGAGACATTATCCAACTGGCCCGACGATCTGAAAAACGCCAACTGTGTGACCGCGCGTCGCATGCGCTGGTATACACTCATGGAGGAGCACAAGGGAGAGGTTGATGCTGAGCTGGCCATGGCCTTTGAGGCCGACCAGTTTGAACAGGCGCTGGGCCGCATCAATCCCGGAGGGTTTGTCCTCATGGCGCGCATGGAAATCACGGATATCCCCGAAATTCAAGGTGCTGAAGCCCCCAGGCCCTTTGGCGCCAACGAGGCCAAAGTGATTACGGCTGAACTGGCCGAGAAAATGCAGTTCTGGGCGCGTATGGGCCATCCGGATGGTTCCGAATTCGGGTGGCGCTCATTTTTGGTGGATCATCCGCAGTTTGCCTGGCAGGCGCCCTACCTGAGGAATCTGGTGGGGCATCCGTGGACACTGTTTTCAAGCCGCTGATACAGGAATCAACGAACCGGCTTCTGCCACTCCTTGGCGAAAATCTCCCCGATTCGGTTCACCTGGCTGGAATCTATCTTCATGGCTTTGGCAATTTCCCCATAGAGTTTTCTGCGGTCATTGTTTTCCGCTGCCACAAGGTTTTTCAAATTTCTTTGTACCTTCAGGCCCAGCCCGCCCGTATTGCCCAGGGAAACATACCCGCTGTTGCTTTCCCTGAGAACGCCCTTTTGATAGTAGGGCCTCATCTGGGTATAGCGGGTTTTCATCTGCTGTTTTAGCTTTCGAATGCCGGGGTTTGAAACCGTCAAAGGTTCAGCCGCCACCGCCACGGGGCAGAGAAACGCAAAAAAGGTCCTATTAAAAAGATTGCTCTTTTCATTATGGAGGGGTTTTTCATCTCCCGGTTGCTGCCCCCTGATCTCATCCACGATTTCCCCGGCTACCGTCTCCACCTGTTCAGCGGGGAAATAGATGTTGATGGTCACACAGGCAAAAATCATCAGCGAAAAAATCATGAGCGTCATCCACACAGGCCTTCTAAATATTTTCATGGTATAAAACCTCCCTGAACACTTTTCATCGAACCACGGGACCCCCTTTGGAACTGGTAATCCGTTTAATTCTCTTGAGCATATCCTTAAACCCAACCCGATTGCCTCTGCTCTGATTTATCACATCCACCCCTGAAAAAAAACCTCTTTTCACCAGGTATTCCTTGTCGCCCTCCCGTATGGTGCCGTGGATTCTGAACACATCATTTTCCAGTGTGGCATGGACGCCGATTTTTTTGTAGGGGAACTCCTTGAAAAAAGAAACGAACACCCCGGCCATACCGGCGAATGGGCTTTGTCCGCCACCGAGTTGGGCGATATTGTCCACGGCCTCTACACTGATCTTTTGAGGGACGTCATCGGTTTTGACCGTATCCAGCAGCAGATCAAACCG
>JAERTK010000012.1 GCA_016844935.1 Desulfobacteraceae bacterium | reverse complement strand
GATCGGGGGCCTTTTCCAGAATCCCGCCATGCGATCAGGGGGGACGGGATTGCCGAATCTGGCGAGTCCCATGAATATCTACAATACCAACTTTTTTATTTCGCAGCACCTCTATGACTTCGGCAAGACATCCGGCAACCTGGAAAACCGTGAACAGCGTTTGTCCGCCGGTCGGAAAGATCTTGATAAGCTGATTGCGGACGTTGTCCGCGGGGTCAAAGAGGCCTATTTCGAGATGCTCAAAAAAGAGAGACTGGCCCGGGTGGCCAAGGACTCATTGCGTACCTATGAGAAGCACCATGAGCAGGCCAAAGCTTTATTCGAGTCCGGCCTTCGTCCCAGAATTGATGTGACCAAAAGCCTCGTGGACAAAGCCAAATCCAAGCTCAAACTGATCAAGGCGAAATTCGCGGTGCGGACGGCACGGGTGGATCTGGAAAACATTATGGGAGGGCCTCCCGTGAAAGGGGACTATCGCCTTGCCGCGATATCCACGCTCCCCCACATGCCGACCCATATCGACCCCTTGGTTGAGGAGGCGCTGAGGCACCGCGCTGAAATCGCGAGCTTGAAAGACCGGATCATGGCCGCCGAGGCGCAACTGACGGCGACCACTTCCGATTACTGGCCCACCGTATCCGCCAACGGGGGATATGGTTTTGCCAGTACCGAGTTCCCCCTCAAGGATTACTGGGTGGCGGGAGTGACGCTCAAGTGGGAGATTTTTTCAGGCTTCAGGACCCGGGGGGAAGAAAAGGAATCCCGGGCAGGCATCGGCAAGTTAAAGGCGAATCTGAGAAAAATGGAACTGGAAGTGAACCGGGAAGTCTTAAAGGCGTTCATCGGGGTGAGCGAGTCCAAAGAGACCATGGACACGGCGAAAATAGCCCTCAGAGAAGCAAAGGAAAACATGGCGCTTGCTCAGGGCCGCTACGGTACGGGGGTGGGAGATGCCATCGAGTTCGCCGATGCTGAAATGGCCCTGACCATATCCAAAAATGACCTTGTGGATGCCACTTACGGATATCTCCAGGACCTGGCCCGTCTGGAACACGCGGTGGGAAACTGGCGGCAGGGGTATGCTGCCGCTGTTGCAGATTGATGTTCTCACCCTAAAGTTTAAATGATCCCTTGAAATAGGTGTCTTCAACCCTTGCCCTCTTTTGCCGCCGCCCTTTTTCCAGGAGCCAGCGCATTATGGGCGGGTATTTTGCGGGAAAAGATGATAATATGTACGGGCACGATTTCAGGGCTTCTTAAAAGCCAACAGTTAATTGGAATGGCGTGATATGTTTTTTTTCATAGGGGGCGTACAGCCCAGAACCATTGCCCTGGATGAACCCGCCTCGCGGTGTGATGCCTGCGGCCTCCATCGGCTGAAACCCATGAGGACGGATCATTACCTGTCGGTGTTCTTTATTCCCATCCTGCCCATAAAAAAGGGGGATCTTTTTTTTCGATGTGAAAGTTGTGACGCTGTGGCCATTGAACCGATTGGCGTGGGGGATGTTTCTGAACCGGCATTATGCCCTGAATGCGGCCGGTCCGTTGACCCTGATTTTCGGTTCTGTCCTTCCTGCGGGCATGGCCTGAATGGTTGAAATGGATAATTATTTCCGTGGTCATTATGCTTGACATCGCCATTTTCTTGACCCCTTGATCCATGTTCCCTATAATCGCCGTGTCTGTGGACATATTGAGAAACATTTTGGGTTCGTTGTGATTCTCCCATAAAAACCAGAGCATTCACAAACATGAAGAAAGGAGCAACAAGAAAATGAGAAAAAAAGTAACGGTCGTTGGAGCGGGAAACGTCGGGGCCACTGCGGCCATGCGTCTTGCCGAAAAAGAATTGGCGGATGTGGTGCTGATCGATATCCTTGAGGGGGTTCCGGCTGGGAAGGCGCTGGATTTGATGGAAGCGGCGCCCATCGAAAAGCATGACGCCCACATCATTGGCGCCACAGGAGATTATTCACCGGCAAAGGATTCCGATATCGTCATCATTACGGCCGGGATTCCGAGAAAACCGGGCATGAGCCGGGACGATCTGTTGTCCACCAACATGGGCATCATGGATACCGTCACCAAGGGCGTTGCGGCTGTGGCGCCCAATGCCGTGCTGATCATTGTGAGCAATCCACTGGATGCCATGTGCCATGTGGCCTACAATGCCAGCGGATTTCCCAAAAACAGGGTCCTCGGCATGGCGGGCGTTCTGGATTCCGCACGTTTTCGAGCCTTTATTGCCATGGAATTGAATGTTTCAGTGGAGAACACCCATGCGTTTGTCCTGGGCGGGCATGGCGACACCATGGTTCCGCTTCCGAGGTTTTCAACGGTCGCGGGCATTCCCATCACCCAGTTGATGGCGCCGGAAAGGATTGATGCGCTGGTGGACCGAACACGAAACGGCGGTGCCGAGATTGTGGGCCTGCTCAAAACCGGAAGTGCCTATTATGCACCGGCTTCCGCGGCAGTGGAAATGGCTGAAGCCATTTTGAAAGACAAGAAAAAAATCCTTCCCTGCGCGGCTTGTCTGGATGGAGAATACGGCATCAACGATCTGTTTATCGGTGTTCCCGTGAAGCTGGGCGCGGACGGTGCTGAGGAAATTATTGAAATTGAACTGACCGATGACGAAAAAGCCGCCCTCGATCACTCAGCCGACGCAGTTCGGGGTCTGGTTGATGATATGAAACGGCTCGGCTGAGATGGATGGTGGGTCAAAACCCCTAAAAGGGCGCAGGGAATGGTTCCCGGGAAGCCTTATTTCTTGCGCCCTTTCTTTCTCCCCCTGAATTCGCTCTGGTAGTAGAATTCCAGGTATTTGGAAACACACCGTTTCATGTCTTTCCTTTCGCAGATTTCCTGAATTCCCCGGATGTCGTGGTAATAATCAAGGTCACTGTAGATTTCCGCGGAAATTTCGTGAAGGGACTGGGATCTCACCAGCTTTTCATCCACTTCGAAGCCCCTCGATTTCATGACCCTGGGGCCTGCGAAAATCACCAGGGCGCCGGGTTCTGCGATGACAATGTCTCCAAGAGCCGCATAGCTGGCAATGGCGCCGCCCGTGGCCGGGTCCGCGAGAATCGATATGTAGGGGAGTCCGCTCTTCCTTAAGCGGTTAATGGATTCAATGGTCTTTACCATCTGCATCAGTGCGGATATGCCCTCGTAGAGCCTTGCGCCGCCTGAGCAGCACAGGCTGATGAACGGCAGGTTCTCCTGAATGGCGTAATCCACCCCCCGCCTGAATTTTTCGCCGAAGACCACCCCCATGGAACCGCCGCAGTAGTAGAAGGTGCTCAGAGCCATGACGGTGCGCATCTGGTTGACCCGGGCGCTGCCCACCACCAGGGATTCGTTAAAGTGGGAATGCCCCTCCTGTTTGGCCAGAAAATCCCTGTAATAATCTGTAATAGCGGTCTCTTCCAGGAGTTGGTCGACGGTCAGGTTTCGGTAGAGCTCATGAAAACTTCCCGTATCGGCCAGGCAGTCTATCCAGCCGCTGGCGCCCAGGATATAAGAAAAACCGCACTCCGGACACACATTGAAGTTATCCAGCAGCGCTTTTAGCGGAATCAGTTTGCCGCACCCCTTTCTCCGTTTATCGCCCTGCTTTCCCGCACCGCATTCGATCAGTTCTTTGTTGGCGGGTGCATGCTGAATGTCGCCGTAACCTTCGCCCACTTCCGTCAAGCCTGTAAAATTGAGAATTTCGATGTTCGGCGGAGGCTTTCTGAAAGCTTTCTTGATGGGGGTTTCGATGTACCGTTTTATGTCGTAAAATTTTCCGCTTCCCTTTGAGAGGCCGTATTTCTTGGCCCTGATTTCCCGCCGCTTGATGAGTTTGTCAAGCTTGGATCGTGAAAGATCCTTTATGGCCTTGGTCAGGAATTGATCAATGTTGCTGCACATGGTGGTGGTATCGGTAACGTCCCCGGAGAACGGCACGATGCGATCGATCACGTCCAGGGTTTTCAGATCCTTGGCGCCCGGTTTCAAAATGGCGAGCGCATCTTCAATGCGCGCTGCATCCCTGAACACAATGGAGGCCATGCTTTCAGGGGGGGCTGTGGCATAAAGGGCATCTTCCATCTGACCCCGTATGTCGGTGACCTGAATGGCCACGGCACCGCCGCTGCCACCCTCTCCCAGAACCAGAGAAATGGTTCTGATGGGAATGGCCAGGAATTCTCGAACCAGCTGGGCGATGAAAAAGGCTTGAAACCGCTGGGCCGAATACATGGAAATGTCGGCCCCGTAGGTATCGATAATGGAAAAAAGGTAGGTGTTTTCCGGATCCTGTTTGCAGGCCTCTTTCAAAACAGAAAGGACAACCGAGTGATCATCGGAGGTGAGCATGCCGTAATTCAGTTTCTCAAGGTCTTCACTGCTTTTAAGATCCTCGGGTTTGGGTTTCTGCTGTGCCACAACATACAGCAGCTTTTCCGCAAATTGACACGACCCCGCAATCAGCGAGTCGCTCCGATAGGATCCAAAAGGCATGAAGTCGGAAAACAGCCTGTTGATAATATCCGAAGATCTGGGCCTGAAGGGATGCCGGGTCCTCTTTTTGAAAATGTCAACAAGTTCTGGCTTGGCCATTGGATGTCCTCTGTAGTTTTTCGTCCATGGATGGCGGACGTGCCGCCGGTCCGGTGGCGTATTATTCCATATCCCTGAAGATTTCTTTCCTATCAGGTTTCAACCCGTTTTGCAATCCTAGAGCCTGTTTGAAAATTATCCCTACTGCGGTCGACCGGCGTTTCTCATGACGATCAATTCGCCATGTCGTATTCCGGTTGAAGATTTTTGTCCGGCAACGGCAGTCCCTTGCGTTCAAAGTCACTGGCGGCCTCATTGATATTTTCAATGAGCCTTTGGGGGGAAAGAAACAATCGCTTAAAAAAACTGTAAGTGCCGTGGCTCATGCTCTTAAAGGCCATGTATTCAACATTCGGATCGGACATCTTTCCGTCCACCCGAAAATATTCGGCCACCAGGGTGTTATCATCTCCTCTCAACAGGTATCCCAGTACGGGAATCTGGTTGACCAGAAGGTCCGCCGTTGTCAGTGGATGAACCCCGATTTCCGCATTCATCATGCCGGTGCGAAGTTCTGAACGTCCCTCCGCTACGGCGTTAAATACAGGGCTTTCCATGGTCAGATTGTCGGCCTTGGCAATCCCATTATTGATGTCCAGATGACCCTCGATGCGATTAAAATAGAGACCGTCTTTTGAGAGGTTTTCAGGCCTTGTTTCAAAAGCGCGTGTCAAGCTCATGTCATCGAGGATTTTGATGAAGATGTTACTCTTTCTGACGACCCCCTGTTCCAGAAGAACATTTGCGCTTCCCGTGAGGCTTGAAATTAATTCTTTTTTTGTATTCCCTTTTGCGTATAGCAGGGCTTCAAGGGTCAGCTTTCCTTCCAGTCGGTTCTTGACGAATGCCAGGGGCGTCGGCAGATCTTCCAGGGGTTGCTGGTCCATCTCCAGATAACTGGTAAAAAGCATCTCAGGTTTTTCCCCCCGTTTCAAATGCCCCCGCAACAAGAGCCTGCCTCGGCCAAAATGTAAGCTGGAGCGGTTTACGTAAAGGTCTTTTTTACGTAATGCGCACTCGATTTTAAGGGGGCCGAATGTTGCCTCCTCCCACTGGACACGAGGGGCCGTTATGGTCAGATGGACGTCTGATGTTTCTACAAAATGGTGGGTTCCTTTTTTCCAGCCGGGTTTCATCTGGTCGCTTCCGTTTTTTGCGAAATGGACCGATTCGAAGTTCCCCTTCTTGAATTTTTTCGCCATTTCCGGGGGGATCAGATCATTCATGTCCAGGAGTTCGGAGTGAACGGAAATGTCCCCTCTCATGCCTTCCCATCCCTGAAATTCACCCTTCACCTGAAAGGGGCTTTTCCCCAATTTGAGCGCCAGCGATTCGATCAAAACGTCATCTCCGGAAAATTTCAATTTAAAATGACAGTCTCTAATGGGATGGGGAAAAGCCTTTGTGGTAAAAAAGAGTCGTTTTCCTTCCATTTGTCCGGTCAGCCGCGTTTTTGATGGATTCCTGCGGGATGTGTTCACCGAAATCCTATACTTGAGTTCCCCTTTACCGCTGAAATTACCCTTTTTGAAACGGACCCCCAGATCCTCAAGCCGAAGTTTCTTGCTGGACAAATTAAAGCTAAATGTGTCCCTGTTCTCAAGGTCGTAGGCGCCATTCAGCGTAAAGGAGGATTTCCCCAGGTTGCATTGCAGGTTCCTCAGGGTGAACCGTTTCCCCGGTACAATGCCGCCGCTGAACAGGACACTCCCCTCCCTGGAAAAGGGGGCGATGGTCATGGATTCCGTTTCCAGAAACGCCTGTTTCAAGTCCAGTGCGCCGTGGAAGGCCCAGTTTTTCTTTTTGGAAAGGCTCACCTGACAGGGGATCCGGTTCTTGAATGTTGTGGATGCCTTCAAGTCCGGATAGAAATGGCCCAGCAGTTCATCCATGTCCGCCATGGTCACCAGGTTCGCTTCCCCCGTTTGCCAGTTGTCTCCCAGATTTCCCGAAGCACTGATTCTTGATTTGCCCCACTGACCTTCACCCACAAAATCTTTCTTGCCGTCAGGGGTGATGGTCAGGGCCCCTTCTTTGATGAATACCGGAAAAGGAATGTCCGGGTCGTCAAGGGTGAAATCCAGCAACGTGATCACACCCTTTTCTATTTTTGGAAAATGCCATCCGGGTTCATACACGATGTTGATATCGGCATCCAGTTTGCCGGACGCGCCTTCAATCTGGTGGAATTTTGCACGGACTTCAGGGGGAATCAGTTTCAGGTGGGTTTGTTTCATGAGGTCTTCCGCCCGGAATAATCCCGAAGCGGTCACACGCACATGGGGGTCGTCCACATAGAGGTCTTTCAGGAACAGGCCACCCGTTTCGATGGTTGAATCTCCGAAATGCCCGTTGACCCCGGAAACATGAATTTCACCTTTTCTGATTTCCAGGTCACCCGAAACCCGGTCCACTTCCAAAGCCTGTTCATTCTTAAAGGCTGTGAGCCCTTTACATGTGAGCTGGAGGCGTAAAAGGTCGGCATTTTCCCGAAGATCAAGCTTTGCCAGCCGGTGCCATGGGCCATTTAATGAAAAGAGGTCCACACGGACGTCGCCGCCGGAAAAAATGGAAAAAATGCGGGTTTCAAGCCAGGACGGTAGCAAAGACGAGGGGAAGATCCGCTTGAAGGTTGCCAGGGTCATAAACGGGCTCTTAACCTTTAGATCCAGGTGAGGACCTCCCTGGTGGCCGAAATCAAAGGTGGAAGCGCCATTCAGTGTGAAAGCGGCGTTTTGGATTTGGAAGAAGGGGATTCTCAATACCGCGTCCACGTATGAGGCGTTGAAGGGGACGGACAACTGATCAAAAGAAAAGGCTTTTTTGTCCCCATCGTCTATGAGAAGAAAGTCCAGCTCTCTGAAGACCACTTTCCCATCAATTGACAGAATTCCATCCAGGGACCCATTGACTGCGACATTTATCTCCGCGGCCCCTTTTTTGACCGGCAGATCTTCGGGCAGGGGAAGTCGGATCAGGGGTATTTCCCTCATATGGAACCGGCCGTCCACCAACAAGCCCTTTTCAGCGTTTTCCCGAATTACCCCCCTTCCGGAAAAGGGTGCCGTGGTTCCGTTGTAAAGGGCGGTACCGTTAAGGGAAGCTTCCAGAAGTACCGGGTCTTTCGATTTCCGGGCCAGTTGAATGTTCAGGTTTTTCATGGTCAGGCCGGCGGTTTCCAGCGTAACATGGGCGTTTTCCAGGGAAACCAGCGGAAATGCGGCCAGTATCCGGGCATACGATTTTTCTAAAACCGGGCCCTTCCCCTGAATGGAAAGTCCGCGATCCTTTTTGGCGGCCAGATGGATTTCCGGGTCAAGGATTACCAGCTCAGTGGGAACGATCCGACCCCTCAGCAGCTCTCCCAGGGCAAAACTCATCCTGATCCTGGCGGCCCCTGCTTTCTCTTCCCCCCCCGCTGTGCATACTCTGAAATTTCGAGCCCTGATGCCGATGCCGTTGGAAAAATTGAGCGTTACCTTTTCGGCGCTCAGTTCATACCCGGTGGCCTGTGAAAGTTGTTTCAAGAGATAACGCTGCACCGGGTCGGTGTGGATGAGAAAATTGGAAAGGACTCCCAGTAAAACCGTCAGGGCTAAAAATAGAAGGACCGGCAGAACAATTTTTTTCAGCCTTTTTTGCCACATTTATTGAAATAGTCTCTCAGGATTTTTTCATGGTCGAAAACCAGCGGCTCCGGTAGCGCGTCACCTCTAAAAACGCCCACTTCCTCCGCATCGTCAGCCGCCATGGGCCTACCGGTAGCTTTTGCAACAAAGACCACGGAAATGGAATGATGCCTGGGGTCTCGAGACGGATCGGAATAAGCCCCCAGTTGATACGAAAGGGCCACATCCAGGCAGGTTTCTTCCCGGGCTTCCCTGATGGCGGCCGACTCAAGGGTTTCCCCGTAATCCACAAAACCGCCGGGAAGCGCCCAGCCGTGGGGCGGGTTCTTTCGTTTTATCAAAACAATACCGCCTGGAAGGTGATTCCCCTTGTCTTCAGGTGCCATTTCAATAATGATGTCCACCGTGGGAAAGGGGTTGCGGTATTTGAAAACCGGTTTTCCGCAGTGCGGGCATGGGAGCTGATCTTTCATGATGATTGTTTTCTTTTTTTCGAAAATAAGGGTCTCGGCGTTTTCCGCACCGGGCGAAATGCCGCCAGGATGCTGTTCTCATAAACATAATACATGAATTTGAGCCGGGCAAGAACAAAACCAATTCGCCCCTTCACTTTAGAATAAGGACGTTTGCGGGGAGGAATGTCAGGATGGGGTTTTCAAAGTCCGGTTTATTGTGATACACTACGCCACGACTCCAGCAACGGCTGAAGATTGATTCATCCAGGTTCGGCGGGATTGATCGCCTTTTTAAGAAAGGAGATGCGAGATGTTTAAGAGATGGGTGTGGGCGGTTTGCTTCGTATTGATCGTTACATGGGCGCTTCCGGGTGCGGTTTTCGGACTCAGCAGGGACCGGTGGACCAACGAAAAACCCTATGGTGTTTTCTTCAACAGTTACGACCCCAATTTTTACACGGGCTTTGCGCCGCGAGTGCAGGAGCGTGAACGGATCAAAATTCACATGGGAAAGGGCAACCAGGTCCGGGTTCGGATGATCCTGTCCGACAAAGCCATTGACAACTACCTGCCCGACCAGGTGGCCCGCCATGATCTCTACCAGGAAGTCATCGACAAAAAGGTGATTAAACTCACATCCAATTTGTCCTGGGAAACCTATCACCAAAAGGTGATGGACGAAAAGCTTCATGATCTGGCCAAGAAGAAGGGGGAAATGGATGAAAAAGCCTGGCGGGATCTTAACCTGGCCACCATGGACAAACTGGTGCCCGGCAGGCTGTATCATATCCAGAAGGATTTCACCAAAATGGCGGATACCTTTGCCCAACTCCTCAAGAATTCTCCGAAACCGGGGAGCCTTCAGGGCAAACTGAACCTGATTAACGACTTTTTCCCCCACCGTATTTTTCTGCACGAATTGACACCGTCACAGGATGCCGCCTTTGGGGAGTTGGTGGATCTGGCCAAATCCGGTGATATGGCGGCTTTTCGTTCAAAGGCGGAACCCTTTTTTGGTTCCATCACCGATGGGATTTACACCGTCAAAAACGGGAAGCTGGACTATTATGAGTTCACCACCATTTATCCTGCCGGTACCTACGATAAAACAACCACTCACAACGGACAGGTGATGCCCATGTACACCACCACCGGCATCTGGACCCTGATTCCCCGAAAACATGGCAAGGGCATCGTGGGCATGGTGGATTATATTTCATCGGCCGGTTACTACGGCATGATGCCCATGCTTCCATACCAGTATGGCGGCGGCATCGCCTATAATGCCATCCACAATCCCGGAATCAGTTGCTGGATCGGCGGACATCATCTTCTTCCGAAAAGCTGGCGGAAAGTTACAGCCGGAAGCCGCAGCGGGAAGCCCTATAATCGTGTTGCCATTACCAGCCGTGGACCCGTCTCCCATGGCTGCACCCGCCTTAACCCGGGACATTTGACGGAGTTCAGGGAGATGCTGCCCTCCACCAGTCAGGATATGGAAGGGATCATGCATTACCGAAGCCCTTCTCACACCTATGATGTTTTCGACCTGAAGGGTGATGGCAACGACCAGGTGATGGGGGTCCAGTATTATATCGCTTTTCGTCATACTAAGAGCCGGGTGGCCCAGCAGATCTGGGCCCAGAACAACCGCAAGGATTTTTATACCTGGCTTTACGGGAAGGATTTAAATTTTGCCCCCCTGGGGGAAGCTTCGTTTGATGAGGTCTACGACTATAAGTTCAAAAAACGGAAGGCGCTTCAGGGCAAGAAATACGAAAACCTCAAACTCTACGAAGCCCCCTACGAGCCCGAATATCTCCAATTTTACGTGATTAAAGGTGTTAACAAGCTTTCGAAAAAGGGGATGGACTTCAACCGCGAGTTACGGCGGGTGGGGTATGGTCACGAGATCGACCGGAAGAAACTGCTTCTGGAGTAAACGCACCTGAACCTTGCGTGTCGAGACGCGCCATACGCGATCCGCCAAAAGCCCGATTTCAGTCGCTCCTTTTTGCGAGGATCCTTGAAGCGTTTCCGTAGAGGATGGTTTCAAGGGCGGCTTCATTCAGGGGTAAAGATTGAATGGCCGCGATGTTCTGCCGGATGTCCCTGGGCATGGTGGGCCAGTCCGAACCGAAAATCACCTTCTCCGCGTTTTTTTCAAGCTCTGGAAAATAGTCCATGAGCCGTTGGGGTGGAAGACCGGTAATATCCATGTAGACGTTTTTGTGAAGGCGCGAGAGAAAGAAGCAGGCGTCATACCAGAACCCCCTTCCGCTGTGGGCCATGACGAGGGTCAAGTCCGGAAAATCCACGGCAATGTCGTCCAGATGGATGGGATCGCAGTATTTGAGCCGTGTCCCCTTGAATATGGAGGAGCCGATGTGAAACACGATGGGAATCTTCAGTTCCTGGGCTTTTTCGTAGAGGGGGTAGAGCCTGGCTTCGTTGGGGTAGAAGAATTGATATGAGGGGTGCAGCTTCAGGCCTCTTACCCCCCCGTCCTTCACGTAAGTCTCCAATTTCGTTGCGGTGTTCGAATGCATGTTGGGATTGATGGAGGCGAAAGGAAAAAGGCGCTCCTGCCCCCGGCAATAGGCGATCACCTCCTCCGTGGGGACATGACCGCTCGTGGCCGGCGCGCATTCCGGCAGGATTACCGCGGATTCGACCCCCTGGGAATCCAGGTACGCTGTGAGGGCTTCCGGATGCTCGGCAAAGTGCTCGATGCTGGCATGGTATTCGGGGTTCACTTCCGCCAGGTATTCAAGCCACGAGGCATTCAGCATCTCCCGCCGGATGTAATGAATGTGAAAGTCCATAAACCGCATATGCCCGTCCCCTTTCAAAGGTTTTCCCAGGATGCCGCACGGCACCGTTCGCGTCCGTGCGTGCCTGTTCCGTTATGGGGGGATATTACATCAACGTCGGATCTTCCGTAAACCAAAAATTTTGGCCGGACCCTTTCCGTGCCTGAATGGCTGATCAGTTTTCCGTAGTTTATCTTTTGAAAAAAGGAGATTCCATGTCAGAGAAAGACGGAAAAAGCACGCGGCGTACCTTTTTAAAAACGGTGGGTGCCGGCTCAATTGTTGCGGCAACCGCCCCTTTTGTAAAGGCCGCCGACAGGACCGGCGCAAAGAAGAGCGGCCCCGGGACCATACCCCGGAGACCGTTTGGAAAAACCGGGGTGGATGTCCCCATACTGGCCCTCGGTGGTGTATTGAAAATGTCGGACCAAATCGTATTCCGAATGGCGTTTAAAATGGGAGTGACCTACTGGGACACGGCCGACAGCTACGGCTGGGGGAAAAACGAAAAAGCCATCGGTAAATATTTCGAAAAATTCCCCGACGACCGCAAAAGCATTTTTCTGGTCACCAAAGGGGCAACTTCCGATCCGGCGGAATTGTCGGAAAAGCTGAATGCGTCACTTGAAAAAATGAACACGTCCTATGTGGATTTGTATCTCATTCATTATGTGAAAACCGTGGGAGATGAATTGACACCCGGGGTCAAAGCCTGGGCTGAAAAGGCGAAAGCCGAGGGCAAGATCCGGTTTTTCGGGTTCAGTGCCCACAAAAACATGGAAAACTCCATGCTTGCGGCCGCCAAACTGGGCTGGATCGACGGAATCATGATGAGCTATAATTACAGGCTGATGGTCAAGGATGAAATGAAAAGGGCGGTGGATGCCTGTGTGAAAGCGGGCATCGGTCTCACTGCCATGAAGACCCAGGCCACTTTTTTTTCAAATTTTTACGCGTCCATCGGGTCTGAAACCGATAACGCGTTGAAGATGACTGAAAGCTTTGTGAAAAAAGGGTATACCGCCGAACAGGCCAAGCTCAAAGTGGTCTGGGAAAACCCGGAAATCGCCAGCATCTGTTCCGCCATGCCCAATATGACCATCCTGCAGGCCAATGCGGCCGCCGCCATGGACAGGGAAAAGCTCTCGGGGCGCAACAAATATCTGCTGGATCAATATGCCATGCGCACATGTTCCGGATATTGCGCCGGGTGCGCGGATATCTGTGAGTCGGCGGTGGATTACCGTATCCCCATCAGCGATATTTTGCGGTGTTCCATGTACCGTTTCGGCTATGGGGATCGGGAAAAGGCCCTGGAACTGTTCCGCACCCTGCCGTCCGACACCCAGGCCAATTTTCTGAAAACGGACTTTTCCGAAGCGGAGCGCAGGTGCCCCCAAAAAATACAGATCGGACGGATTTTGAAAACCGCCATGGGAGAACTCGCCTGAGACTTGTCAGGCAAAAAGTTTCCCTGCCTCCCGCATCATCCGTCCGATGGGGAGATTTCGGGGGCAGGATCGCTCCGCCTCCCTGAAGTCCATCCGGTCCAGAAGGGCACCTGTTTGCTTCGGCAGCGTCTGAAAAGTTGAACGCGCCAGCATCAGATCCTGGTAGGAATGGGTGTACATGAGGCAGCGCATGACGTCATTTACGGGGACTTTGTGGTCTGTTGCCTGCAGGCAGAACCGGCCGCATCCGGCGCAGTAGTCGCTGCAGGTTTCCCTGGCGTATCGGGAAAGCAGGGCGCGATCGGAGGCTGAAAAACGGGTTTGATCCACCGCCGCCGCGGCGTTGGCCCCCAAAATGGTGAGGTTCGGCATCTGGGAACAGATGCTGGCGATACGCTTGTCTTCCCAGACCGCCATGAGCTTTGCCTGGTAATCTGTAAATCCTTTCTCCATGAAACGGCCTGCCATATGGATTTCGGTGTCGGAATCCCGTTTCACCGGACCGCCCCCCTGGGTCTTCATGGCCGTGAGCCCGATGCCGGCCCGGTAGCAGGCATCCACCGCCGCTTTCATGCGGGGTTCGTTCATGAGCCGGTAGTTGTATGTGAACATGATGCCGTCTATCCACGGCAGCCGTGCAGCCCCCTCAAGGCACTCTTCCATGTTGGAATGGGTGCTGAAGCCGAAGAACCGCAGCTTTCCGGCCTTTTTCATGGCATCGGCCCAGGATTTCAGATGGGGGGTCATTTCATGGATGCTGCTGATGCCATGCACAAAAAAGAGATCCAGATAGTCGGTGTGCAGCCGTTTGAGGGACGCTTCCAGACGATTGGTGAAATCGGCTCCCCTTCCGAGTGAAAGCTTGCTGACCAGAAACACCTGTTTGCGGGTATGGGGATTTCGGGCGAACCAGCGGCCCATGCCCTCTTCACTGCGGCCGCTGCCGTACATTTCGGCGGTGTCCCAGTAGTTGATTCCCCATTCGAGGGCTTTGGCGAGCATTAACCGGTTGTTCAAAATATCGAACATCCCCCCCAGTGACAATGCGGAGACTGTTATGCCCGACCTGCCAAAGGGCCGGCGCGGCATGAGCCCGGAAGGGGTTCCCGTCCGAGCTGAGGCTCGGCCTGGCCAACCTAAACCGGTGCTGCCTACGGCGGCCCCAAGCCCCATGGCAGCGGCTTTTTTTAGAAAATCGCGTCGATTGCCGGTGTCGTTCTTTTTTTCTTCAACTGGCATGATTCTTACCTCCTTCTAAGAAGCAGAGCGTGTTCAGGGGCCCTGGACTCGTTGTCGGCCGTCACCCGAATGGCGCGCTTTCCCGGAACCGGGCACTCGTGCTCGCAGACACCGCAGCCGATGCACTGTTCGGGGTCCACATGGGGCTGCTGAAGCCGTATCTGAATTTCAACGGAAGTTCCCGGTGCGGGCGGTGACAGAAAGGGATGCGGGTCTGCAATGCGCAGTCCCCTTTCCCAGCTGCTGACGATCCGCCGCGGACGTTGGCCTTCCGATGGGAGGAGCACGGCATAATAGTCCCCGGTGGCGAACAGATTCATGCCGGGGACCGCATCCCGGAACTCAACATACAATAAATCGCCCTTTGCTACAATGGGTCTTGCGGCCGTATGAACGGTGTTGAAGACTTCCCGGGTTCGGATGGCTTTGGGACTCACCGGGCAATTCTCCTGGCAGACGATACAGGGCCTGTCCATTGCCCAGGGGAGGCAGCGGCCCCGATGGATGAAGGCGGTCCCGATTTTGATGGGTCCCTGTTCTGCGTAGCGGTCCTTTCCCAGCCGTTCATCCATGCTGATGGGTCTTATGGCCGCCGTTGGGCAAAGGTTTCCGCAGGCAATACAGTTAAACTGGCACCCGCTGGTTCCCATGCGAAAGTTGAGAACCGGGGTCCACAATCCTTCAAGCCCCCCCTGCAACCCCGCCGGATGAATCACATTGGTGGGGCAGACGCGCATGCACTGGCCGCACTTGATGCACCGGGAGAGGAATGCTTTTTCCGGGAGGGCGCCGGGAGGGCGTACCAGGCCTGGATCCCAGTTTCCGCCCAGATACCCGCCGATCCGCAGCATGGGGATGGTTGCGGCTCCGGATACGGCGGACGTCAAAAACTGCCTCCGGGACAGATCCGGTGAGGCGATTTCGCCCGTAGCGGAAGGGGCCGTCTGATAGGTCATCAATTGATGCTTGCACCCCTCCAGGCAGTTTAAGCACAAAACACATTCGCTTATCCGGATCTCCCCCGCGGGCGCGCAGGCCCCTTCACAATCCTTTTCGCAGATTCGGCAATCGGTGCATTCATCGCCCGTTTTTCCCATCCGCCAGACGGCAAAACGGCTCAGGATACCGAACAGCGCGCCCGCGGGGCATATGAACCGGCAGTAAAAACGGGGCACCGCGATGTTCAGCAGAACCGCTGCCAGGAATATGGCGGCAATGAGCCCCACACCGTCGTAGACGCGCGGGATGACGGAAACGGAGAGGGCGGTGCCGTTAAATAGCGGTAGGATCCCTAGGTTTATGGAGCGATACATGAGGGAAATGGGATCCAGAAGCCCGATTTGAAGAGATGCGGTTGAGGTCCCCCGGCCGCTTAGAAGGGCGCTTGACAGCAGCCAGGCCCCCATGAAAATCAAAAAGAGAAGGCCCGTCTTTTTGGGTCTCAGCCGCGCCTGGCGCAGGGCAGTGAGGATTATCCAGGCCAGCAGGGCCAGGGCCAGCATACCGGAGAGTAACGGTCGGGTTTCGGGGAGGCGGATGAGATCCATGGCCAGTTCCAACGCCGAAACGGTCAACAGAAAAATCAGGATCCAGTATTTGAGGAACTGGAGGGAGTGGTATCGATTGCGCCAGATTTTTTCCGCCATGGGTCTTTTGCGATTTGCCAGAAACCCCACAAACTGGTGAAGGGTGCCGAAGGGGCACACCCACCCGCAGAAAAACCGCCCCAGGATGATGGTTAACACCATGGTTAAAAGCCCCCACAGTAGACCCGCATATACCGTTTTTGTACTCAGCAGTGTGGCCAGCCCCACCAGGGGGTCCAGCTGGATTATCCAGTTCACCGGCCATCCCCGCAGCTGCCACCACTGGTCTCCGAGGGTGGCGACCACGCAAAACCATAAAAACAGCACAAGAAAGAACCCCTGGCAGATTCGTCGGGTGGTCAGGATATTCATGGTCGTTTAACGATGCTCCTGTGGGGATTCCCTGATGGTTTCCATTACGGGATTCAGTTTGAGATAGTCCGCGGTTCCGATTCCAGCGGCTTCCGCTTTTCCGATGAACGGAAGCGCATCCAGAGACTTTCCGAGCAACGATGCGCCAAATGCGTCGGCTGCCACCTGATCCGTGCTCACGATCATGGTATGGGTGTTTTTGAGGTCCGAAAGAGAACCTCCCGTGGGGCCGTTGGTCATCATGGTGGTGGTCCCGTCCAGGACCACGAAAGTCGGTTTGATCATCTTGGCCAGCTCCACGATAATGTTGTGAATATCCTGGTGAAAGATGTTGCGACGGCCCCCCAGCAGTCCGTACCAGTTTTTCATGGTCATGGATGCGCCGCTTCGATGATGATCTTTGAGCGGCGCCATGCCGATGACTTTGGTGATATTGTTAAAGGGCTTTTCCAGAACCGGCCAGTTTCGGATCAATTTCCCATCCTTAAGCGTCATGGGGCTGAACAGGTCACGGCGCGGCAATATGACCCGGGCGCCGGCGCTGCGGGCGGCATCGTCGATGCCGGTCAGGGTAAAGCAGCTGGCGGGGTCGTTAATGGGGTTATCCGTTACCACCACGGATGCGGCGCCGGCCTCATAGCAAAGTCTTGCCATTTCGGTGACGATTTCGGGATGGGTGGTTGCCGACAGCATGGCCGGGGATGCAAAGGCGGCATTCACTTTCAGCAGCACCCGGTCCCCTTTTTTGATGAAGGTATCAATTCCGCCCAGGGATTTAATGGCCGTCCGAAGGGTCGCAACCCGGTCCCCTCCCCGGACAATGCTCATTTTATGGCCCAGGTCCTCCATGGAGAAATCAAACTGTATAAGGTCGCTCCCGCTATTACTGGATGCGGCGGGGCCCTTTGCATCATGGAACCAGAAACCGGCGGCGCAGGCCGCGGCTATGGAGATTCCCGCTTTGGCCAGCCGATCCAGGAATTGGCGCCGGTTCAGTTTTTCAGGGTTCGGATCCGGATTCACTGCCCCCCCCTTTCAGCCGATCGTACAATTGTACTGCCAGAATTTCAGCATGGTTCATGGATTCAGCTTCCCGGATGCCCGCAAGGTACGGACCACGGGAAAAAATAATTTCATAGGTGCCCAGGATCTCAATTAAACGGGCGTCTTTTACCGGTGGCGGCGCTTCAATGTTTTTCCCGCCGAACGCCAGTAAGAAAGCCGTGTAGGATGCAGCCATTTCTTTTGCTTCCCCGGGTGTCCCGCGACGTGAAACATAGGCCATGAGACTGTGATCGCCAGACCGGTATTGGGCGGTGTATATTTTTTTAAACCCGTCATAGCCAAAGGCATCGGAGGCGATCAGGGTGATGCTGTTTTTGACCAGCCCCTCCCGGGGGAACAGGGCCGACTCGTCAAGGTCGGCTGTTTCCGAAGGGGTGTTGCCCATGAATACCCCGGCCAGCATTTTCACAGGCGCCGGCACCTGTCCGGAGGTTTTGGATGCGATGATTTCCACATAATAACGGCCATGGGTGAGGAAGAGAGCGTTGGATGTCCTATAGGCGTTTTGAGTAAATCCCAGGGACGCGGCACCTTCCCTGCGCTGGGTGCTGAATACTGAAAAAGCGTTTTCACGGTTACCCATGTCATAAACAAATGCTTCCATCCATAAACCGGGCGTGCCGTTATCTTTAAATCGCTGGCTCACCAGGGAGGTGAAACCGGCGGACAGGTACAATTCCGCTTTGCCGTTGATTTTATCGGAGAGACTTCCGGTATCAAATGTTTCTTCGGAGGTAAGGGGTTCCATCCCTTCAGGCAAAGGCTTAAAGAGGGGGCTCGGAGACAATTCACCGGGTGGTTTGGTTTTGTCCGGTTCGGGCAAGAGCGCGTCTTTCTGCAACAGCCCTGGGTTAAACCGGTACTGGCACATGAATACCCCTGCGCCGATGACCATGAGAATGGATAAAATGGCCATGCTCAAAACCGTTTGCCGCAGGCTCCTGGGCCCTTTTTCCTGAGTCACTGAATCCTCAAATCTTCAGGTTATCTTTTGTCCTTACTTAAACCTTGGGCTCCTTCCACCAGGGGTAGAAGTCGGGCATGTCTGTTGAAGGGTTCATGGTGAATTGGGGTGGCCGCTTTTCCAGAAAACTCCGGATGCCTTCCTCTGCATCCTTCTGCTTTCCTGCCCAGTAGAAACAGCGCGAATCCACAAGGTGGGCGGACTGGGGATCATCTTCGCCCAGCCCGTGCCAGAGAAGGGCTTTGTTGAGCGCCACGGATACCGCCGAGGTATGGGTTGCGATCTCCTCCGCGATTCCCATGGCCTTTTTTAGCACCTGGTCTTCCGGCACAACGTAATTGAAAAGCCCTGATCCGGCCTCCTCCGCCGCACGGAACACACGCCCCGTATAGGCCAGTTCGGCGGCTTTGGAGATGCCGACGATGCGGGGCAGGAACCAGGAGGAGCAGGCCTCCAACACCACGCCGCGCTTAGCAAATACGAAACCGATCTTGGCGTCTTCTGACACGATACGCATGTCCATGGGGAGTGTCATGGTGATGCCGATACCCACAGCGTGCCCGTTGATGGCCGCAATAACGGGTTTCCGGCAATTGAATATGGCCAGGGCGACCTGGCCACCCCCGTCACGATGATCACCGATGCCGGTTGTCCCGGAACGGTCAAAGGTGGAACCGCCTCCGGAAAGGTCCGCCCCCGCACAAAAAGCTTTTCCGGCCCCTGTCATCACCACCGCACGAACCGTGTCGTCAAGATCCGCTTCACCGAGAAGCGCAACCAGTTCCTTTAGCATTATGGGGGTGAAGGCGTTCATCTTGTCAGGTCGATGAAGCGTTATTGTAGCGATACGCTTGTCAATTTCATATCGGGTCTGGGTCAATTCCATGGGGATCTCCTCTCAATTGGGAAAAAAGCTGTCTCACCTGATCCAGGGTTGCTTCTTTTGATCCGTCATTTTCAATGACCCAGTCGGCAAATCCCTTCTTTTCTTTTACCGGCAGCTGGCTGGCGATGATGCGCGAAGCTTCTTCATTGTCGATACCGTCCCGCGCCATGAGCCTCTCTTTCTGGGTCTCCGGGCTCACGGACACCACAATGATCTTTTCGAAAAGGTACATGAGATTCAATTCCACCAGCAAGGGAATATCCACGATCACCACGGAAGCCGGGTCCACCCTGCCGAATACTTGGAGTTGCCCGAAAAATTCCTCATAGATCCTGGGGTGGGTAAATTCCTCCAGTTTCTTTCTTTTCTCCATGTCCTTAAATACAATATCCGAGATCTTTTTCCGGTCCAGGGTGCCGTCTTCCTGGCATACCTGGGTTCCGAAATATTTGATCACATCATTGTAGGCGGGTTTTCCCGGTTCTACCACCTGACGGGCGATGAGGTCAAAATCAATCAATTTAGCGCCCAATTCCGCCAGTTGGGTGGATACCGTGCTTTTTCCGCTGGCGATCACGCCGGTAAGCCCCATCACCACCCCTTCGGGAACCGCGCCCCGCACTTTTTCGATCCGTTCTTCAAGGGTGGTGTAGGCCACGGGCAGGACTGCTTCCAGGGCCCCTTCTGCGCCCGCATAGCTGATGGGGTAGCGGACCCCTCTGCGGTAAAGGATCTCCAGGCCCCGCAGTGCCTTTTCCATGTATCCCGCCGGGAGGGCCATTGCCAGTTCGTCGTCCTGGGCGTGGCCGTACCGCCGTTCCCCGTAACAGGGGATGGAGAGCGACGGCTTCCCGTTCAGGTAGCAGCGGGCGATGGCGTCGGAACAGGAGGATTCGCCCACGCAAAAGAACTGCATCACCTCATAGTCCTCAAACTGCAGAGCGTTAATCAGCAGGATCATCTGTGCCGGGTTGGCGTAGATGAGAACGATGTCCGGCTCAAAGGGGTCGTACACCAGGGGTGCCATGGCCACCGCTTCATATTGGCCGGTTTTTATCCGGGGGATGGCCGCTTCGAACCGTTTGCCGTCTTCTTTGGTCTGGACCCATACGATGGACCGGAAAGTGCCGTCTGTGTAACAGTAAGGGAGTTCGTTGAGCCCCAGAATTGAGGAACAGGTGGAAAGCCCAAAATCCTCAATGTCGGCCCCCACGGTCCAGTCGCAGTTTCGCACCAGGTTGATGATCTGGCACATGGTGGCTTTATGACCGGGCCGCCTCAAAAAAGGAATCTCCTGCAACTGCTCCTTTTTCTCCAACATCTTCATGGCCACCGGAAAAGATCTGAGCCTCAGCAGCATCTCCATTCGGCGCACCAGCTTTTCCCATTTGCCTTTTTCTGTGGTCATTTCCATTTCCCCCTATTGACTATTTCTGAAATCCACGGGAACCGCGTCTCCGGCCCTGAGGGCCGATATGAGTTCCTCTTCATTATGAATGATCTTACTGAACCGGGTGGCGTAAAACCCAACCTCCCCTGCCAGATGGGCGTCGCTTCCGCCGGTGGTGGGCAGTTTCAGGGTTTCCGCCACCTTTCCGCAGAAACGGTTTTCATCAACAGTGACCTTGCTGTTCAGGGTTTCCATGCCGCCCACCAGGGCGAACATGGGACGGGCTGCGGCCTTATCAATATCGAGCCCCAGTTTGTCCCCGCTCACCGCCAGAAACCCTCTGAAGGGATGGGCCGCAATCATGAAACCGTCCACCGCGGCCACTTTATCGGCCAGATCCTTGAGCGCAATGATCCCCTGAATGTCCTCGTCCAGCCCGAACACCACCATGTCCCCCTGAACGGTGGTGATCTCGTTGCCCCTCAAAACGATGAATTGATGTTTCTCCCGAAGGGCTTCGATCTCTTCAGGATACCATTGATAATTGTGATCCGTCAGACAGATGCCATCCAGACCGATCCGTTTGGCTTCTGAAATAATGTCGTCCACCGAGGATGAGGCGCAGGGGGAGGCGGGGGCGGTGTGCACGTGAAGGTCAATGGTAAACCCTTCCGGAGCATCTTCCAGTTGCTCAAAAGGGATCCGGTGATTCTTCCGAGCCGGTTCGGTGGGAATACTTCCCGTCTCAGACCCTTCGGATGCGGATGTGGCCGGCGCAACATCTTTTTCGGGCAACCCGTCCGGGTTTTCGGCCATCTCTCTGGCTTTGAGAAGGGCATCCGAGCATTCCAGGATCAGGTTGGCAAAATGGCGGCAGGCTTTGCGGCCCACAATTTTGTGAACACTTTGGCTGAAGCCGTCATCGGTCAAGCAGAGCCCCACGGCCTCCTGCAGGGGGTCAAGGGCTGCCGGGCAGTCCGGGGTGGTATACCGGTTCCAGTGCCCTTTCAGCCATTGGATGGTCATATTTTTGCCATCCACCTGAAAGGTTGTTTCCAGACTGTAGATGTGGTCGTCCAGAAAACCGTAGGCCACATAGATGCCGTCCGCCGGCATTTCAATGTTTACCAGTTTATTTCTCATGTACGTCAGCATTTGGTTTGACCTCCCTTTTTCAGGCTCACGAAAAATCAACCCCGTCCAATAACGAGCTGCCGTCTGCAAAGGCGGCGCACCGGTTGTGGAGCCGTATGTTTTTCTGGACCATATTCGAAAAAAAGTCCCGGCTGTCTGCCGGTTCAAGAGGTGCTTTTTTGAGTGATCCCTTGGTCAGGCTCAAAATGGCCCCGTGGCAGCACTCCTCGGCCATATAGGCCAGCTCCACGCAGGCGGGATCATCCCCCATGAGCCCTTCGATAATTTTGAGCATGCCCGGCCCGATCCGCACGCCCAGCAGGTTTTGAAGTCTTTTTTCCGCGGCCGCCATACCCTTGATACGGCAATGATCAAACCGGCTTTCAGCGGCTATGATTTCAAGTTCCGGAAGACTGGCCTGAATCTGAACCCGCCCGTCCAGAAGGTTGTCCGTTACCCGGCAGGTGCAGGTCATGATGCCGTCTGAAGATTTTTCAGCGGTGGTGCACCGGCTTCGTGAAAATGAAATTAAGTGAGCCATCCTTTATTCTCCTTACCATATTGATGCGATCCTCAACATTTCTTCTGTGTTCTCTGCGCTTCTTAGGACGTTTTGTCAATCGGAAAAGTCCATTTTTCTTGTTCCGGTTCCTTTGGGTGAAATCTGGAGCGGTCAAGGTCCATTGAGGACGGACGCTCGAAATTTCAAGGCAGGCGGGAAAGCCACTGACAAGCCGGTGCAACCAGTATGGATTGCCCTTTGTTGGGAATCAGGCGATAACCTTCGGCCGCCTCCACCAGTTGAACTGCCGGTATTTTCAGCAAATCCTGAAACTTGCGAAGGGATTTGGAAGGATTCACATCATTCAGTTTTGCCTCAATCAGAACAACCGGTTCTTCTTCGTTGGCAACGAGAAAATCCACTTCCTGCTGTTCCTTGTTCTTAATGAAGTGCAGTGTGAAGGAGCCAAATCCCAGATCGTTCCAACCGGTCACCGCACGGTAGAGTTCCAGTGCCACCATATTTTCAAAACGGGCTGCGGGATCTTTAATTCGTGGAACGTCCCAAAGGTAAAGTTTTCGTTCTTTCCGTATGGCCCTTGAAACCTTCCGGGTCCACGGCATGATAGTGAATGCTAGGAAAAACCGTTCAAAAACAGTAAGCCAGCTTTGAACTGAATTATAGGTTACTTTCAAATCGGAAGCCAGAGAGGGAATGGAAAGGGGACTTCCCACCCGAGAAGGCAGCAGCAGATACAGCGTTTCGAGATTGGATATGGCTTTGATTTCGGTCAAATCGCGAATGTCTTCACGGATCAGCTGTTTTGAGTACGTATTTGACCACCTGCGGTAAGTGTTTTTACGCCCGGCCAGATAGGGTTCCGGAAACCCGCTCAGTTCCGACAGGTTTTTCCAGATCTCCCTTAATTCACTGGTTTTCGCCATTTCCATCTGCAAAGGATCTCGAAGAAAATGGTCGATCTTTCGGTTTACACCTCCCAGTTCGGCAATTGTCATCGGCCAAAGGTGAAATAGATAATAGCGCCCTGCGAGGGAGTCCCCCCCCTTCTGATAGAGGTCCAGACGGCCGCTGCCTGAAACCAGGAACCGGTATCGCTCATGGAACTGATCGTAAATCCCTTTCAGATAGTTCTTCCAATCTTTGTATTTGTGTATTTCATCCAGAATTACCAGGGGTGTTGACGCATCCCGTCGTTCCATGGTCTCAAAAAACGAGGGATTTGCAAGAAATTCGATCCTGTGATCAGCGATATCCCAGTTAAAATAGAGATGGTTTGCATAAGAATCAGAAATCGAATGGGCGAAGGTGGTTTTTCCCGACTGCCGAGGTCCCACCAGAAATATCATGGCCTTGTCCGCTGATAATTCCTGCCAAATTTCAGTGTAAATTGCCCTTGCTTCCATATTGACTATTATTCATGACAATGAAAAATAGTCAAGTCTATTTTTCATTGTCATGAAAAGAGGGAAACGCGGATAAATTCAAAAGCATACCGGTACACATTCCCACAGGCCTCTGAAAATTTATTAGAATACAGATTATCCTTGAGTCTCAAACGGGAATACCTTATAAATATGACAGGTGATTCATTTATGAGGTTTTTGCATGCCGAACCCTTCGAAAACGTCCCGCAAGGTACGCCCCCTGAAATCCAAGGGAAAGGCCACCCGGGCCGCCATCCTGGATGCGGCCCACGAGGTTTTCAAGGACACCGGATATTACGGTTCTTCCATATCGGAGATTTCCCGCCGATGCGGTATCTCCATGGGCACCTTCTACCACTATTTCAAAAATAAAGAGCACGTATTTCTGGAGCTCAATGATGAGGTCATTGCGCGCTTCAAGAAGCGTGCGGAGATGTCGCCCCCCGGGGATCTCCGGTTCAGGGACAGGCTGAGGAGCGTTATCCGGCTCCTTCTGGACCATACCCGGGACAACTTCGCCTTTCACCGCATCTTAGGAGAGTCGGAACTCATCGACCGGGTGACCATCGCCTTTTACGATTCCATTACCCAATATTATCGGGACTTTTTTTACAGGGAAATTCAAGCGGGCAACATGCGCCCCCTGGACAGCGATGTGGTGGCTTACGGGCTCATCGGGATCTGCTACTTCAGCTCCAGCGGCTGGGGCCCTCCCCACGAAAGACTTTCACTGGACCGCTTGACGGATCTGATAACTGATCTGGTTTTGATGGGCATCAGCGGCCCGGTTCCCTGGAAAAAACCTTCCGGTTCACATCTTTTTTCGCTCCCGGACCCCGTGCCCCTTCATTCGGAAGACCGTGAGCCCCTGACCAAAGGGGAAAAGACCCGGCAGGCCATACTGCGGGCGGCCGGGAAGGTGATCGGTCTCCATGGGATCAACCGGGCCAGCATTTCAGAGATTACCCGAGATGCCGGTGTTGCCCAGGGGACCTTCTATGTTCACTTCAAAAGCAAGAGCGACCTGGTCATCGGATTTGTCCGCTACATCAACCACGAGCTGCGGAAAGAGATCCAGAGGACCGTTTCCAGGACCCTTGACCGGCGGGATGCGGAACGGGTGGGCATGCTCACCTTTTTCGAATTTCTCCGTCAACACCACGAGATCTACCGTGTGGTCCCTGAATGTGAAATGATCAGCCGCGAAGTGGCGCTCTGGTATTATCGGTCTCTGGCCCAAGGGTATGTGAAAGGTCTGGAAGAGGGCATAAAACGGGGTGAAATCAGGAATCTTCCGGCCACCTTTCTGGCGCGTTCTCTCATGGGCTTCGTCCACTTCATCGGGCTCAAACAGATTGTCTGGAACCCCAGTCCGGAAGCTGAAATCAACGGCCCGCTTTTTAACGACATGGTTGAATTCGCACTGTTTGGAATCACCCCACAGGGGTGAGCCATAAATTTTCAGGATAGCCACTTTTTTTGTTGACACCCGGAAAATAATTTTGTTACGGAATTGATAGTTGATTCATATTTCGAAATAGACACACCCGGAGACGTTGCCGAAGGTGTTTTAAACCAGCTGGATTCGGAAAGGCTTGTGGTCTTCCCCACGGAAAAACCGGCCAGGTGCTGAGCCCCAACGGGGGATTTGTGATTTGAGGAAGATGAACCCATGACCGAAACATTTAAACATCTAATTGTGGAACCCGGAGGCGAAGTTTGCCGGGTCACCATCAACCGGCCCCGGGATCGTAATTCCTTGAACTCGGAACTCATGGCCGAACTGACCCGACTGCTGGACCACCAGGAGCAGACGCCGACCCGTGCCGTGGTCTTTACCGGGGCCGGGGACACCTACTTCATCGGTGGCGCCGACGGCATCGAAATGATGCAGTGCAATGGAGAAAAAGCCAAAGCTTTCTCTTCCCGGATCCAGGACCTGTTCCTCCGGATGGAGGCGAGTCCTCTCATTCTGGTGGCCGCCATCAACGGTCTCTGTTTCGGGGGTGGGTATGAATTTTCCCTGGCGTGCGACCTCCGGGTGGCAACGGAAGATGCCCGCATGGGTCTGCCCGAGGTGAAAGTGGGCCTGATCCCCGGTGGCGGGGGGACCCAGCGGTTGCCCAGGCTGGTGGGCTTTGGCCGGGCCATGGAAATGATCCTGAGCGGCAAGCTCTACAAGGGGTCTGAGGCCGCGAACATGGGGTTGGTAAATATGTCGGTGAAACAGGCGGAACTCATGGAGGGTGTCACCGATCTGCTCAAACCGATTCTCAGGCAACCCCAGTATGCCCTGTCCCTGGCCAAACGGGCGGTCCATGCGGCCAAATCGGAACCTTTGGAAGAAGGGCTGAAGGCGGAAGGAGAGCAATTCAGTCGCTGTTTTGACCACAATTTCTTCCCTGATCTCATGATCAGGCAACTGAAAGAGGGGACCCTTGAGACCACGGCGGATATTTCAGGTCTTAAAGAAGGAGGAAAAAAATGAAGGTCCTGGGTATCGCAGGAAGCTTGAGGCCCAAGAGCAATACCTTGGTGTACGTGGAGACGGCCCTCGGGATCTTTAAGGATTCAGGGCTTGAGACCACGCTGATCTCCCTGCGGGGAAAAGAGATCAAGCCCTGCACCGGGTGTTATGACTGCGTCAAAAAAGGGTATTGCACCATCAAGGGGGATGACTTTGACGAAATCCTTGACGAGATACGCGTGGCGGAAGGTCTTATCCTGGGCTCCCCGGTCTACCTCAGTTCCGTGGTTCCCCAGATGATGGCCTTACTGGCCCGTGCCACCTTTGTGGCTTACTGGAACGACAAATTTCTTTCGGGAAAAGTGGGCGGCCCCATCACGGTGGCCCGGCGCGCCGGGCACAATGTGGCTTTTTCCCAGCTCCTTCTGTGGTTTTTTATCAACGGTGTCACCGTGCCGGGTTCCACCTACTGGAATGTGGGCATGGCCGGGGCAGCCGGCGCGAGGGACGTGGAAAACGATCAGGAGGGCCTGGATACGGTGGTTAATTTCGCCCACAATATGACACAGGTGATGAAAAAGATTTTTGCGTCATGAGAAAAGAAAGGATCAATAAATGATACCCGGAATCGGTTCCTGGCTCACCAAGAGGGCGATCCTCACCCCTGACAAGGAGGCCGTGGTGCACGGTGAAAAGCGCCTCACCTATCATGACCTCAACGGTCGGGTGAACCGCCTCTCAAGGGCCCTCCAGGGGATTGGCATCCGTAGCGGAGACCGGCTGAGTATCCTCTCCGTCAATGGCGTGGAATATGTGGAAACCATCATGGCCACGGCCAAACTGGGCGCCATAGTGGTCCCCCTGAACTGGCGTCTGACCCCTACGGAACTGACCTTCATTTTGAATGACAGCGGCGCTGAAACCCTCCTGTTCCATCCCGATCTTCTGGAAGCAGCCGGCAAACTCAAAGAACAGGCCGGCATCAAAGAGTGGGTGGTCATGGGTCCCAAGGAGATGGGGGGTGCCAGAGCCTGTGAGCAACTCATGGCGGCCCAAACCGATGATGAACCGATCCCGGACAGGGTTCCGGACCTGGATACGCCCCATATCATCATGTACACCGCCGGTACCACGGGGAAACCGAAAGGGGCTGTTCTAAGCCAGGGGGCCAGTTTCTGGAATGCGGTGAATCTCACCGTTGCCCTGGATTTCACATCCCATGACCGGAACCTGGCAGTGCTCCCCATGTTCCATATCGGCGGCATCGGCCTTTTTACCCTTCCCATGCTCCATGTGGGGGGCACCGTGGTCATCCAGCGCACCTTTGAACCGGCCGGGACCCTGGAACTATTGGAATCGGAAGCAATCACCCTCTTTTTCGGCGTGGCCGCCGTTTTCCTCTTTCTCATGCAGCACCCCAAATTTAACGGGCAGTCCTTTCAAAAGGTCCGTGTGGTCATGAGCGGCGGTGCGCCCCTTCCCGTGAGTCTGGTTCATCAATATGAGGGTGCCGGCATCATGCTGCAACAGGGATTCGGCATGAGCGAGGCAGCTCCCAGCATCGCGACCCTTGAAAAAGATCTGGCCGTTCAAAAGGCCGGTTCCATCGGAAAGGCGTTGATGCATGTGGAGGCAGACGTGGTGGATGATGACATGAACCGGCTTCCTCCGGATCAGGTGGGGGAACTGGTGATTCGGGGACCGAATCTGATGAGGGAATACTGGGGCCGTCCAGAGGCTACGAAAGAGTCCTTCAGCGGGGGATGGTTCCACACCGGCGATCTGGCCCGCATGGACCCGGACGGGGATCTCTATATCGTGGACCGGAAAAAGGACATGTTTATTTCCGGTGGCGAAAACGTCTACCCGGCGGAAGTGGAGAATGCCATCTACGAGCTGACCCAGGTGTCCGAGACGGCCGTCATCGGCATGAAAGATGAAAAATGGGGCGAGGTGGGCATGGCGGTGGTGGTGGTGAAAGAAGGGCAATCGCTCACCGGGGACCATGTTCTGGCCCATCTGAAAAGGCGGCTTGCAAAATTCAAAATTCCCAAAAGTGTTGTTTTTATGGACCGCCTGCCCAGAAATGCGGCGGGCAAGGTGCTTAAGAACGTTTTGAGAGAGGCCCATCATAATAACGAAGAAGGGAGGGTTTGTGAGTAGGAGTCTGTTGGTTCAGTTTGGATCAGGGATTGTTGAAATGGAATGAACAACACAATTTATTAACAGGAAAGGAGAGCAAAATGAACATGAAAAAGTTTTTTTGTATCTTAGTGTTGGCACTGGCGGCCTTGGCCTTTTTGTCATTTCCGGCTGTGGCGGAAAAGCCCATCAAAATAGGGATTATTCAGGGGTTGAGCGGACCCTATGAGATCTACGGTAAAGCGGAAGTGACCGGGTTCAAGATGGGCCTGGAATACTTCACCAAGGGCACCAACAAAATTGCCGGAAGACCTGTGGAATTAATCGTCGAGGATACCCAGTTGAAGGCTGCAAGGGCCAAGATGCTCCTGACCAAGCTCTATAGCGACGACAAGGTGGATCTGGCCATTGGGCCCACCAGCAGTGGCGTGGCCCTGGCGGTATTGCCCGTGGCCCAACAGTTCAAAAAAATTCTCATCGTTGAACCGGCGGTGGCCGACTCCATTACCGGGAAAAACTGGAATCGCTACATCTTCAGAACCGGTCGAAACTCCAGCCAGGATGCCATCAGTAATGCGGCGGCAATCGCGGCCCCGGGGGTGAGCATCGCCTGCATCGGTCAGGATTACGCCTTCGGCAAGGACGGCATCGCAGCCTATAAAGAGGCTGCTGAAAAACTGGGCGCCAAAGTGGTTGCCGAGGAATATTGCGACCCCAAAGGTACGGACTTCACCGCCCCCATCCAGCGTATCATCGAGGCGCTCAAAGACAAACCGGAACCCAAATACGTGTGGGTTATCTGGGCCGGCAAAGGCGGCCCTATCCCCCAGCTGATTGCAGCGGGTCTGGATAAATACGGTATTCAGATCGCCAGCGGCGGCAACGTGTTGGCTGCTCTCAAAGTCATGAAACCCCTCAAAGGGATGAAGGGTTCCATCTACTACTACTATGAAAACCCGAAAAACGAAGTGAATGACTGGCTCGTGAAAGAACACTACAAACGGTTTAATGGACCGCCGGATTTCTTTACCTGTGGCGGGTTTGCCGCGGCTGGCGCCGTGGTGGAGGCCATCACGAAAACGGGTGGGAAAACCGACACCGAAGCCCTCATTACCACCATGGAGGGGATGGAGTTCATGACGCCCAAGGGAAAGATGAAATTCCGAAAAGAAGATCATCAGGCCCTTCAGGAGATGTACGCGTTTCAGCTGGATACCAAGCCGGATGTGGAATGGGCCATCCCCGTTTGCATCAAGGTGCTGAGCATGGAAGAGACGGCACCGCCCATCGCCAATAAGAAGTAGGTAATTTTTTCTTTGACCACGCGGACGGTTTGTCCGCGTGGTTTTGTCATCTAACCATTTTTTGAAGAACTGATCTCAAACAACGAGGTGATCAGGATGCCAGCAGATTCAATCGTGGAAACCAAAGACCTCACCATCCGCTTCGGGGGTCACGTGGCCGTGGACCGGGTGAATCTGAAAGTGGAACCCTTCGTTCTGAAATCCATTATCGGACCCAACGGCGCGGGGAAAACCACCCTGTTCAACCTGATGACGGGCCAGTACAAGCCCTCCGAGGGAAGTGTTTTCCTCAAAGGGGAAGACATCACCCGTTTGAGCACAGTGCAGCGGACCCGCCTCGGAATGGGCCGTTCTTTTCAGTTAACCAACATCTTCCCCGTGCTGACGGTTCTGGAAAATGTCCGGGTAGCCATCCAGTCCAGGGAAGGCATCGGCTTGAACTTCTGGAAGAATTATCTCCATTTTTCGGCAATGGAAGACGAGGCCTACGAACTCTTAAAAGATGTCCTTCTGAATGAAAAATGGGCAACACCTGCCAGTTCCCTTACCCATGGGGAACAGCGGAAACTGGAGATCGCCATCCTTCTGGCCCTGAAGCCGGAGATTCTGTTCCTGGACGAGCCCACGGCCGGCATGGGTCAGGAAGAGGTGCCGGCCATCCTGGACATCCTTCATCGGATCAAAGACGCAAAGGACCGGACCATGCTCCTGGTGGAGCATAAAATGGATATGATCATGACCCTTTCGGACAGTATCGCGGTTCTGCAGGAAGGGGAATTGATTATCGACGGCCCCCCCGATGAAATCCGTAAAAGCAAGGCGGTTCAGGAAGCGTATCTGGGCGGAGGTGCAAGGCGTGAATAATTCAATTCTTAAAGCCGAAGGGGTCCACACCTTCATTGAACAACACCATATCCTGCAGGGGATCTCTTTTGCGGCACGGGCGGATGCCGTGACGGTTCTCATCGGTCGAAATGGCGCCGGCAAGAGCACGACGCTTAAGACCGTCATGGGTCTGCTTCCGGCCGCAAAGGGAAAAATCACCTATAACGGGAAGGAAATCCAGAAAAACAAACCCTATGAGATCGCCCGTATGGGCATCGGTTTTGTTCCGGAGCACATGGGGATTTTTGCGGAACTGACGGTGGAGGAAAACATGCGGGTGGCCATGCTGGTGGAAGATGACGCCGCGGCCCGCCGGCTGGAGCGAATCTTAGCCATGTTTTCGGCCCTTAAAAAATTCTGGAAATCCAAAGCAGGGAACCTGAGCGGCGGGCAGAAGCAGATGCTCGCCATCGCCAGAGCCATTGTAAACGACACGTCCCTTCTGCTCATCGATGAGCCATCCAAGGGGCTGGCCCCCATTATTGTGGATGTGGTCATCGACTCCATCAACCAGATCAAGGAACGCAGCGTGGTGGTTTTGGTGGAGCAGAATTTCTACATGGCCAGCACCGTGGGAGACGATTTTTTCATTCTGGACGACGGAAAGGTCGTGCACAGCGGCCGGGTTGAAGACCTGGTTCAAAACGAGGAATTACAGAGCCGGTATCTCGGAATCTCCAAAATCGAGGATTGAAATTCATGAAAACAGGAGCAACCTGCAATGGCTGAAAGCATATTCAAGCGTTGGAACCAGGAGCTCACCCTGGCGGGTGCAGGCATTCTTTTCTTGCTGCCCCTCCTTGAAATACAACCCAAAACCTATTTGACCCTCACCATCGCGGGGTTGGCCATGGGGATGCTGCTTTTTCTGGTGGCCTCCGGTGTCAGCATCATTTTTGGCCTCATGGATGTTTTAAACTTTGCACACGGCGCCCTCTTTGCATGGGGCGCCTATGTGGGGTTTTCGGTATTCCAGCTTCTCATGAAATGGGTGGAGGCGGATTCAGTTCTGAAAAATGTCACCGTTTTTCTCCTGGCCATGGCGGCCGCCATGGTTGCGGTGGCTCTGTTGGGAATTATCCTCGAAAGGGTCATTGTACGTCGGGTCTACGGTAACCACCTGTTTCAGATCCTCATCACCTTCGGTGCCACCATCGTTTTGGTGGAGCTTATCCGTGTTTTCTGGGGCCCCAACGACGAGGTCACCACCGTCCCACTGACCTTTTCCGGTAACTGGGACATCATGGATGTCATCGTCAGCCGATACCGGATTATCTGTATCTTCACGGGGGCCATCGTCTACGGCCTGATTCAGCTGATCCTCAAAAAGACGAAGCTTGGGACCATCGTTCGGGCAGGCGTGGAAGACCGGGACATGGTCCAGGCCATGGGGCACAATATTTATCTCCTTTTCACGGGGGTTTTTGCCGTGGGCGCGGGGCTGGCGGCCCTGGGAGGCGTGGCCATGAGCATTTTCAGCCTGCAGGTGTATCCCGACATGGGGGGGACCTATCTCCTGTTCGCATTTATCGTGGTGATTATCGGGGGCTTGGGGAGCGTGACGGGCTCATTGGTGGGCGCCCTGATTGTGGGCCTCAGCTACAACTATGTGGCCTATCTGGTGCCCTGGGCCGCTGCCGGGGCCAATGTCCTGATCATGATCATCATTCTGCTCATCCGGCCCACCGGCCTTTTTCAAGCAGGCAAGTAGCGAGGTAGCATCAATGGCAGACGCCACACCGGTTCAGATGTTCCATATGGAGGAAAAAAGAAAACAGTACCGAAGGGGAAGTTTTTACCTGAAGATGTGTACCCTGGCCCTGTTTATCCTGGTGCCCTTTCTTTTCCCTTCGTTTAAAACAGTCGATCTCGCCGTCCAGATCATCATCTTCGGCGCCCTGGTGGCCAGTTTCGATATCCTTTTGGGTTATACGGGAATTCTCTCCTTCGGGCACGGCATGTTCTTCGGCATGGGGGCCTACTGCATGGCCTTTTTCCTCGGCAAGTACGGTATGCCTTCCTACACCAACCTGGTCCTGGGGTTTGCGGCGGCGGCGTTCTTTTCGGCGATCCTGGCCATGCTTATCAGCCTGCTCACCCTTCGGGTCAAAGCCATCTTTTTCGCCATGATTACCCTGGCTATCGCGGAACTGGCCATTGTTCTGGCCACGAAACTGAGTGGTCTCACGGGCGGTGAGGACGGGATCAGCTTCATGACGCCGGGGGTTTTTTCCGTTGCATTCACCACCGGGACTTTCATGGGGGTTGAAATCACCGGTAAGGTCATCACTTACTATTTTATCCTTTTCTCATGCACGGCACTGTTTCTGGCCATGCTTCGGTTCACCCATTCCCCCCTGGGCCGGGTGCTTCAGGCCATTCGGGATAACGAACAGCGGGCGGAGGCCCTGGGAAACCGGACCTTTGTCTACCAGAGCATTTCCATCACGTTCGGCTGCGTCATGGCAGCCCTCATCGGCTGCTTATATGCCATGTGGATGGAATACGTGAATCCCGAGTCAAGCCTGGGTGTCATGACCATTATGCTGGATGTCTTACTGATGGTGATTATCGGGGGCATGGGAACCCTCTACGGCGGGATCATCGGTGCCGCCTTTCTGAAAATTACCCAGACGTTTCTCCCCGACCTTCAGACCCTGGCAAAGGATCTCTTTCCCGAAGCGGTGCTGCTGCACAATATTCTGGAACGGTGGCTCCTGCTTTTCGGAATTCTCTTCATCCTGGTGGTTATTTTCTTCCCCAAAGGGGTTATCGGGTCGGTCATGGACCGGGGGTCACGAAAGAGAAACGTCCCAAAGCGTCAATAGAAAGGAAGAATTACCATGATATACGGAGATTGTGTCGGCCGCTGGGGCCGTTCTTTTCCGGACAAGACGGCTTTGGTGGATGCCATAACCGGCAGGCGCTACACCTATGGGGCGCTCTCCCTTGAAGTCAATCGCATGGCCCATTTCCTGGCAGGGGAATTGGACATCCGGAAAGGGGACCGGGTGGCCTGCCTGTCGCTAAACCGGCTGGAATATATCACCCTTTTTCTGGCCCTCAGCCGGCTGGGCGCGATCCTGGTTCCCCTGAACTTTCGATTGGCCAAGGGTGAATTCATCTACTTCCTGGAAGACGCAGCCCCCAGGGCCATCTTTTTCGACCGGCAGCACCAGGGGGTGGTGGACGCATTTAAAACCGACGTAGAGGTCCCCCATTATGTTTGTTTCGATCCTGACAACAGCGTTGGACAATCTTTACCGGACCTATGGAATTCCCTCTCTCCTGATTCCCCGGAAGCGGTGGAAATAGCGCCCCATGACCCTCAACTGATTATTTATACCTCAGGCACCACCGGGCTTCCCAAGGGGGTCCTTTTGACCCACGGTATGCTCGCCTGGAACGCCTTCAACACCATCCTGGGCTGGGGCCTCCGGCCCGACGACAAGACCATTCTCCACGCGGCCATGTTCTATACAGCGGGCTGGAACGTCTTTACCCTGCCCATCTTCCACAGCAGAGGTGTTAACATCCTGGTGCAATCCTTTGATGCGGATCTGATACTGGATCTCATCGGGAATGAAGGGGTGACAGTCTTTTTCGGGGTGCCCACCATGTTTCAGATGCTGTTGGATTCCCCCAAATTCGCTTCTACCGATTTTTCAAAGGTCCGGTTCATGGTGTCCGGCGGCGCCCCCTTGGGGCAACCCCTCTTTGAGGCCTTTAAGACGGAAAAGTCCGTTCATATCCGGGAAGGCTACGGTTTGACGGAAGTGGGCCCCAACTGCTTTATGGCCAACGGCAAACTGGGGACCATCGGTCACCCCATGCCCCATGTGGACGTAAAGCTGGTGGACACGAATGGGCGGGAGGTTCCCCGGGGTGAGGAAGGGGAAATCCTTCTCAGGGGCCCCAATGTGTGTGCAGGGTATCTCAATAAAGCGGAGATAACCGCCCGGACCATTGTGGACGGATGGTTTCATACGGGGGATCTGGGAAAAATGGATGCGGACGGTCATATGGCCATTGTGGGGCGGCTGAAGGATATGATCATATCCGGTGGCGTCAACATATACCCGGCGGAAATCGAACGGGTTATGGAGACCCACCCGGCTGTTGCCGCTTCGGCTGTCATCGGTGTTTCCGACCCCAAATGGGGGGAGGTGGGAAAGGCCGTGCTGGAACTGAAACCGGGTGCCGCCCTGAGCCTGGCGCAGCTTCTCGATCATCTGAGGGACCGATTGGGGAAATTCAAACTGCCAAAATACCTGGCGGTAGTGGACGAACTTCCCAGGACACCCGCATCGGGCAAGGTTCAGAAATTCGTTTTGAAGGAAAAGTACGGCAGGGCTTGCAATGATTGAAGGAATGGAAAAATTTTTCAAGGCCGGAGCGCTTTATACAGGATTCATGAATGCCGTTCTGGAATCAATGAACGCTGCTAATAACGGCAACGACAGCCATGAGGCGCTGAACGACATCTACGAAAAGATGACCCGGCGCTATCTTGCGTTTTATGAAGAAAGTATGGGTAAATTTCTCTCGGTCCCGCAATTCGGCATTCCGCGAGAATCCTTTCAAGAGGTAATGGCCGCGGTGGATGCTTATTGCCGGTTCATGGTGGCCATGGGTGATTTTCTGCTCAAATTCAACATCCCCCTGAAAGACGCTTTTGAGGTCCTGACAAAGACCGTTAAAGAGAGAGAAGATTCGGGCGAGGGTTTCAAGAGTGCCAAAGAGATTTACGATTTTGCCGTGAACCTTCTGGATGAAAAATACGACGCACACATCAAATCACCCCAAGGCGTGAAAATTGTGGTGGACGTGGTTGAAAAATATCTGGATTTCAAGAAAAAATCAGATGCCGTAAGAGATATATGCTTTAAGTTCCTTGCCATTCCCACTTCCAAGGAGATGGACGATGTGTACCGGGGGATTTATGATCTCAGAAAAAAGACGCGAAAACAGGAGTCCCTTATCCGTGATCATGAGGCACTCATTAATAACCTGAACCAAAAAATCCTGGCCCTTGAAGCCTCTCTTGCCAATGTCCAAAAACGGGGATGAGGGAATGTCTTATCAGGAAATCATTAAGAGCATTGAGAAAGATCTAAAGGAATTTCCCCAAAAGCTTCTGCAGGCCACCGAAGTGCTCACCAGTGATTTGGATTACCGGGTGGCAACCACACCTACAACTGTTGTGTACCGGGAAGATAAGATGAGGCTGCTTCATTATGAAAGCAGAGCAGACAGAAAGGATGTACACAGCACCCCCGTTTTGATGGTTTATGCCCTCATCAACCGGCACATCATGCTGGATCTGGAACCGGGGAGGAGTTTTATCCAAAATCTCCTCAATGAAGGGCTCGATGTGTATCTGATTGACTGGGGCTATCCAACGGGGGCGGACAAATACCTGAACCTGGATGATTATGTGAACGGCTATATGGACAACGTGGTACAGTGGATAAAATCCAATACGGGTTCAGAACAAGTCAATCTCATGGGCATCTGCATGGGGGGGACTTTCTCGGTCATGTATGCCGCCCTTCACCCTGAAAAAATCAAGAATCTGATTACGCTTGCCACGCCCACCCAGTTTGATATTGACGATGCGGGGCTTTTTCTGTGGGCCAGGGGGTTCGATCTGGGCAAGCTCACGGAGGGTCGGGGCAATTTGCCGGGAGACCTGGCCAATATCCTTTATCTGTTGGTTTCACCCGTTGCCACGGTGAACAAATATGTTCAGTTTTTTGATATGGTTGAAGACCGTAAGCTGGTCAGCACGTTTCTCCGCATGGAAAAGTGGATATTTGACAGCCCTGACATGGCGGCGGAGGCCTTCAAAGAATGGATCAGGGACCTGCTTCAGCAGAATCTGCTCATACAGAACCGCCTGGTGCTGGGAGATCAAACGGTCAATTTGAAAAACATCACATGTCCGCTTTTAAACGTATTCGGCAAAAATGATTACCTTGCGCCGCCCTCTTCGGCCAAACCCCTTTCCAAAGGGGTGGGTGCAAAAGATGTCACGACCCTGGGGGTGGATACGGGACACGTGGGGATCTTTGTGGGGAGTACCTCCTACAAAACCATCATCCCCAAAATCGTGAAGTGGGTGAAAGATCGTTAGTACCTTATCACCTTGTCTTCTGTCACAGAAAACAAGAAAGTTGTCAGTTATCAGTTGGCAGTTGTCAGTAAAAGCCTGCTGGTAATAATCTATTCTCAAATCTCTGAAGGAGGCTTCTGAATGCCGTTCGATCCCTTCTGTTTTGAAAATAAGATCTGACAACTGAAAACTGCGGCTATGCCGCGGTAGAACACAAAAGGAGAAATCTTCATGACCGAACCGATCATGAAAAGGGCCAAAGGCGACGGTGTCGGGATTCAACTGGCCCTTTGGGAGAGCGAAGGGGAGAATGTTTTCTGTATCCACGGGCTTACGGCCAACAGCCGGTGCTGGGACAGGATTGCATCAGGATTGAACCCTCAGTTTCGGGTTTTGGCCATGGACCTTCGGGGGAGAGGCCTTTCGGACAAACCGCTAACAGGGTATTCCATTCATCAGCATGTGGAAGATGTGGCCGCGCTACTTGAAGATCAGATGCTGGAACGGGTGACGCTCATGGGTCATTCTCTGGGCGCTTATATCTCCCTTGCCTTAGCGGCCCGTTATCCTGACCGGGTCCGGAAATTGATCCTTATGGATGCCGGCGGGCACCTGGAACAGGCCCAGTGGGACAAGATCCATGTGGCCATTAAACCGGCCGTTGACCGCCTCGGGCAGGTTTTCCCAACCTTTGAACACTATACGGCCCCCCTTAAACTGGCCCCCTTTCTACAACCCTGGACCCGGTTTATGGATACCTACTTCCGTTATGAAACCGAAGAAGTGAGTGGCGGTGTGCGATCTCGAACCCCGGTGGAAGCGATTCTGGAAGAAATCACCCATATTCGTGATTTCAAGGCCAAACCATTGTATCCGGCAATTTCCTGCCCCGTACTGATCCTCCGTGCTACCAACGGCATCCTATCCCAGGAAGATCTGGTGTTACCGGAAGATGCGGCGGAAAGGATGGTAAACGAGATGGCCCATGCCGAATGCGTTGATGTCCTGAATTCGAATCATTACTCGATTCTCTTTGGCGAAAATGAAATGAGGGACCGCGCAATAGGGAACTTTCTTTTAAGGTAAAGGAAATCTTTATGATCGGAAAAACCATTAATGAGCTACGTGTGGGGGATACGGCCGAATTTTCCAAGACCCTTTCCGAGTCGGATATCTATCTGTATGCGGGTATCACCGGTGATTTAAATCCCGCACATGTTAATGAGGCGTATGCCAAAGGGACCTTTTTTAAAACCCGGATTGCCCACGGCATGCTGGCGGCAGGGTTTATTTCTACGGTAATGGGGACGAAACTGCCGGGTCCCGGAACCGTTTATGTGAAACAGACGTTGAATTTTCTGGCGCCGGTTCACATGGGTGACACCATTACTGCCCGGGTGGAGATAACGGAGGTCATGACCGAAAAGAACCGATTGAAGGTGAAAACGGTCTGCGAAAACCAGGATGGGACAACGGTTCTGGACGGCGAAGCCTTGGTGAGCCCCCCGAAGGCGCTCAGGCAGGATGATTGAAAAACCAACCTGTCTGCAGCATAATTGGGGACAGGCCCCTTTTCCATTATATGGTTAACTCTTTCAAAAAATCAGAGGCTCGCCGCATTTGAATACCCTTGTCCATCCGTTCGGTGGCAATGTTCTTTACGACCTGAGCGGCTTTTAGCCCGTATTTGTTGTGGAAATAGCGTAGGGGTGGACTTACGCTTGTGTCGGATAACTTAACCTCAATGATCAGCTTTGGTTCATCGTCCTCAATCATCGCAAAATCGACCTCTTTTTTCTCCTTTGTTCGCAAGGTTTTCAACTGGCTTTTCTTACCCTCGCAATCTTCTATCCAGTTCAGATGTTTTAAAAGACTTACCGCCATTAGATTCTCCAGGCGTATCCCCTCATCCCCCTGAACCATGCCGGTGTCATAAAAGTAGATCTTGGGCTCTTTGAGCAGGGAGCGAGCGATATTTCGATTGTAAGGGGTTACCCTGAAAACAATAAAAAGGTCCTCCAGAATTCCCACATATTTTTTGATCGTATTGGGAGAACAATTGACATCCCTGGCGAGGGAAGACCAGGAGACCGGCGAACCGACTCTAAGCCTCAGCAATTCAAGGGTTAACTGAATGGCTCGGAAGTCGTGAATTTTTTCAAAGTCGAGTATGTCGGTACGGATCAAGCCATCGATGTACAGAAGCCGCCAGCGGTTGGCGTCATCATCGGACTCGGCGAGGAATGGCTCGGGGAAACCGCCGCGATCCAGCAACGAACCCAGGTCCTTATCTGTGGAGCCGGGTATTTCGGCCATGGAAAGGGGGTTTAGGCGATGTCTGAAAAAACGACCCGCCAGGGAATCGCCGCTCTGCCTGAAAGCCTCAAGTCTTGCGCTACCGGTTATTAGAATCTGCTGGTGAGCGGGCTTGGTATCATAGACTCCTTTGATAAAATTTTTCCACCCCTCCATTTTGTGGAGTTCATCAAGGATCAGTAATTTCGTGTCAGGCAGCCAGTCCGCTTTGTGGATGATGTCCCGGTGAGAAATATTATCATAATTTAGATAAAGCGACTTCTCAAAGCCCTTGCTGATGGCAAGCGCCAGGCTTGTTTTACCGACCTGTCTTGGTCCGGTAAGAAACACCATTTTTCGTTCCAGGTCCTTGATTATTATATTCTGCTGTGCGCGTTTCATGCAGTAGATTTCGCACTGCTTTGCGAAATAGTCAAGACTATTCTGCAATGCAGTGCGAAATAGTTGATCCCAAAGTGAAAAGGGGATGATCCTTCAATATTTAGCTAACTCAATTTTCCAGGACCGTTTCCGAATCGGATGACTATCTGTATGTGGTGAGCCCCCCGAAGGCGCCCGGGCAGGACGACTGATAGCATAATAGGGAACAGACCCCGTTTATTTGTGTCCGCTATTATATTTTAGCTGTGAAGAATGGGGTTGGTCGTTTTGTTAGTTTTCGATTTATTTTAATTATCACCAAAAAGTTTTAAGCCCAAATTTGCGATAAGCTTTAAAATCGCGATCCTTTGATACCAGGGTCATTTTTCGCTGGATAGCCTGCCAGATAATGATACGGTCAAAGGGGTCCTTGTGTGAGAGCCTTGGCAACTTATGGAAAGTAGATGCTTCAGCGGTAGTAACCGGCAATATTTCCAGATTCATCTGAGCTGCAAAATCAGGCAGCTCTTCCGGTTTCACCCCGGTTAATTCGAGTTTTCCAAGTGCATACTTCAAGGAAATTTCCCAGAATGAAATTACACTGACAGCCACGTCATTGTTCGGAGACTTTATCTCACGGACTACTGTCTTGCTCAATTTGTCGGGGGTAAAAAGCGACCATAAAAACACATGGGTATCCAGTAATATGTTCATGAGGCCAGCATTTCTTTCTCGCTAATCTCAAAGTCGTCATGGATTATGCATCCGGCCCGGTCCTTAAGTAAGCCAAGATTCCTTTCCGGGGTAGAGACATAGTCTGAATATGGGACAAGTACAGCTACTTTTTCCCGCTTTTTGCCGTAACTTATAACAATTTCCTGACCGCTTCTTATCTTTTTCAAAACATCCGAAAAACTGGCTTTCAGTTCTCCTATCGTAAGTGTTTGCATATGAATGCCCCTTTCGTATTGTACATAATGGTCGATATAATATTGTTTTTGACAACTTGTCAAGAACTAAAAAACGTCAGTAAGTGGAAATTACGGGGACCTTCAATAGTATATATCAACCCTCGGAATAGTGCCCGCTACCGCCCCTTGAAGGCCGGTTCACGCTTTTCCAGAAAGGCGCTTACCCCTTCCATGTGATCCTCAGTTCCGGCGGCCAGGAGGAATTGATCCGCGTCCATGTGCATCACCGCCTGATCCAGGGCAGAGACCAGGTGATTCACAGATTTCTTGATCATCTGGGCGGCCATGGGTGGTTTGGCCGCGTAAGCACGGGCCATTTCCCTGGCCTTGTCCAAGGGACTGTGATCCTCTGGCACGAGCTCATCCAACAGCCCCCAGCGGTGCAGGGTTTTCGCATCCACATGTTCGCCCAGGATGACCATGCGTTTGGCACGGGCAGGTCCCGCCAGGTGCGTAATCATCGGCAGGGCCTTCCAGCTCAGATTCATGGCCAGGTTTATCTCGGGGTAGCCCATGCGGCAATCAGCCCCGCCCACCCTGAAGTCCAACGCCGTGGCCATGCAGGCGCCGCCGCCCAGTGCCACCCCGTGGAGCGATGCAATGGTGATCTGGTCCATTTCCCAGAGGCTGGTTATCAGGCGCCCCCCAAGGGAAAGGCCGCGAAGTTTTTCAAACTGGCTCATGGTTTGCCAGCCCTGGCCCACCGCATCCATTAAATCCACCCCGGCTGAGAAATGTCTGCCGGCTCCCTGGAAGATCACAACCCGGGTCTCGGTATCAAAGTGAAAGTCGGAGCAGAGACTAATGATTTCTTCCATGAACTGCTGGCTCAGGACGTTCAGCTTTTCGGGCCGGTTCAGGGTCACCACCGCCACCGGGCCGTCTTTTTCCACCAATAAATTTTTGTAGGGCATGGTTTCAGCTTTCCTGGCCGGCAGGGGCCAGCATTTTCCAATAAAGGTCATAATCTTCCTGCACCGCGTCGGCCAGTTGCCACTTGCAGCCGAAGTAGTACCAACTGTGGATCATGCGGTAGCAGACCATGTAGTAGAAGTCCTGAAATCGGCGCACGTCCACCCGTGGGTCCACCTGACCGGTTTCACGGGCCAAGGCCAGAATTGTTATGAAGGTGTCCTTTGGTACCTTGAAGGCATTCTGCTGCATCCAGGTGCGCGTGGGCACGGTGATAAAGGCGGTGATGGCCAGAGCAGGGCGCTGGTCGTAGAAATCCATGGTGACCCAGAACAGCTTTCGTACGATCTCCTCAAATGACTTCATGCCGGCAAAGTGCAGTTCCAGTATTTCGCCGAGCTTTTTAAGGTTCCGGTCCAGGATGGCGAAAAGCAGTTCTTCTTTGGAAGGGAAGTAGCGGTAGATGGTACTGATGCTCACTCCCGAAGCCTTGGATATGGCCCGCATATTCACCTGGTGGAAGTCCTTCTGGCTAAAGAGTTCCAACACCACCGGATACAGCCGGTTTTTCAGTTTTTGGGATATGTGCTGTCCGTTTCGCATAAAAGCCTTGCTATTTGTTGTAGGAATAGGGCCAGGCCAGCCAGTATTTTTTCAGGCGAAGCCATATGCCGAAAAGTCCGCTCGGTTCAAAGATCAGAAAAACGATGATCACCAGGCCGTATATGCTCGATTGCAGGTCTGACATGCGGCTCACCAGGAAGGGGAAGTCGTTGCCGAGCCAGTCCCTCAGAAAACGGATGGCCTCGGGCAGGGCGGTGATGAACAATGCCCCGAAAACAGTCCCGGCAATGGTGCCGATGCCCCCCACCAGCCCCATGGCCAGGTATTCGATGGTCATGAGGAAGGTGAAATGCTCGGGCCCTATGAAGGACAAGGTCACGGCGTAAAGCCCCCCTGCAATGCCCGCATAAAAGGAGCAGGTCATAAAGGCCAGGATCTTGTATTTGGTGATGTTGATGCCGATGACATCGGCGGCGATGTCATTGTCCCGAATGGCAATAAAGGCGCGTCCCGCTTCGCTGCGAAAAAGGTTTTTTGCAAAGATCATGGAGAGCGCGGCCAGTGCCATGATGAGATAGTACAGCTTCATGTCCGAATCTATGGCCAGTCCGAAGATCTCGGGTTCCGGCACGGTGAGGCCGCTGGTGCCGTTGGTGAGACTGTCCCAGTGGGTGATGATATATTCGACGATGAAGTAAAAGGCAAAGGTGGCGATGGCCAGGTACAGACCCCTGAGCCTCAGGCAGGGGAGGGCCAGGAGCAGACCGCAAAAAGCGCTGAAGCATCCGGAAAGGGGGAGTGCCAGCCAGAAGGGCACGTTGAGCTTCAGGGTGAGCAGGGTCAGACAGTAGGCCCCCAGGGCCAGAAAAGCTGAGTGCCCCAGGGATATCTGCCCGGTGTATCCCGACAAAATGTTCAGGCCCAGGACCCCGATCACCGCTATTCCCACCAGGTTACTCATGTAAATGGTGTACTTGTCGGCAAAGAGCGGCATCACTAGAAGGAAAACAAGGAACGCCCAAAGCCAGGACTTGGCCCAAAGGGTCTGGAAAATTTTGATGTCTTCACTGTAACTGGTTTTAAACTGTCCGCTTGGCATGTTTTAGACTCCGCCCTGGCTATACCCGTATGATCTCTTCCTTGCCGAAAAGTCCGTAAGGCTTGAACATCAGCACCAGCAAAAGAACCAGAAATGCGGACAGTTCCTTCACACCTGAACCGAACCATTCGGACAGATACCCGCCCGCCAGGCTCTCGCAAAGACCGATCACAAGACCCCCCAGAATGGCTCCGCCGATACTTTCAATCCCCCCCAGCACCACCGCCGGAAAGACCTTCATGCCGATGAATCCCATGTTGGGCTCCAGCCCCCCCATGAAGGCCAGGAACACGCCGCCCACCGCGGCCACCACCGACGCCAGTGCCCAGGCCAGAGAAAAGACCTTGTGCACATTGATGCCCATGAGAAAGGACCAGCGCTGATCAAAGGCCGTGGCGCGGGTGGCGAGACCCATCTTGGAGTATTTGAAAAAGGCCCAGAGCATAGCCAGCAGGAAAAAGGTCGCAGCCACCGTGTACACTTCCGCCGGAGAGACGGCCATGATGCCCATGTCCCAGGTGGTATCCCCCCAGGGGGACGGCAGGGCCAGGTTCTCGTGTCCCCAGATAAACCCCACTGCGCTTCGGAGCAGCGTGCCCAGACCCACCGTGATCATGATCACCGAAAAAGTGGGCTCGCCCACCATGGGGCGCAGCACCAGGAATTCGGTGACAATGCCCAAAACGGCAGAGAATACCAGGGTGATGGCAAAGGCGGCCAGGAAGGGAATCTGGTGGGTTACCACCAGATAGTAGCAGAAGTAGGCCCCCAGCATCATGATCTCGCCCTGGGCGAAATTCACCACTTTGGTGGCCTTGTAGATCACCACAAAACCGAGCGCGATGAGCCCGTATATGCTGCCGGCGATGATTCCGCTCAAGACCAGTTGGCTGAGAATGGTCAGTTCAATGCTATCCATGGTTTAGGCCTTTGGCCCGGAACCGGAGCCTTTCAAGGTCCCAAGCCGCACGGGGTTACTGCTTGATATAGGTCCAGTCGGTGAGGACTTTGAACCGCATGTTTTTCACGTCGCCCTGGGTCATGCGGGCATAACCCGGGGTATCATGGGATTTGGCTGAGTAGGAGACCGGGCCCATGAGGCCTTCAGGGTCAAAGTCCTTGATGCTCTCCATGGCTTTGACCAGTCCGTCCCGGGTGAGATTCTTCCCCGCCTTCTTAAGACCCTCGGCAAAGATCATGGCGTTTATCCAGCCGTAGACATAATAGGGGTGAATTTTCTGGCCGGCCGGCATCCACTTATCGCCAAAGTACTTCTTGGAGGCTGCCACCAGTTTCTTCATGCCAACGACATCCTCACCCGGCATGGCGAAAATGTTCACCACCAGCATGTTGCCCCCCAGAGGCCCGGACAGCTTCAAAATGGGAACAAAACCCAGGGTGTTGCTACTGATGAAAGTGGATTTGAATTTCAGCTTGGCAGCGGTCTGCAAAAACACCGCGCCCGCTTTGATGGCGGACGCTACGATGACCACATCGGGCTTGGCCTTCATCATGTTGATGACCTGGCTCTTGAACTCAACGGCGTTGTATTTATAGGTCTGCACCTTAAAATCGGGCAGGTTGTACTTTTTCTTTGCGATTTCAAGACCTTTTATGTGGTCCTTACCCCAGTCATCATCCTGGCAGAAGATACCGATTTTGGGATTCTTGATCTTCAGGGTGTTCAACACGTATTCCACGATGAAAAGGGACTGGTCCACATAGTTGGTGCCCGCGGCGAACACATATTTTTTCAGCGGATCGTATATGGAGGTGGCCAGAGAGCAGGCCGGGGCGATGGGTATCTTCTCCTTTTGGGCCAGGGGAATCATGGCCGTGGTGGGCGCGGTGCCCCAGGGAGAGACAAAGGCGAATACGCCGTCCTTGGCCATGAGTTTTTTGGCGGCTGCAACCGCCCGGGCTGGGGAATAGGCGCAGTCTTCCACGATGACCTTCACTTTACGTCCATGGATGCCGCCTCCTTCATTGACTTCCTTGAAATAGGAGACAATGGCGTCGGCCATGCCCACCCCCCCGATGGCGGTGGGGCCGGTGAGGTCGCTCACCACGCCAATTTTTACCTCGGTATCGGTGACACCTTCCTCGGCAAAAGCGGATCCTGCCGGTATGATTAGGCACAGGGACAACAAAACGCTTAAAAACAGTTTTCTCTTTCTCATTTTTCCCTCCTTTTTGGTTGGTTGGCGATATTTTTTCCCATATGCTCAAAGCGGCGGTTGCCGCGCTTTGACAGAGTTCCTACCGCGAATACATTTTGTTGATCAAATCCTTAAACCGTTCTGCCACTTCGGTCCTTCTCACCTTCATGGTGGCGGTGAGTTCGTCGTCGTCGTGATCCAGTTCCTTGTCCAGCAGGGTGAATTTTTTGATGGTCTCCACCTGACTGAATTCCCGGTTGCACTGATCCACTTCCTTTTTCACCAATTCCCGAACCTCTTTTTGTTGGGAGAGGCTCTTAAACGTGGTAAAGGGGATGCCCCGGTCGGTGGCCCATTTGCTGACCGTGTCCATCTCCACCTGGATCAGGGCCGTTAAGTAGGGACGGGCGTCACCGATCACTATGGCTTCATTGACATAGGGGCTCACCTTGAGCCGGTTCTCGATCTCCGAGGGGGCGATGTTTTTGCCACCGCTGGTGATGAGGATGTCTTTCTTGCGGTCGGTGATATAGAGTCTGCCGTCCTCGTCAAACTCCCCCACATCGCCTGTGTGGAGCCAGCCGTCCACCACGGCGGCCCGGGTGGCGGCCTCATCCTTATAATAACCGGCGAACAGGGTTTCCCCTTTCAGCAGTATCTCCCCGTCGTCGGCCAGTCTGCAGTCTACCCCCGGCAGGGGCATGCCCACCGAGCCCATATGGATATCATCCCCGGGCTGGTAGTGGCTAACGCCCGTGACTTCGGTCTGGCCATAAACCTGGGCAATTTCAAGTCCCAGCACCCGGAAAAATTTCAGGACCTCAGGCGAGATGGGCGCGGCCCCGCTGAGCGCCAGGCGTACCCGCCTAAGTCCCAGTTTGTCCAGAACCTTACCGTACAACAACCAGCGGCCCAAGGCCCTGAACAGCGGGTCCAAGGGTCCGGGCCTGCCGTTAACCTCCCGCTCCAGCACCTTTTTGCCCACGGACATCCACAGACCGAACATGTGCCGTTTAAGGCGCGAAGCGTCCTGGATATTAATCAGAATGCCGGCGTGCATTTTTTCCCAGATGCGGGGCACACCCACAAAAACGGTGGGCGATATCTCGTAAAGGCTCTCGTTCACGGTGGCCACGCTTTCGGTGAAGTTGGCCGTATACCCGAAATTCAAACCCTGTACCAGGGTCATGAGCCGCTCGGCCACATGGCACAGGGGCAGATAGCTAACGATCTGGTCGTTCCGGGCCATGGGAAGGATCTGTTCAAACTGGTGGCAGATGCTGATGAGATTCTTATGGGTGAGCATGGCCCCTTTGGGCGGACCCGTGGTGCCTGAGGTGTAGACCATGAGGGCCACATCGCGGGGCCGGGTGGCCATGACCAGCTCCTGGTAATGGACTGGATTCTCACGGCTCAACTGTGCGCCGCGCTGTTCAACCTCCCGGTAGGAGACGATTATGGGGTCTCGGTAATTGCGAAGACCCTTCATATCAATGACGACGATTTTCTTAAGCCTGGGGAGCGACTCCCTAACCTCCAGGATCTTGTCTGTCTGCTCCTGGTCTTTGGCCACCGCGATCACCGCGTCTGAATGCCCCATAACATAGGCCACCTGCCTGGCCGGGTTGGTGGCATAAACCCCCACCCCCACCGCTCCCAGGGCCTGGGCCGCAAGATCCGCATAGATCCATTCCCGGCAGTTATCTCCGATGATGGCGAGGTGGTCGCCGCGGTTCAGCCTCAGGTCTTCAAGGCCCAGGCAGAAATACATCACCCGCTCCTGGTACTCCCGCCAGGAGACCTCCTGCCATATACCTAAGTCCTTCTCACGCAGGCCGATGCACTCACCTAAATCTTGCGCATTCAGGGCCAGGAGGCCGGGAAGGGTTTCGGGGTATTTTGTTATGGTTTTTTTGTTGTTCATATCCCTTTAAGAACGGCCGTGCTGCATCCAATCTAGAATGCCATCAGAGAAGCTTTAAGCTCCGGCTTCACCTAAATAGGCTTTGATCACCTCCGGATCGGCCGCTATCTGATCCGGAGGACCCTGAGCGATTTTTTCGCCGAAGTTAATAACCGCTACCTGATCGGAAATATCCATCACCACACCCATGTCATGCTCCACCATTAAAATGGTCACGCCCAGATCTTCATTAATATCTAAAATGAAACGGACCATGTCCTCCGTCTCTTCCGAGTTCATGCCCGAAACCGGTTCATCCAGAAGCAGTAATTTGGGTTTTGCAGCCAGTGCCCGGCCTAACTCAACCCGCCGCTGCACGCCAAATGGCAAAGAACCGACGATGCTTTTCCTGACCGCCTCTATCTCCAGAAAATCAATTATATTTTCCACTGCCAGCCGGTTTGCAATCTCCTCCCCTTTGGCTCTCCCCAGAAACACACCTCCCCGCACGACGCCAGCAGTGAGAAATTGATTCCGCCCCAAAAGCAGATTCTCCAGAACCGTCATATTCTTGAACAACGCCAGATTCTGAAAGGTGCGGGCAATGCCATGGCGGGCAATTTTATGGGGCTTCAGCCCGGTGACATCTTTACCGTCAAAAAGCACCCTCCCCCGGGTGGGTTTGTAGATGCCGTTGATGCAGTTGAAGACCGTGCTCTTGCCGGCGCCATTGGGGCCGATCAAGGCGGAAATCCCGCCCCGGGGCACATGAAGATCGAGACCGGAAACCGCCACAACACCGCCGAAACGCATGGTGACCGCCTCAATGGCCAGGGAGGTCTCCGGGCTCATGACAACCACCGTTTACGGCGTTTGTAATGTTTGACGTCACGGTAGCGCTTCTTTGCGCCCACTTCTGACAGTCCCAGATAGAACTCCTGTACGTCGTCATTGGCCATCAGTTTGGTGCTTGGGCCGTCCAGGACAATTTTCCCGTTTTCCATGATGTAGCCGTAGGATGCCAGGGACAGGGCCAGCCGGGCGTTCTGTTCCACCAGCAGGATGGAAGCCCCCTGTTCCGTGTTGATCCGTTTGATGATGGAGAAGATTTCTTCGCTGATGAGCGGTGCCAGGCCCAGGGACGGTTCGTCAAGCATGAGCAGTTTTAAACGGGTCATCATGGCCCGGCCGACGGCCAGCATTTGCTGTTCGCCGCCGCTTAAGTATCCGGCGTCCGTGTTGAGCCTGCTCTTGAGCAGGGGGAAATAGGCCAGGACCCTGTCCAGGTCTTTCTTTACCCCCGATGGATCCCCCCGACTGTGGGCCCCCACTTTGAGGTTTTCAAGCAGCGTCAGATCGTCAAAGATGCCCCGGCCCTCAGGCACATGAACCAGGCCCAGATGTACGATCTGATGGGGCGGGGTACGGTCTATGCGCCGGCCCAAAAAGTTGATGCTGCCTTCTGTCAGTTCGCCGTCTTCCAGATCGAGAATATTGGATATGGCTTTGAGTACGGTGCTTTTGCCCGCGCCATTGGACCCCAAAAGAGCCACGATTTGTCTGTCCGGCACCTCAAAAGATATGCCTTTGAGTACCCGGATCACATGGCTGTAGACGATCTCTATGTTATTGACTTCAAGCATTGGTATCCTTTGGGATCCATGGGTGAAACCAGATGCTCGTGAGGATAGAGTTGAGATTGTTCTTTCATTTTCCCTAGCGTTTCCGGATGCTGAAGTCAATGGTAAAATGAAACATTGTTAAAATTTATTTTCTAAAATCGAAACAATGTATCTATTTTTTTGCCTTTTACGGTGCCATTGGTTTAGGGTTTCTTCGTCAGGTGCTAGATTCAAAACGAAATCCTGTCACCTCTCAAAGCGTTGTGGAGTTGCAGCATATGTGATACCTAACCGGTACGAAACGGGGTTTGAAAAGATAGGGGTCAGGTCGCTTTTGACTGTTGTCGTTCTCTAATGTGTGATGTTTGCTTCAGGATTATCTGCAACCTGGGCCTTTCCAGAAATGAAAGCTTTAAATGTCAAAAATAATATAATACAATTTTTTTACGGACCCAAAGGAGTCCACAAGGCTGATGCGGATTACCGTTGCCATTAAATGGTACGAGCTGGGAAGGGTTTCACAGAACAAAGTAACAGGCATTCCCCACGACATGCCCAACATCAAATGGGGAAAAGACCGTGGGAAAGATGTGTAATCCGCGCCCTGGAATCACCTCGGTCCGGAATACGCCGGCAAGGAAGGCGACCCCATCAATGACCATCATCTGACGCTTGAAGAGAAACAACGGGCCCGGACAGAGGCGGCTATCATAAATGGAGATGACGCATGAAACGAAAAGACGTCATGGATTTGATTGCGGGCGGTGAAAGTTCGGGTGTCGAGTTCAAGCTTGACAACATCCGGCCCGAACAACTTGCCAAAGAGGTGGTTGCCCTCGCGAACCTCAAAGGCGGTCATATTCTCCTGGGGGTGGCGGACGACAAAACCGTTACCGGTATTACCAGAAACAATCTGAGCGAGTGGGTGGCTGATACGGTTTTCGGCAGATATATCCACCCTGTGATCCTGCCGTATTATGAAGAAGTGCCAATGGATTCCGGCAAACGGGTTGCCGTTATCACCATAGGGCAGGAAATCTCAAAACCTTATGTTGTCAGAGACCATAACAGAGAAACGGCTTATGTTCGCATAGGGGCTATTTCCCGTCCCGCCACACGGGAACAGCTTCTGATGCTGGGATCGTCCAGTGGTGTGGTACATTCAGAAATCATGCCTGTTAACCGCACCAGTTTTGAATCCCTGGATAAAGCCCGCTTAGAAAACTACCTCCGGGATATACTCAGGGATCCTGAAGTGCCCGAAACCAGAGAATCCTGGATCACCCGCATGAAAGCCCTTGGTTTCATGACCGATGGCATTACGGAAGAACCGGTCTGCACCATCGCCGGACTGAACCTGTTTGGCATCAAACCTCGACAGACCCTCAAGCAGTCCGGTATCCGGCTCATGTTTTTCGATGCTTTGGACAAGGAATATCAGGCCCTGTTAGATAAAGTGCTTGATGCGCCTCTCGTGGGCCGCTTCCAAGTGGGTAAATCCGGAAAAAGCCTTATAGATGCCGGCCTGATCGAAAAATGCCTGGAGGCCATGGAGCCTTTTGTCACACAAGAACCGAATCACATTGACGAAAACTTCCGCCGTGAAAAGAGATGGTTCTATCCCTTTGAGGCCATCCGTGAACTGCTGATCAATGCCCTCGCACACCGGGATTGGACGCGTTTCGTGGATGTTGAAATTGCCGGGTACAACGATCGTCTTGAAATTATCAGCCCCGGCGCATTGCCCAACGCCATGACGGTGGAAAAGATGGTGGCCGGACAGCGTTCCGCCAGGAACCTCATCATTGTAGAAGTGCTTCGCGACTATGGCTATGTGGATGCCAGAGGCATGGGCGTGAGAACCAAGGTTATTCCAGCCCTGAAAGCAGGAGGGGTGGAACCCGTATTCCAGGCCACTGATGACTATGTGAAAACACTTTTGAGGAAAACAGAGAAACATCTCAATGAGGAAGATGCCCCTATAAATGCATCTTTAGAACAAAAAAAGGCGGTTTTAGGTGCCCAAAAAGTGCAAAAAGTAGGCGAATACGCATCTTTAAATGCATCTTTAACCAGTTTTCAGGTGCAACTTGTGGCCGGAATCGACGACAATCCATCTATCTCCTATGACGCACTGGCCGAAAAGCTGAACAAAAACCGAACAACGGTGATGCGAAATATTCAAAAATTAAAGGAGAAGGGAGTATTAAAACGGATCGGCTCCAAGAAAGCCGGACACTGGGAGGTGATCGGTTGAGTCGAGGGGGGATAACCGGGACGTCCATGATTTTATGCGATTCAATCGATTCGCTCGAACCGATTCTCTCTTTCAACCACATGTTGAAGGTCACCTGGTGCATCTGTTCTCGCTTTTCGAGGCATTATTAATGCTTGGCACATCCAACCACCAAAAAAAAGCATAAAATCATGGATGTCCCCATATTTCATTTTTCACCATGTAAAGAGATGTGCCGACATCCTGGATATTGTCTCCAAGGGTCACGGCACGGTCGAAGAGATTGTCCACCGGCATTTTGAACCACCCTTTTAAAAGGTCCGGGAAAACACATGGCCATTACCGAAATCCTCAGCCATTGTGAACTGCTGGTGGATTGTGGAGATCTGACGGAAGCCGGGAGCCATCGGTTTGAAGCCTCCGGCACCCGCCGATTTGAAATCCTGATTCCTGCGCTTGAGTGATGTTTCTTGAAGGATTATTTTTCGGTGGATGCAAAAAAATCTTCCACCTTTTTGAAATTGTCATCTACCGTCTTTTTGAAATCTTCACAACCATTCTTATAGGCGCCGACCCAGTCTTCTATGGCCTTCTTTCCCTCCGCCGGAAGCCAGGTTGCCTGGGCCAGAGACATGTTGACCATCCTTTCCGCCTGCTCCTGGACCATGCTCATGGCACTGAAACTGTTGTCGAATGTGGCTTTCTGGAATTCGACCATCTGCTTTGCGATTTTTGTGGGTTCCATACTGACAATACCTCCCGAAAGTTTTTGTTTTTTTGTGTCTTTTGCCTGAATATAATCCCCGGGAAAGTTTTGTCAAGCCGAAAATGGTGCAATGCACAAATATAGTTTAGGTTGCCCGGAATTATTTTTCATATTTTAATCGTCATAACCATTTGACATATGGATGATATTGTAATAAGCATGAGAAACAGATCAACTGAATATGTTTCAAACGTTACGTCTTATTGCAACACGTCAAAACTTTGAGCATTCCCGCGAGGTGCAGATGGCAGAAAAAACTCTGATCAAAAAATACGCCAATAGACGCTTATATGATACTGAAAAAAGCAAATACGTGACCCTTACCCAAGTGGCCCATGTGATCAGGGAAGGGCGGCAGGTGGAAGTGGTGGACGCGAAAACAAAGGAGGATGTCACCGCTTTTATCCTCACCCAGATTATATTGGAAGAGGCCAAGAATAAAAATATCCTCCTGCCCGCTCCGCTTCTGCACCTGATCATTCAGCACGGCGGAAACGTTCTCCAGGAATTTTTCGACAACCACCTCCAGCAGACCATCAAGAACTACCTCATATACAAGAAAACGGCTGATGATCAGTTCAGCAAATGGTTGGATATGGGGATGGATTTTTCCGCCATGGCCCAGAAAACCATGTCCGGGCTGTCTCCCTTCAATCCATTTTTCGATCAAGCTTCTTCAGAGAAAAATCAAGCGGATAAAAAACCAGGGGAATAGGGGTGCGCTCCCGGGTCTTATGTGGTGGATTTATCGCTGTGAGAAAGGATGAATTCCACAATCCGGTTGTAGTATTCTTTCAAGATTCTGGTGGAACGGAAAAGGCCCATGTGGCCCCCATCGCAGATGAGCGTCAACTTGTCGTCGGGTGGTACCCAATGGATCATTTCCATGTGCCCCGTGGCCTGAAGCGGTGGCGCGATGGCATCCTTGCTGCCGCCCAGGGCCCAGATAGGGACGGACCCCGGGTAATCCTTGATGCCGATCTCTTTTCCGTGAATGGATAAGGTCCCTTTGATGAGTTCGTTTTTAACAAAGATCTTCTGGAATGTATCCCGGATGAATCCGGTTGGTGCGTGATTGACGTAATTGTACCAGCGGTAAAAATCCTTTTGGCGTTCGGCATCTTCAAGATTCCCCTGTTTCAGATCTTCCAGAAGTTTCTTCAAATTTTTGAAGTGCTGATCCATTCCCAGCAAATAAAATCCCAGGACATGAACCCTGCCGTCAAAAACCTCTCTGCCTGCCCCTTCATGTTCGTCGGATATGGTGTGGCCGGAAAAGGCAATGAGCTTGTCGATGTAATCCTCGCCCGCCAACCGTGCGAAATCGGTTAAAGCCCCCTTTTCTCCCTCCGTGTGCATGGGCGCTCCGGCGGAACCGAATGTTTTTCCCAGATGGGGATAAAGGAGCAGGGTGCTCATGAGGAGGGGACCTGGCTGGCAAATGGCAATGAGGTGCGGGGGGGAGCCTGTCCGTTCTTTCAGTGTTTCCAGGACCTTTTTGTACTGTTCAACCTGCCCGTTGAAATCTTCGTAATGACGCTTGTCGTTGACGTAAAGCGGAATATCCTCGGCGCATTTCTGCTCCACAATGGCCATGCGGGTCAGGCCCTGGTCTCTCATGAAGAGGGCCACGCGCTCGGCAATGTTGGAATGGTGCCCCGCACGGGGTGCAAAGACCACCCCGTAGTTCTGGATTTTGTGTTCCACATCCAGCGAGATATCAATGAGCTTGAGACCCGGCAGGTCAAGGATGACGTTTGCGTCATCATATTCAACGGTCCAGTCCTGATCCGGGAGCCTTTCCGTAAAAAACTTCAGAAACGCCAGCTCCCCCAGTCGTTCCTGTTTAAAACGGGTCAGGTGGCCCATGACATTTTTTTCAGCAATCGAAAGAAGATTGTCGGATCCTTCCTGGCAGATGCCACAGAGTTGATCGCCGGTTTCCTGTTTTGTATTTAACGCTAGCGGCAGGAAATGTTTCATCAAGCGGCAATTGAAATGCTGTGCGTTTCTCATTAAGTCAAATCCCAAAGACTGGCAGCGGATAGTGGTATCCGTTAAATCCGCACTGGCCTGCAGTGGCATCTTCAAAGCTTCCAGACTGTTTAGTACATGGGGGAAAAACGTCATGAAAGAGGACGGCATAATATAAATGGTTCTCCCTTCCTGGATATTTTCGAGACGGGCGTTCACCTTGAAGGTCGCGATTCTGATGGGTTATGGATAGTATCTTTCGCGAAAGCTTCCATGGTAAGCATCTATTTTAACGCCAATTTAGCAAGTATTATTTTGCATTGCAACAAAAAACGGCCCATTTTAAGCACTCCCCCGAAAAAGGCATGAGGATATTGA
>JAERTK010000011.1 GCA_016844935.1 Desulfobacteraceae bacterium | reverse complement strand
AACTCAGAATCGGCAAAGACATCATTGAAAATTCGCTCAATACGTTCCGTTTCCCGTGCCGTGAGCTCAGCGAACTCGCCCTCACGTGCACGATTTGAAAGGCGGCCCTTATTCTGTCTGAGAAAGCGGAAAAGAAGATCTACGATGCGATCGGGCATATCCACAATGTTTCCCACACGTTCACTGAACTCATCATATCGCCTGAGGAACGCTGTTTCTTTCGGCAGGTCTTCTTCTATGGTCTTTCGCACGCAGGCGTAAAGGAATTCGGCATGCGGTGTTGCGTCAAAGAAACGGTAAAAGTCGACTGTATTGTTCAGGACATTGACGTTTCCGCCCTCAGTAGGCCTCCATTTGATCACCGGCAGAAGCCGCTTCGAATAGTCCTCCAGAATGCGGCGGTATTCGTCGATTTGCTCTAAAATGGTGGCAGACACCGGGAACACCACGCCGGGCGGGTTTATCCCTCTTTGGGCAAGAACATGATGGATAAGGTAGCGGTGGATACGGCCGTTCCCGTCCTCAAAAGGATGGATGTAAATGAAACCGAACGCCAAAACTGTGGCAGCTAAGATAGCGTCGAGCTTCTGCGACGGTCCCCGGTCGAAGGCAACCATGCCGTCGATGAGAGAAGCAAGATCGTCCGGCCTCCCGCTGATATGGTCGGGCAATGGGATGCGTGTCTGGCGATCATGCTCCCCCACAAATCCCCCTTCCCGCCGAAGCCCTAACCGCACAAAGCGGGCATCGCCAATAACAATTCTTTGCAGCCTTAACAACTCTTCAAGATCGATCGGCTGGCGACCTGCCTCCCCGATGGCTCGGCCCCATCGTTGTATGCGGTCCTGAGGTGCACGTTCGCCTTCAATAGCGTAACTCGATTTCGAGTCCTTTAGGAGCAGAAAAGCTGCCGCGCGCGCCAACAAATCTCGCGGGACATTGGCTACTACTGCCCGGGCCCGCGCAGGGAAATTCATTTCGATGAATTCATCGAGTCTTTTCGTGCGGAAGATCAGGGGACAGAATGCCGGCGTACCCGGAAGATTGTTCCTTACGCGGTGGCGCGGGGAGTTCTCCCCCTCGATCGCCCATTGCTTATGGGGATCTACAGCAGGCACATATGTTCCTTTCCCGGCATCGGGCAGATCCAGTTGCTCGCCCGTAAGCCACTCATAGAGGAACCAGATGCGTCGTGCATAACGGCCCGTAGGTTTGGCGTACACCAGAGCAGCTATTTCGCCTGGTCCGGCCGCTGAAAAGAGACGCTTGAGCACGGCAAGGTCCAGCCCCTCGTATTTGAGGGCAAAGGTAAGGTGGCCTTCCACGCTCGCCTTCGGCGCATGGCGTGGCGTCAGGATGCGCCACCCCGCATCCTCGTAGACCTTGTGATGTTCTCCCGTGGCAGAGAGGGTGTGCGGCAACGGGACTGACAAATTATAGGCACCAATCAGGGCCGAATACCCGGCCGGCGTTGCTCTTTCAGGCAGACGCCTTTCATGAAAAACCGTGACTGCCCCTGAAAAACGATGTTGAGTTTCCGAGTTCATGAAAAACGATGTCTTTCTCTGAGATTCGATTGAAAAAAGCCATAACCCTGAAAAACAATTATACGCCATGAAAAAACATAATGCAAATGGCTATTGCATGAAAAACTATGACTGAAGAGATTTCAGCGTTGACTTACAGTAAAACTTTCAGTATTTATTTCTGGGTAATCTTTCTAGAAGAGACCGGAAGATGCCCAGCATATCCCCCGTTTACCAGCCCCGAAAGCCCCAGGAATCCCAATACTACAAGTGTATCGAGGACAATTTTGAAAAACTGGAACAGGTCTATGACGATCAGTTCGCAAAGAAATACGGTTTTTTCCGGCCCTACATCAAACAGGTCATTTACCGCTACCTGGACTGCGGCATCCTGCATAACGGCTTCGCAAGGGTCAAATGTGGGGAGTGCGGACATGACGTTGCTGGCATTTTCATGCAAACGAAGGCATTTCTGTCCATCCTGTCACCAGAAGCGTGTCGTGGAATTCGGTGAATGGCTTCGGAGTCTCCAGTATGTCGCTTACCTGTGAAGAAGTCCTTAAGGAAGTACCACATCGTCATTTTGTTTTCAGCATACCCAAAATCCTGCGCCGTTATTTTCTCTATGACAGAAAGCTGCTTTCGGAACTTACCCGTTGCGCCTGGGAGACCTTGAAAAAAATCTTCCAGGAAGCCGTACCGGAAGAGGACGCAGTTCCGGGGGCGGTTATCGCCATACATTCTTTCGGTGATTTCCTGGGATGGCACCCCCATCTCCATGTTCTGTGCACGGACGGTTGTTTTTATGGAAACGGCATGTTCCGCGTGGCGCCTTTATTCGAACTGAAACAGCTGGAGGAGATATTTCGGCACAAGGTTTTCAAGATGCTGCTTAAAAAAGAGAAAATCACCGAAGAACTGGTGCAAATGGTTATGGGGTGGCGCCATTCGGGTTTTAACGTGTTCCGCGGATCCAGAATTCAGCCGGGGAGTGAAGACGCCATGGAGAACCTGGCCCGATACATTATCCGTGCCTCCTTCTCTCAGGAAAGAATGACATACGTTCCAGAAGAATCAAAAGTGGTTTATAAGTCCAAAGACGGCAAAGAAGAGAAGATTTTTGATGCTCTCGAGTGGCTGGCGGCAATGTGTTCTCATGTTCCGAATAAAGGTCAGCAAATGGTTCGGTATGTGGGCTTCTACAGCAATGTGGCTAGGGGAAAACGCAAAAAGAATGACCAGGACGAACTCATCCCTTCGATTTTGGACCCACAC
>JAERTK010000010.1 GCA_016844935.1 Desulfobacteraceae bacterium | reverse complement strand
TATAGATGTCCTCATATGACTTGATACCGTTTTTATCAACTGAACATCCCGTTATCTCCTTTTATTTCCTCATATAGCCTACTGTCTTCAGTCCAATATTTCTCTTCCTGCTTAACAACTTTTGCAACCAAGCTTTTACATGTCCTGGGTTTTACCTTACCAAATGCGAAAGGCAATTGTTCCCGGAAGTTTTTCATTGTGAAATCGCAATGGGCTGCCATGTAATTTTTCATAACACCCCAGCATGTTTCGATTGGCTGAAGTTCAGGATGATATTGCGGAGTTCGGAGAATAGAATGCCCCGCAGCTTTCGCTATTTGGTCGAGTTTGTATTCCGGTGTGGGGGCAAGTCTTTTGCATAATTCATAAAGTTCCGGTTTTAACATGTCCGCCGTCCACGGGATGCCATTTCTCTCCAACCAATCGCAAAGAGCCTCTTTTCGTGTTGTTGAAACAGGAAAAGCATCTTCCACAAAAACATTATGATATCTGGCATTATCCAATATTATTAGAGAATTATCTGGAATGTTTGGCAATAGTTGGGTCTTAAACCATTTCGAAAAATTGCCCCAGTTCATTTGACCATGATAATCCCCTGTACGCCTATTGGCGTCAAAAACCAACTGAGCATTATCAACCCACCCATTGACGGTGATGGCATGTACTACAATAACCCGCGGACCTTTTCCGGATGGTTTGTTTACCCAAGGGCCATCTTCTTCAAGATACCATGTAAATTGATCTGAGTGATTCTTGTTTATATAAGTCTCATCTAAATAGACTTCAGGTCTTTTAAGGGAGCCATCATTGTTTCTGTTCCCTATCTTTCTCCTTAAATATCGTCTTCTTGCAAGGACCACATAGTCTTGCTCCTTCAAGGCTGTGCGACGTTTGCCAACCCCATATGTAAACCCTAATCGATTCAAAGACCTCAGAAAGGTTGACATCGGAATTTCAACAGAATGCTTCTCCAAGAGATATTCTCGGATCTGTTCAGCGTCTATCTTCTGTCCTTTGAGGTTCTTTTTTCGAATAAATTCTCTAATAACAGGCTGTAAATTATGCGACAATCGATAAGGAGGCTTCCCTCTCTCCTTTTCTTCAATTACAACTATTTTCTCTTGTTGTTTATGAGCGGCCATTATCCTTTTGACTGTAGCCTCTCCTATCCCTAATCCAAGTGCAACTCTTCCTGTTGCGTTTTTTGTAGAGACCGTTTTCCCCGCTTTCTTTTCTTCAACAAAGTGCTGCTTCAAGTTCACAATCAATTGCTTCATCTCGGGGGTGAACTCTTTGCCCTGAAATGCCATGATAAGCTCCCCAATTTACGCTGTCGATGTCTTTTCGACTCACGATAGGGATGCTATCATTTGTTGTTCAAATTGTCAATCATTTCGTATCAAGTCATATGATGACATCTATAGAAGGGCCAAAAGACAAATAAGATGTTTAATTATTTTTTGCCGAGGCCCTTAATTCTTCCATTGTCTCCCATACCGTTTCAGGCGTAATATTCAGCATACACCGGTGATCAGTGGGGCATTCCTGCTTCAAACAGGGGGCACACCATACAGCGCGCCTGACAATTCTTGTTTTGGGACCCCTGGGGCCGGTGGTCACATGATCCGTGGAGCCGAACACCGCTACGGTGGGAATTCCGAGGGCGGAAGCCATGTGCATCAATCCCGAGTCATTGGTCACAAAAAAGCGGCACAGATCCATAACGCCCATAACCGCCCTCAAGGTGGTTTTTCCACAAAGATTCAAGACGTCGTGCCGCATGGCCCCGCAGACGGAATCACAAATAGCCCGTTCCCCGCCGCTGCCGAACACAACGACTTTGGCACCCCATTTTTCAACCGCCCGGTCCCCAATTTCCGCGAAGCGGTCCGGCGGCCATCGTTTTGCGTTTCCAAACACAGCACCGGGGCTCAACCCCACCATGAAATCCTGCGGGTCAATCCCGTTAGACGTCAGTATCCCGGCCGCCTCCTCCCGAACCTCACCACCCGCGTGGAGCACGGGGTCTCTCTCTTCCGCTACCCACCCTTGGGCACGCAGTATGGCACAGTAATACTCCACCTGGTGAACCGTCAACACCCCTTCGGTACGGAACACACCATGGGTGAGCAATAAGCTTCTGCCATCGGCCTTATACCCCACACGCAGTTTAATTCGCCCCAGGAAGGCCAGCAGCGCCGCTTCAAAGGCGTTTTGAAACAAAATGGCCAGATCAAACCGTTCTTTACGAATAATGCGGCTCATCTTCAACATCCGAACAAAACCGGCCCGGGGACCATGGCCCTTGTGAAAAACCAGGACCCGGTCCACGGCGGGATGGTGTTCGAAGAGCGGCGCCACCCAGGGTTTTGCAAGGACCGTGATGTGCGCCCCGGGAAAATTCTCCCTCACCGCCTCCAGGGCGGGCAGGGTCATGATGGCATCCCCCACCCAATTGGTGGCACGGATGAGGATCCGTCTTACCCGGGCTTTTTCAATGGGTTTCTTCTGCGGGGATTTCAATTCAAATCCTTGAGCCAATTTCAAAACACCCCTTCTGCCATTTTTGCGTGATGCCACAACCCGCTACAAAATGTTGTTTTCACTGGCGGGGAAACGGACAAAAGGCCCTGGTTTTCCAGCGTTTGTGAAACCAGAACCACTGTTCCGGATACCAGTAAATGTATTTGTTAATGATACGGTTGAAGAGCGCCGTATTCTCTTCAACGTCAGCCAGTTTGCTTTCTGAGCGAACCAGTTCCACCTCTTTTTCAAACACCACACGGTATCGGCCGTCGGGCTGCCGCGCGCTGAACACCGGAATCACGGGCGCCCCTGTTTTCATGGCAATCAACGCCAGGCCCTTATTGGTACAGGCCGGTTGACCCAGGAATGGGACGAAAACCCCTTCGTACCAATCCACATTTTGATCCAGCAGAATGCCCATGGCCTTGTTTTTCCGGGTGCCCATGAGCAGTTTTTTCATGGCCTTTTTCTTCGGGATAATTTCAGTGCCGAATCGGGTCCGCAACCGCATGAGCAAATCTTCCACCGGTGCAAAATCCGCCGGCCGGGCCACAGCGATCCCGCTGGTTTGAAACCACAGGGTAACGGCCGCGCTCATGAGTTCCCAGTTTCCAAAGTGACCCGTAAGGATAAAGCACCCTTTTCCCCTGGCAAGGGCTTCACGCATGACGTCTTCATTTTCGAAAAAAACATACTTGTGCAGATTCTCCCGGTTTAATTTCAAGATATGCGGCACTTCAAACAACATCTGCGCGAAATGTATCACCACACGGCGGTTCAGTCTTCTCAACTCTTTTTCCGACATGCGGTCGCCGAAAACGCTTCTAAGACCGTTCAAAGAGGACTTCAAGGGTCCCACTGCCGCAATCCCCAGAAAGCGCCCCAGCAACCGGCCAAAAAATTGTCCCGCGCGGATGGGGATAAGCCCCAGAGTGTCTACCAGCAAATTGAGGATACGGGATATGGCACCCAAGAATATTTCATTTTTTCCTAAACGCATTCTCTATCATCCTGAAAACCCCTTCCTGCCCTGGCAGAAAGGAAAATTGAATACACAAATACGCGATCTCCGAACATTCGGGCCAGACGGGGCCCATTCTCATCCAGTCCTTCTCCGTGGTCAGAATGTATTGCGCGTCTGTTTGGGATTTCAACCGCACAAGGCGGTCAAGGTCATCCTTTCCGTAAACATAATGATCCTTAAATCCAGAAAACGCGACCACCCGGGCGCCCAATCCCTCCAAAGTCTCGCGGAACACCTGGGGGTTCCCGATTCCCGCGAAGGCTATCACCCGCTTTTCCTTTAACGCGTGGGGGAAATCGACCCGGTCCAGACGGGGAAAGACCACCCTTTCCGGTACGTGATCCGCGCAAAAGACAGGAATATCCGGATAGTTTTCTTTCAAAAACGCCAACGTGCGGTCTCCGTCATCATGCTTGAACCGTGTCAGGATAAAAGCATCTGCCCGCGCCAGCTGGTCCAGCGACTCCCTCAACGGCCCCCGGGGAAGAAGATGTCCGTTTCCAAAGGGGTCTGAGCCGTCCATGAGCACCAGATCCAAATCCCGCGCCAACTGCATATGTTGAAACCCGTCGTCAACGATAAAAAGATCAGAGTCGAATTTTTTGTGGGCGTACATTCCCGCCAGATAGCGTTGTCTGGACAATACCACAGGGGCTCCCGGAACCTTCCCGGCGAGCAGCAACGGTTCATCTCCCGCCAACCGGGAATCCGCATGGATGCGCTGCCCGTCGGATACCTCCAGCACAGCACTTTGGTACGCCCCCCCGTATCCTCTTGAAATGATGGATACCCTGAGCTTCTCGGATACGGCCCATTTTGCCAGCGCCGCAACCGCCGGTGTTTTACCCGTACCGCCGGCAGTCAGGTTCCCCACACTTACCACCAGCCCCGGCAGTCTTTTTTTCTTCAGGATCCCCAGACCATATGCGGCGTAACGGAGTTTTTGTGCCGCGCCATACAACAATGAAAACAGCGCCAGAAAAGGCGTATAGAACCGGATGGATCTCTCCCTGTGAATGGATGACCAGTCTGTCTTACGCAAGAATCCCCCCATCAGCCGACGCGGTTCACCCCCCCCTGTCATATTCCGCTGGCATATTCCGGGCCACATAACCCACAACCCGTTTAAGGGCACCCCGGTTTTCAACCACAAACGCCTTCCCCCGGTCTCCCATGCGCCCGGCCATTTCCGAATCCCGCAGAAGGCGTTTCATGGCATCATGAAGTTCCCCTGCATCCTGAACCCGCAGCGCCCCGCCGGATTTCAGAATCGATTCCGACATGAATTCAAAATTGTGGGTATGGGGCCCAAACAGGACCGGAACACCGAAAGCGGCGGGTTCCAGCATATTATGCCCCCCGATGGGAACGAAGCTTCCACCCACAAAGGCCACACTGCAAAGGGCATAGACACGTCCCAACTCGCCCACCGTGTCGAGTACCAGAACATCGTAGGGGGGACTTTTCTTTGAAACCGTCGTTCTCAGAGCCACCGCCATGCCTTGAGAGCTGATCATTTCTGAAATCTCGCCGGATCTCCCCACATCCCGCGGAGCAATGAGCAGACGCAGATGGGGAAACTTCCGTTTCAAATCCTCAAATACCCTCAACAACACGGTTTCTTCGCCTTCGTGAGTGCTGCCGGCCACCCAGATGGGCGTCTCCCATTTCAGCCCGAGGGTTTCCAACCAGGATCTTTTCTCGTCCACATCCATGGCGACCGTTTCACGGTCAAATTTAATGTTGCCCGTGGTGATCACTTTTTTTGGGTCCATCCCCAGCTGCAGGAGCCGGTCCCGATCCAGGTCCGTCTGCATGAGGCAGTATTTTAAAGGTGCAAACATGCGCCGGATCACCGCCGGCGCCTTCAGATAGGATGTCAGGGTGCGGGGGGAAATCCGACCATTCACCAGAAGGCACCCGACCCCTTTCCGTTTCAGTAAATCCAACAGGCCGGGCCACAGGTCCGTTTCAACCAGGATGAACGCACAAGGGTTCACGTGATTCAAGGCGCGCTGCATGCACCACCAGGCATCCACCGGCAGGGACATGATACATGCCACCCGGCCCGACAGTTTTTCCTTTGCCAGGGCCAATCCACTCCTGGTGGTTACGGAAAAAACGATCGCCTTTTCCGGAAACGCCACTTTTAGCTGCTCCAGCAAGGGAATGGCAGACAACACTTCACCCACCGAAAGGGCATGAACCCAGAGGTTTCCTTTGTTTGGCAGACGTTCCGGCAAATTCAGGGCAAGTCGCTCCTTTAAGCGCTTACTTCCGGAAACAGAAGCCCCCATGAGCAAGAAACAGAGCGGAAATGTCCATAGAAAATGGTATAAAATCATCTTAGCATGGGGACGTTCTTAACTTATTAACATTTAAAAAATTTCACAAAATGTTAATAAGTTAAGAACGTCCCCTGTGTCTCCTATGTCCGGGTTGGCAGTTCAATCACGAATCTAGTCCCTTTCGGCTGATTGTCTTTCACCCTGATAAACCCATCGTGATCCGTAATAATGGTGCTGACGATGGCAAGCCCCAGGCCGGTGCCGTTCTTTTTGGTGGAAAAATAGGGCTCAAACAACCGGGCCTTGTTCCGGGAATCAATCCCCGGGCCGTTATCGGCCACTTCGATTCGAACCATTTTCAAAACACCGTCATACGCCAGATCAATCACCACTTCCCCGCTCCCTTCCATGGCCTCGATGGCGTTGTCCAGCAGGTTGATCATCACCCGTTTCATCTGTTCCCGGTCCAGGTCGAAAACGGGCGCCCTCCCGGATCGGTTGAACAAAAAGGAAATGTTCTTGTGCGCTTCTCTGTACAGTGTTAAGGATTCTTCGATTATTTCATTGATATTCGAGGGTGCCGGGTTGGCTGCGGGCATACGGGCAAAATTGGAAAACTCATTGACGAGACGTTTCAATTCATCCACCTGGGTAATAATCATGCCGGTGCACTCGTGAAACACTTTTGCATCCTCATGGCTCAACATCTCACCGTAGCGTTTCTTGAGCCGCTGGGCCGAAAGCTGAATGGGCGTCAATGGATTCTTGACCTCGTGGGCAATACGCCGCGCCACCTCTCGCCATGCGGCCATCCGCTGCGCCTTTTCAATATCGGTCAGATCCTCCAGAACAGCCACCAGCCCCAGATACCCTCCCCGATCATCCTGAAGCACATTCAGAGACACCAGCAGTGTCAACTGCCGGTTTCCAGCGGATATGCGGATCTGTTTGTTCATAAAGCCTTTTCGCAGAAGCCCGTCATCCCGGATAAACGCATCAACGATTTTTCTGTTTTCATGGGACAGGATCCCCTTGTAGTTCTTTCCAATGATCCTTTTCGCTTTTATGTTCAGCATTCTTTCCGCGGACTTGTTGATGGTGAGGATTCGACCCCTGGCATCGACGGATACCACTCCGGCCGCCACATTGGCCAGGACAATCTCCATATACAGTCGGCGCTGCTCCAGCTCCAGATTGCTGGCCACGAGCTCCTGATTGGCCGACTCCAGACTGTTCTTGCCGGTTTTCAGGTCTTTGGTCATCCGATTGAAGGAATTCACCAGCAGACCCATCTCGTCTTTCGTTTCCAGATCGATAAAAAAGTCGTAATCACCCGATGCAATGCGATTGGTCGCCTCAGCCAGTTCGTTGATGGGAACGGTGACTTCCTTGGAGATATAAAAACCGAACCACACGGACGTAAAGATGATCAACAGGGTTACGATTGAGAGGGTAATCATGTGACTGGCCTTGATGGGGGTCCTGAGCATCTTGAGCTGCCGGTATTCCTGGAGGCCCTTTGAAATGGCATGCAGCCGGTTGACAAAGGATCCGGGAACAAAACGGGTCAGTACCAGCAAGCCCACCACGGCCTTGGAAGCGGTTCGGGAAAATATGGGCACAACCCCGCCCACAAGGTCCCCGTGCGGTGATGATTGTATATATTGTCCATCCGTCCCTTTTAAAATCGTATGATCCAGAACGCCCCTCGCGGGATCCTTGAATGTGGTAAGATCAATGCGGTGATCCTTTGAAACAGATACCATTTTCAGCTCTTTGGAAAAGACCTTTAAAGATGCGAGCCCGAATTCCTTTCTTTTTTCATCAGTGAATCTTTCAAGGTCTTCTTCCTTGCCGGGGATCAAAAACCCCTCATAGGTAATCACCCGGCTCACCACATTTCCAAAAGAGAGGATTTCATCCGTAATGCCATTGTAGTAGTCCTGGCCCACCTCCAGTGAGGAGTTGAGGGACCTTTCAATCTGGAGGTTGAACCAGTAGTCTATGGATGAAGAAATAAACTGGGCCGAAACAAAAAAAAGTATAACTGTGGGCAAGAGGGAAAGGGTCACAAAAGCCAGCACCAGTTTCGTCCTGAGCCTGGCTCCCATGATCCCTTTTTTCCTCTCAAACAACAGCTTAACCAGGTTCCTCACCGTGAGGAAAAGCAACAGGAGAAGCAGAATCACATTAATGTTGATGAGGGCGAAGGCAATAATACTGCTGGAAAAAGGGAGCGCGTGACCCAGATGAAATACACGCATGCTCACGTAGATTAAAACAGAGATGGTCAAACACAGAAAAGCAATCACATAACGTTCTCTGCGACGTCTTTTAAGATCATTTAATTCGGCTAAGAGATAATCTTTCATGGCACACAACAGGGGATACAAATTTCCGGCGAAACACGACCTCTAGGACCAAAAGAGCGGTTCCCCGGACAAAATCCATGATTCTATCATATATGGTGCTATCATATGTGTTGGCAGGACTGATATCCGTGGCACCTCAATATCTGAAATCCACCGAATACCAGTCTGTCTCAAAATCCCACAAAGAAAGGAAAAAAAAGACATAATGAAAATAGAAGGGCAGCTTGATGGTGTCGAGTTCTGCCATCATATTGATCTGGTATCGATTTCCCCGACGCAGATTCCGAAGTTCAGTCACTTTCAGCCCCACAATTTCGGCCATAAACCGCTTGGCCTGGTCAAAATCCTCGGCAAGAACGACTTTGTCATTTTCGGAAGACAGCCTCACTTGGTAGACTTTTTTCAAGCTGTCGTATTTTATTTCATGGCTGACCTTTAAATCGGCAATTTTCTTGTCCCACCACCAATTCCGAACTTCATGCAAATTCACAAAAAAGGTAAAAGTGGTGTTGACCCCGTTATCGATGGCTGTTTTCATATCCTCGGTGAAACAATTCGTGACGGTAAAATAGAGCAGCAGATGATCGCGGGTGTTGGTGACCACAATATCCGCGAGCCTGGCATCCTCCGCCATGGCGGGCTTCGTCAACAACGGTCCAATGCAGGCAAAAAAAATCAATGCCAGCACAAGCACTCTGAGGCCTTTCAGGATAGTTGAAATAATCTTCATCTCCGGGGTTCCATACGGAAAAAGTATGGCGAACACTCATGGCTGGAGCGTTACGATAACCCTGTAACATTTACAGAATTTGAATGGAAGATAATAAGGTAGGATCAGGGAAAATGCAAGGCATATCCCCCTCAATTCTTACTTTGAGTCCTGGTATTGGAACACCGGAGAGCTATGGGCGTCATTAAAGAAGCAAAAAAAAGCCGCCCTTTAACTTATCGTGGCAAAGGGGCGGCCGAATAGTACCGGAATGGTTTTCTTTCTTTAAAAAATCATACAGGGGCAAGTTCCGGCAAACCGAAAGCCGGAATGCTGAGGCTGTTTTGTTTGCATTCCTCGGGGGTGACAAACGTCAACACCTTCCAGTGCTTTTTGGATGCCATCAGTTTTGTCAACATCTTCTGGTTCAGGAAATGGCCTGATTTCTTAACAACAAAATGACCGATGACAGGTGACTGGGATAAAGAAAGATCCCCGATAAAGTCCAGAATTTTATGTCTGACAAACTCATCTTTGTACCTGAGACCATCCTCGTTCAGGATTCTAAAATCATCAATGACAACAGCATTGTCAAGGGATCCTCCCCTGGCAAAACCATTTTCTTTCAGTGTCTGAACATCCTTTAGAAACCCAAATGTTCTGGCCCGGCTGATTTCCCGAATGAAATCCCCCCCTGAAAAACACAGTTCGTATTCCTGGTTCCTCAGCATCGGGTGTTGAAAATCGATCATATAACTGATCTTCAACTCCTTTGAAGGGTACACACGAATGGATCGCTCACCATCATCCAGTTTAAAGGGTTTTTTAACCACGATAAACCGTTTCGGCTCTGGCTGCTCCTCTATGCCCGCGCTCTTCAAGAGATAGACAAAGGGCGCTGAACTGCCGTCCATGATGGGCACCTCAGGTCCATCCACTTCCACCTGGGCATTATCAATACCCAAGCCGTAAAATGCGGCCATGAGGTGTTCAATGGTCGATACGCGACACCCATTGGAACCGATACTTGTGGCCAGGGTCGTATCAAACACGTTGTCAAAACGGGCATCGATAACGGAGTGCTCAGGCAGGTCGGTTCTCACGAACCGTATCCCCGTACCACATGGGGCGGGTTTGATATCAAGTTTTATTTTCTCACCTGAATGGAGGCCCAATCCGGTACAGCCGACATGCTCCCCCAATGTGCGTTGCTTGAAATCCACAGGTTTCTCCTATGATGAAAGCGAAGCGGTTCGCTCGGTTCTTTTACGTTACCCCAGAACTACTAGCAAATAGCATGCCACAAACAAAGTGAATCCTGAAAAAGCACCCCTTACCATTTATATGGTTGATTTTACGCTGCTTGTTAATACCCGGTTTCCGGATCGATATTTCAATGCCCGTCGCCGTAAGAAATTGACTGTGGCAAAAAAACCACATTCTCCGTTGATTCTTTCCCAAAAGGGTTTTCATTCTTATCCTGGTCCAATTGAAATGTAAAGGCTGGATATTCGACATAAGCGATCGTTTTCTGAGGTGCGGCCGGATGGTCCCTAACTTACAGGTGAAATTTACGTCATGGGCCTGAAAGGAGGTGACGTGTAGGCGAAGGCAGGGGTGCCCAAAAAGAACTGCTACGGCCAA
>JAERTK010000009.1 GCA_016844935.1 Desulfobacteraceae bacterium | reverse complement strand
GGTGGGGTTCGTGGTGGTTTCCATGCTCATGGCAGTATTCAGTATGAACGAAATGCCCTTTTGAGGGATATATATGAAAGGAGTTCACATGAACAAACGCAAGAAAAGAGAAATGGGCTTCAGCCTCATTGAGTTGTTGATCGTAATGGTTATCATGGGTCTTCTGGCGGCTCTGGTGGGTCCCCGCATGTTTGGAAAGGTGGGTAAATCAAAGCAAAATGCAGCGCGCGCCCAGATGGCTCTTTTTGAAACGGCCCTGGACACCTACAGGTTGGATGTGGGCAAATACCCCTCAACGGAGCAGGGCCTCAAAGCCCTCAGGAGCAAACCCTCGGACGGTGAAAAATGGGACGGCCCCTACCTGCCGAAATCGGTGCCCAAGGATCCGTGGGGCCATGAATATGTGTACAGGCGGACCGAAAACGGTGAAGTTGAGATCATTTCCCTGGGTGCCAACGGTGCAGAGGGTGGGGAGGGGGAAGACAAAGATATTTCCAGTCGGGACGCGGATGAAGAAGACGGATGAAAAAGGGATTCTCACTCATCGAATTGCTGGTGGTTCTGGTGCTCATCAGCATCTTTTCGGCGTTTGTGGGTGTGAACGTGGCTGGCAGTCTTGGCAATATGGAGCTGAAAACCGCATCCAAAAAAGTGGCAGCCTCCCTGAGATACGCCAGGAGCCGCGCCATAACGGAAAGCGTTCCCTATGTGGCGCTTTTGGATCTCAACCAAAATCGGATGACCATTAAACCCGATTTGATGTCTCCCGGTAGTGAAAAAGAAGCTGTTGATTCCACCTCGAATCTGAAAACAGGCGGTGAAAAGCGCTACGATCTGCCTGAAGACGTGAAATTCAAAAATGCCCTGCCCTTCGACGGAAGCGAATCCGATTCAAGGTTTTTTGCCGTTGTTTTTATGCCCAACGGTTGCAGCAGCGGGGGAACTATCTATTTAGAGAATCGTCGCGAGCACGGGTCCGCTGTAAAAATTGATGTTATTACCGGCATGGTCCGTGTGGAGATGTCTTGATAACGGATGGCCGAATCATAAAACAGACATTAAACGCCAAGAATGGTTTCGCCCTCATTGAAATTCTGGTGGCAGTTTCCGTTCTGGCCATTTCCCTGGTGGTGATTTTCCAGCTTTTTTCAGGGGGCCTCAAATCCCGAAAGCTGTCTGAACAATATGCACGGGGCGTATTTTATGCCAGGGAAAAAATGGCCGAAATTCTGCTTATCCCCGACCTGACAGAAGGCGAAACCCAGGGGGAATTGGCGGATTCCTACGAATGGCAAGCGATCGTCACCCGGGTTGTTTCTGAAGAAGATGATGGAAACCTGCCCGTGGAGTTGCTGGATATCAAAATCCGAATAAACTGGCGTGAGGGAGAAAAAGAAAAATCCTTTGCTGTTGATACCCTGAAAGCGGTTCAAAAGGAAAAAAGTTCTTGAGGGTTGGAAAAAGAGGTTTCACGCTCCTCGAACTCATGATTTCCCTGGCGATTATGGGGGTGGTGCTGTTGATTATTTTCGGTGCTCTCAGGGTCGGCACGCGGGCGTGGGAAAAGGGTGAAAAAGATGTGACGGTTCATCAGCGGCAGCGCGCGGTTCTGGGCCTCCTGGGCCAGCAGATCGCAAGCGCCTGCATCTATGAAATCAAAAAGGGCGATGATGCTTTCTATTTTATGGGTTCTGAAAAAGAAATGGAATTTGTTTCCCGAAGCCCCATTGTTCCGGGAGCGCTGACCGGGGTGGTGTTTGTGAAATACGTGATTCAGGAGGGCGGTGAGGAGGGAAAAAAACAGCTCAAGCTTTATGAAAAAGATGCGGGTTTCTTAAAGGAGGAAGATCTTGAAAACCGGCGGGAGGAAGATTTTTTCACATTGATTTCAGGGATTGAAGATCTTCAGTTTGAATATCTGAAAGGGAGCAAAGATCAAAAAGAAACGGACTGGCAAGGTTCCTGGGATTCATCCGAAGAAAAAGGATTTCCCCTTGCGGTTAAAATCATTCTGAAACAAAATGAGACCGTAGCCCCTGTTAACGCCATTGTATCCATCCAGTGCCAGGCAGAGTAAGGGGGGGGGGTTGAAAAGAAATTCGTTTCGGGAAAATGGGATCGTGCTTTTCATGGTATTATGGGTGCTGATCCTTCTTTCGGCCATTGCAACCGAATTTTGTTTCGCCATGCGCACTGAAGTCAATATGGTCCGCAACTTCAAAGAGCAAACCGAGGCCTACTACATTGCCCGGGCGGGGTTGAATCGTGTAATATACGAATTGGTGCGAAACGAATCTTCTCCTGAGAAAAAGAAACTGCTGGCCGATGAAAATGAAGAGACCACCGAAACGTCTTCACGCTGGCGGATGAACACCAATATTCCACCGGCGCCTTTTGCCGGAGGACGGTTCAATGTGCGCATCGGAAATGAGGCCGGTAAAATCAACCTCAACACGGCGGCTGAACCACTTTTGAAAATGATGCTGAATGGTTTTGATCTTGAAGGACAGGAAAAAGACATTATCGTCGATTCCATCATGGATTGGCGCGATGAAAACGATCTCCATCGTATGAACGGCGCTGAAAGTGATTATTATCAGTCCCTTAAGGATCCCTACGATTGCAAGAACGGTGATTTTGATGCCATAGAGGAGCTGTTGATGGTTCGCGGCATCACGCCGGAAATTTTTTACGGGGGGCTCAAAAATCGGGTGACGGCCTTTAAGGATCAGGGCTCCCAACGGGGAAAGATCAGGCGCAGATCCGGCAAAACGGATGGATCCAAAATCTGCATTAATGCCGCTTCCAAGGCAATGCTGCTTTCTTTACCCCAAATGACCGGGGATCTGGCCCAGTCGGTTATCGATTTCAGAAAAGAGGCTGATTTCAAAACCCTGGGAGAGGTTTCCACCCTCCTGGGAGCGGACGTGTATGGGGCCATATCACGCCATATCACGCTGACCCCCAGTCCCTACTACCAGATTTCATCTGTTGGAATAATTGACGACAGCCGGACACGACAAGCGCTTTCAGTAACCATTGAGATCAATGGCGCCCTCAAGAAGGGGTATCGCGTGGTTCAGTGGAATGACCGCGTGACATTGTCGGAAAATCTGTTCCCGGAACCAATTGAATGAGTATTTTCAGGAGAACCATCCATGCTTTTTCAGACAAGCCTCGGCGTTGACATACAAGAACACGGGCTCTGTCTGGCCTGTCTGAATGCGTCGACCAGGAATGTTAAACTGGCGTTTTACGGTGTTCACTCCCTTGAGAAAGGCATGGACGATGGGGAGAAGATCGACGTAATTTTGGGATTGATTGAGGGCTTCCTGCAGGAGAGCCGTATTTCCCCCACCTCTGTGTTTTTAGGCGTTCCGCGCAGCATTGCCATCCTGCGATATCTGGAATTCCCCATGGCTGTTAAGGAAAACCTCAGAGAAAGCCTGGGATACGAGTTGGAAAAACACGTCCCTTTCAGTTTGGAAGATATATATTTTGATTTTCAGATTATTTCAGAGGATAAAACATCCGGCAGGTTACAGTTGCTCTTAGTTGTCGTGAAAAAGGAGACACTTTCACCTTTTCTGGGTCTGGCCAAACGACTGGGAGTCGGCATTTCAGGCATTGAGATCAGTTCAACAGCACTGACGAACTATTTTTTTCAGCGAGACGGAAAAAGCGATGGGTCGCCCAGGGCCTTTGTGTATGCGGGAGAACATGACATCGAATTGGGGTTGTTCAATAACGACATGCTCCTCTACTCCAGGGCCATGTCCGAAAATGATGATCTTCTTGAAGCTCTTCCGGCGGCCCTTGAAACGATGCGCCGAGATTTCGGAAATAGCGATGAGCCCATGGACACGGTATTGTGTGGAACGGAAAAAGATGCGCCTTTGATGGAACGGCTTCACGGAACAAATATAATAAATGCTCAACTGGCGGACCTGTCCAGATCACAACTTCCTTCCACCGGTGTGATGGTTGCCTACGGTTTGGCCTTGAGAGGTGTTCGAAGGTCTTCAATGGGCATCAACCTGCTGCCACCGGCGCTTCGGAAAAAACCCAGCAGATTGAAATTTTATACCCTGTTCGGGTTGCTCTCTCTGGTCTTTCTGGGAGCACTGGCCTGGGGGGGCGGTGTTTTCTTGCAGCGTCAGTGGACCTTGGATCGGCTGGATGGTGAAATTAAAAACCTGGGATCTCAAGTGAAAAAATTTGAACAGGTAAAAAAAGAAGGAAAGAGAATTGAGGACCGAATCGATTATCTCAACACCCTTCGTCGGGGGGGGGTGCCCGTTCTGGAAATATTGAAAGAATTGTCTGAGAGAATACCGAAGAGCGTCTGGTTAAAAAGATTCGACTTCTCAGAAAAGGGCATTCAGTTGGAGGGGTATGCCACGTCGGCCTCAGAACTCATTATGCTTCTGGACAACTCACCCATGTTCGGCGACGTGAAATTTCTCTCTGCCATCAACAAGGATCGTACCGGTAAGGAAAGGTTTCGAATTGGACTGAACCTCAAATGAGGAAAATGGTAATAATAGACAAAAAACGAAAATATTTCTTGATGGTCATGACCCTTCTCCTGGTTGCGGGAGCAATTTATAGAATGTGGCCGCAAATAGAGGAAATTTTTTCCGCGGACGACACCATTGTATTAAAGAAAAAGCAGCTTTTCAAATACCAGAGGATTCTTCAATCCGCCGGCGATCTGGAAAAGAGGGTTGCACTGACCAAAACAATTGTGGCGCAGGCAGAGTCGGGACTGTTTACCGGTAAAACGCCCGCGTTGGCGGCGGCAGATATTCAGAAAGTCATCCGTGAGATGGCCAAGAAAAGTCAAATGGAGATCAAAAGTATCCGGGTTCTCAAACCGCAGGATGTTGATGAAAGTCATTATCTGAGCATACCGGTTGAATTTGTTGCCATTGGCGTCATCAGGCAATTGAAGGAATTCCTCTATCGGATTAGGGCGGCTCCAAAATACTTGACAGTGCAGAAGGTGAAAACCAGTGTCGTACTAAGGCGAAACCGAAGAACCAAAAGCCAGAAGTTGGAAAGGGTCACCTCCAATATTACAATTAACGGTTTTTTGAAGAGGTGAATGGTCCCATAAAAAAGGAAAGGCTGCCAGGATGTTTTCAAGAATATGGCCTATCAATGTCATACTGTTGCTGTTGTTTGCTTTTTTGGGTCTAAAGGCATACGGGGTTTGGTTTCAGGGAAACGCTGGAGATAAAACTCTGGAAATGGTGGTGGAACCCGCCCGGAAAGCCCCGGAACCATTGGCCGCGCTGTATGAGAAAAAAATTCCTCCGGGAGAAAAATACGATGCTTTGATAGCTTTGAATCTTTTTTCTCCTGAACGGACCGAGACTATTCTGGAAGCCCCAAAGCCGGATGGAAAATCAAAAAAACTAAGCGCCTCCGAACAAAAAAACATTAAGCAATATCTTATAAACTTGACACTTTATGGTCTTGTCATTACGAATGATTCTGCTGAGGCGCTTGTGTCTTACCCGGTCGCAAAGCCCGTTTTAAACGGCAGGAAACGCAAAAGTAGGAACGTAAAGCGCCTGGCATCCAGACAGACCAAATGGGTCAAAGTGGGCGATACCCTGGATGATTTCAAGGTGGTGTCCATTACGCCCGACAGGGTGTTGTTGAAAGTCGGTGATCAGTCGTTTGATCTGTTGTTGTATGACAAAGGAAAACTCAAAAAGCGTGCGGCTGCAAAGCCCAAAACAGGCCCTAACGTGGTGGGTGTGTCTGTAAAGCTCAAAACCGGTTCAAAGGTTGCTGCAACTCCCGCCAAAACGCCGGCTGTGAAAACGAAAAGTCAATCTGCCATTCCGTTTCCGACTCAAAAAAAGGCTTCCGGCACCGCTGCGACAAAATCCCGGACAAGCCAAAAATAGAGAATAGGGAGAAGTTGGCCAAGGTAACCATATGAGAAAATTTCTGGTGAAAACAGTTCTTTTGGTAGGTATGCTGATTTGTGCAATCGTTCTTTATGCCGGTTGTGCGGGTCAAACCCCGATGGATACCCGGCAGACGGGAAAGGGCAAAGCACCCCTGGAAGCGGAAATTATTGAGGATGCCGGGAAAACTTACGAAAAGGTACAGCAGGGCGCCGAAGCATTGAATAAGCCCCTGGAAAAACCGACGGCAAAGGTCTCCTCTGTGAAAGGTATTTCTTCCTCCCCCGGAAGGGCACAGAGGGCTTTTTCAAATGGCCAACCCGGGGATGGGTCCCCAGCAGGCATATACAGGAAAAGTTATGCTCCAAGAAAGCTTACCCGGAGGACTTCCTCACTTTCAAAGGGCGGGCCTGAAGCGGAAGGGCAGATCATTTTCAATTTTGATGATGCTGACCTTTATGAAGTCATTAAAACCATGGCGGAGCTCCTCGAAATTAACTATATCGTTGATCCGGGGATTCAGGGAAAGGTGACCATTCACACCGCCCGGAAACTTAAGAAAACCGATCTTTTCCCCGTTTTCTCAGAGATTCTGGCGGTAAACGGTTTGACCGCCATGAAAGAAGGCAAACTTTACAAGATCGTCCCCATGAAAGATGCCCCTCGAATGCCCATGGACGCGATCTTTACGCTGGGCCAGAAAAATATTCCGCCATCGAATCGGGTCATCATTCAGATTATTCCCCTAAGGTATATTTCCACCCAGGAGATGACGAAGCTGGTGACCCCCTTTCTCTCTTCAGGCGGAACCCTTGTGGCCAGCGTGCCCACCAATACCTTGGTGGTAGTGGATAAAGGATCCAATATCTTAAAGATTCTTCAGCTGGTGGGGACCTTTGATATCAATTTGATGGATCGGGTGTACTATCGATTTTACCCGCTGGAGTATCTGGATGCAAAGGAAGTTGCTGCCATTATCAAAGAATTTACCGCTTCCTATGCGGGGAGCTCCGGTGAGATGGTGAAGTTTATTCCCCTGGAACGGTTGAATACCCTTTTGGCGGTCAGTACAACACCTGAGGTTTTTGATAAAATTGAAGAGCTGGTCCACCAAATCGATATCGTGGATGAAACGGTGGCGGCCAGGATCTTCATCTATTTTGTCAAAAATGGCGAGGCCAATGAACTGGCGACCCTGTTAAATGACGTTTTGACCGGTAAAGAAACCAAAAAACAGGAAAAGAAAGAAGCCGGTGGGGCGTCCAGTGTTCCGGGGAATCCCTTCTCCAAAGCGAAAATGGCGGAGAAAAAAGCGGAAAAGAAGGCTGAGAAAGCCGGGCAATCCACTCAAAAAAGCGCCACAAGTAACAAAACGTCCGGCAAGCCCGGAGAAGGCTCCAGCACCCTCATGGGAGACGTGACCATCACGCCGGATGAGATTCGGAATGCGCTCATTATTGAATCGACGCCTTCCGATTACAAAATCATCCAGGGGATACTGAAAAAAATTGATATCATGCCCCGCCAGGTATTGATACAAGCCACCATTGCTGAAATAACCCTGGATTCGGAGACTAGGTTTGGCGTTGAATATGCGCTGGGCCAGGGCGCCGGCGCCCTGGGAGCCGGTTTCATGGCTACCGTGGGTTCGGGCGGGCTTAAATATTCCATTGGGGTCACCAATAAATGGTATGCTGAACTGAACGCCCTGGCCATAAAGGGAAGGCTGAACGTCATTTCATCTCCCCATGTGCTGGCTTCCGACAACCAGGAGGCCAAGATCGATGTTTCCCGGGAAATTCCCCTGGCAAGCGGACAAACGAACGTTTCAAGTGGTACCACCATCAGTGAAACCACCATCGAATACCGTGATACGGGCGTCATTTTGTCGGTCACGCCCCACATCAACGAGCGGGGTCTGGTGACCATGGATGTGAGTGAGGAGGTGAGCAATTATGAAGGCAACATTGCTGTGGGACAAACCACCTCTGTTTCTACCAATGAATATCCGGTTTTTTCCAAGCGGGTGGTCAAAACCACCCTCACCGTGGGGCACGGTCAGACCATCGCCATCGGCGGGCTGATCCGGGACCGTGAAGAGGAAGACGTCAGTGGACTTCCCTGTCTGATCGATATCCCGGTGGTAAAATATCTGACCGGCAGCTGGTCTAAAAAAACGGAGAAAATTGAACTGATCGTCCTGATCACCCCCCGGGTGGTGGACGACATGGACGATGTGGAAGCCATGACCAATGAGTTCAAGCAAAAAGTGCAGAGTGTGATGAAGCAGTTTTTTCCGCAGCAATAGAAACACCTTTCAGAAGGTTTAGTGCCCTTCCTCATTTATCAAAAACCATACATGTATATTTTTTCCCTTATCAAACGCTGGTTTGAAATCCCCATTCACCACAAAACCCTTTTCTGGGGGTTTGTGCGAAACGAAATCAAAGGACGTTTTGCCGGATCCATCGGGGGATTTGTGTGGAGCCTCCTGACGCCTCTGGCCAATCTGCTCATCTACGTCTTTGTGTTCTCAATAATTTTCAAGATCCGAATGAAGCCCATGGAAACGGGAACTGACAGTTTCGTTGTGTATTTTCTGGCAGGGCTTCTCCCGTGGACCGCTTTTTCAGAGGCCCTGAGCAGCGCCACCGATGCTCTGCTGAGCCGGGCCAATCTCATCACCAAGGTGGCGTTCCCTCTGGAAATTCTTCCCTTGTCAGGGGTTATCGTCCCGTTCTGCTTAAACGGCCTCGGTTTTGTGATGTTTCTGGTTTATTTGATGTTCAAAGGGTATTTTCATATGGCCTGGATGTGGCTGCCCCTGGTGGTGGTTACCCATATGGTGTTTACATTGGGCATGGTATGCCTGATTGGCAGCCTGTCCGTATTTTTAAGGGATATTAAACAATTTATAGGAACCGCCCTCTCATTGTGGTTTTTTCTGACACCCATCATCTACCCCTTGTCCATGGTGCCAGAAAAAATGCGGTGGGTCATCAAATTAAATCCCATGTACCCCTTTATCGAACTGTACCATCAAGTGCTGTTGCATCATTTTATTTCCTTTACCGTGCTGGCCTATGCCCTGGGTTTGACGCTGTGCTGTTTTGTGGGCAGTGTCATTTTCTTTGAGCGATCAAAATACGCCTTTGCGGATGTTCTCTAAACGCAGTGCCATGTTTTGGTAAATCAATATCCAACGGAAACAAAGGAGGAACTGAGGCTGAAGAAAAGATCGCCACGAGTTTACGATATTTTTTCTTAAAAGTGAAAGACACTTCTTATTAGACAAAAGGATATTATGGATTTTTCAAAGACATTTCCAAAGCTGCCTGAAGGGCAAATCATAAAAGATTTTGCGGAATTTTCAGGTTTGGAAATCAACAAGATCGTAAAAAATATTCAATCCTACAAAACGATCAATAAGCAAGATTTCACAGGAAAAGCAACAAAAGAAGAATTTTATGAAAATTCTAAAACTTATATCTTTGACCTCTTGAGCGTTAACTGGTCTCTTGAAGTACCACCGTATAAGGTGAATCGATTTCTTCCCAACTGCTTGGAGAATATAAAATCACACCCAGGAAAGCGTTTTCTTGAATTTGGTGGAGGTTTGGGAGTCTTTGCAGATTTCGTCAAGAGATACACATCAAAAGATGTGACTTACCTGGATGTCAATGGCTACGCGAGCGAATTCGCGCAATGGCGTTTCAAAAAATATGGTATCGATATCAATTTTTTACTAACGGCTCAAGATGACTTTAAGCTTCCTCATGAGTATGACATTATCTTTACGGATGCTGTTTTTGAACATTTAGACGCACCGCAGCAGTTGCGCTATGCCAAAAAGTTGGCTTCTTACTTAGCTGATGGTGGGATGATCATTTTTCTAGTTGATTTAAGTGGTCATGAAGAAGATATGCCGATGCATTATGATGTGGATATCAAAAGCCTTCACAACGTTTTTGAAGAAAGTCAGCTGAAAAATCTTGTCGGGGTAAATACCTTCGCGTCTGCCTGGGGAAAGAACTGTAATCAAAACATGAATTGGGGCAATCATCCGTCCTGAATCAGGAATTCTCGGGGGCCTTGCTTTGGTAGAGGCTGTAGGAGTGTTTTTCCAGGTTGGTGACCCCACCTGGTGCAAAATCACGTTCAGAGTCGTCGCGTTCCCGTTATTCATTTAGAGGCGACGGAGAATTGGCCCTAAGATTCATTCCCCGTCAGTATCCGGGATGGATTTTGTTGGAGATGTGGTGCTTCGCGGATTGTATAGTATAATGAATAGTGACTTCAGGTTGGTGAATCTTGAACGCCATTGAAGCGCAAGGTTTGACAAAGAATTATCGGGTCTATCTGAGACCTTTTGACCGCTTAAAAGAAGCAATTCTTCGACGTCCCTGTCATGATCGGGTAGACGCTCTCACGGATGTGACTTTTGAAGTGCCCGAAGGTGGGACCCTGGGAATTATTGGCGAAAACGGTGCCGGGAAATCGACCCTTTTGAAAATTCTTGCCGGTACCGTCCGGGCCACTTCGGGCCGAATGGTCAAACGGGGCAGAATAGCGGCCCTTCTCGAACTGGGTTCAGGGTTTCACCCCGAATTCAGCGGCCGCCAGAATATCTACCTGAATGCGGCGCTACTGGGTTTGAAAGAAAAAGAGATCCGAGACCGTGAAGAGGCCATTATCGCGTTTTCCGAATTGGCGCATGCCATCGACCGTCCCGTCAAGACCTATTCGTCGGGAATGTATGTGCGTCTGGCATTTTCCATCGCCACCAGTGTGGACCCGCAGATTCTGATTATTGATGAGGCCCTCAGTGTTGGGGATCAGCGATTTCAGCAAAAATGCGTGGACCGAATGATGAGTTTCAGAAAGGCCAACAAGACCCTCATTATCTGTACCCACAGTATGTATATGATCAACGAATTGTGTTCCCATACCCTGTGGTTGAAAAACGGGCATCCATGCCGCCTTGGAAAAACATCTTCAGTGGTTTCAGCCTATATGGCCTATCTGGAAAAAGATATCCCCGCTTCTGATAACACGCCGTCGTTACCGACTCAATCACAGATGCCCGATATCCTGATCGAAGAGGTGCGCCTTCTGGATGAAGAAAGAATGCCCGCGGCGCGTATCCATCAATTTCAGGCGCTTATCATTCAGATAAAAACCCGGCGAATCGGTAAACCGACCCCGGGGCACCTGGCCGTCGGCATCGGATTTTCAGACGACGTCCAGGTCTTTGAAACCACTACCAAAATGTCCGGTTTAGATCCAATTCTTTTTTCCGGTGAACAGATCATCGAGCTGGTGATTCCGTCCATACCCGTTCAGGGTGTCAATTATCGGGTCAGGGTCAGGGTCGGTGATGAAAACGCCATGCGGGAGATCCATCGAATGACCTATGGACCTTTTGTGATCGAAAGTGACCATCCTGAAATCAGCATCATGTGGACGCCCCATTCCTGGAAAGTCATGTAACTCCCTGGAGGTGTTTAATCTGGTTTGAAAACCCTTGCCATTATTGTTAATTATAAGAGCGTTGCCCTGACCCTGCAGGCCGTAAAATCGGTTCTGGAATCCGAATCCCTGGGGCCGGTCAGCGTGGTGGTGGTGGATAACAGTAGTGATGCGGAGGAAAGCCACAGGCTCAGAGAAAGCCTCCCTTCATCGGTGATTCTACGGGTGAATAAGCACAATATGGGGTTCGGGGTTGCGTGCAACCAGGCTTTTGAGGAATTTGAAAGCGATGGAATCCTCCTCATTAATCCGGATGCGCAATTGCGACCTGGATGCTTGAAGCAACTACAGAAAACCCTTAATCTCAGTGGAAATGTCGCCGCAGTTTCCCCGCAGCTTTTTTGGGATGACGAGCAGGCTTTCTACCTGCCGCCCCCTTACCCCACTGCCCTTTTTGAGTTCCGGGCCCTTCTGGCAAGTTGGGGCTCAGAGGCCTGGATTAACCGATGTATCAGCCTCCTGTGGCGAAGACGTTCCATCAAATTGTGGCGCTCCGAAAAGCCGGTGGAAGTGAGCAACCTTTCAGGAGGCCTGGTGCTTCTGGATCGGGCGGCTGTTCAAAAATCAGGAGGGCTCTTTGATCCCCGGTTTTTTCTCTATTTTGAAGACACGGATCTTTTTTTGAGACTGAAAAAAAGCGGCTTCCGGCTTCTGATCGAACCTCGGGCCGGTGCCATTCACTACTATGATCAATGCGGCCGGGACCAATGGCAGAAAAAAAGAAGGTTGATGGAAGAATCGCAAACCCTTTTCCTGGAAAAACACGAAAAAGCCTGGAAAATTGCTCTAAAAAAAATTCTAGAAGGTTTTTATCATCCTGCCATGGGCCAGAAACAATTCAGTTCACCTGCTTTTCAAGCACCATTTTCTCTGAAAGTACCACACCGTTTTCACAAACAATGGCTTTTTGAATGGAGTCCCAACCCGGATATAATCCCATCCGCCGCTCGATTCGGCACTGGCTCGGAGATGCGTTTTCCCGAAACCTGTTGGAGATTGCTGTCGCCGGGACAATATTTCGGGCGTTTGGGGAGTATAAAAAGTTTCGGAACGCCTTTCCAACAGGTCTCCTGGATAGTCCATGAGCACAGCTGAATGCCACGACAATGGTGATGTTCTCTATGAATGACAACAACTTTTAATGACCCACTCATGCAGACCGAAGAAAAGCTGATTCCCTTTCATACAAAAGATCCCACGGGCAGGCGGGTGCTGGTTCTGGCGCCGCATCCCGACGACGAAGCCCTGGGTTGCGGCGGCAGTCTGGCCCTCCATGCTGAAGCGGGAGACCCGGTAAAGATCGTTTTTTTGACCAATGGCGCAAAAGGAGATTCCACCGGCAAGAGTGAAAAATACCATTATGTGGCCCTACGACGGGAGGAGGCGGAAAAGGCGTGCGGATGCGTCGGCGTGGCCGAGTTGGAATTCTGGCCATACGAAGACCGGTCGCTGGCCGGTGCTCACGGCGCTCTGGGTCGTATGGTGGATTTACTGAACGATTATGGTCCGGAATTGGTATACGCCCCTTCTCCCCTGGAAATTCATCCGGATCATCGGGCCGCCTGTTTTCTATTGTGTGATGCTGTTCGAGGCGGAGATTTCAGTTTTGAGGTGGCCTTTTATGAGGTGGGGCAGCCCATCTGCGTGAATGCCCTGGTCGACATTACACCGGTTCTACCAAAAAAAAATAAGTCCATTAGTCAATATAAAAGTCAGCTCAAAGAAAGGCCTTACGGGGAAATCACCCTTGGATTAAACCGCTTCCGAAGCATGACGCTTCCGGGTGAGGTGACCCACGCCGAGGGATTCTCGTGGCAGGACTGTGGGCTCATTCAAAAAATTGGACCCACGGCCATTTTTTCGCACCGTGCACACCGGCTCGCGCCTGATCCTGAAGAATCGGGCCCCCTGGTATCCATCATTGTTCGAACAAAGGACCGGCCTCACCTGCTGGCCCATGCCATTCGTTCCATCGACAGCCAGACCTACGCCAATCTGGAAGTTGTGGTGATAAACGATGGTGGAAAAGATGTTGCCGATGTTCTGGAAATTTTTTCCGGTGATATTCCCATCCGTCACCTGCGCCATGAAAAATGTATGGGTAGATCGGCCGCAGCCAACAGTGGGTTAAAGGCGGCAAAGGGAAAATATCTAAATTTTCTGGATGATGACGATGTGTTTTATCCCAATCACGTGACGTGCCTGGTGAACCACCTCGAGATGACGCGCGAAAATGTGGCCTACAGCAATGTTCTGAATGTCCATTTTTCAGGTCCGCCGGAAAACCCCTTGAACCGTGAGAAGGAAGAGTTGATATTTGCTTTTGACTTTGATCCCAACAGGCTTTTGTTTGAAAACTACATTCCGATCATGAGTGTTTTGTTTTCAAGGGATGTCCTTGCGGCGGTACCGGCTTTTTCCGAGGATTTGACCCTCTTTGAGGATTGGGATTTCTGGATCCGAGTGTCTCGTCATTTTCAATTTCATCACCTGGATAACACCACAGCGGAATACCGCTTCCACGGATCCACCGGCATGGCAGCCACCCATCGCATGAAATATCGCTATGACCAGGCCAGGGCCATGCTCTTTGACCGCAATCGTCGCTATATGGACGGACGGGCGTGGGCCGCTTTTCGAAAGGCCGCCGAAACCCAATCTGAACAAACGCAACAAGCCCAAAAGGTCCTGTCCGCTCTTTCTCATATGACGGCGAGGCTTGAAGAAACACGGCAAACCCTTGAGCAGCTTCAACAGATACAGCTCCAGCCGCATCCTAAAAATGTTGAACGGTCGTCGCAAATCGGAAGCCTTTCCCCATCCCCGGTTCCCGCTGAAAACCAATTTCGGTTTAGACGAAACCTGGCAGCGATTCTTGCCAGAGTCAGGAATTATTGCGTCAAAAAGGGCTGAAAAAGGGGTTGACAGCTAAAAACCCACATGTTAGGAAGTTCTCAGCGTTGTTTTTCTTTTCAGAATGCGGGTTCCAGACGGTCGCATCTGGGGATCGAAAAAAATTTGAAAAATCGCATATTGAGGGTGCGTTTTTTGTCAGAAATTCTTCAAGCGTTGATTTAACCTTGAACCCTAAAGACTGGATTGTATTCGAAAACCCGTTAAAAGAATGTGCGCCGTCAAATTTGCTAATTGTTTGAAAAAAGCTTGACAAACGTTTTCTCTTTAGTATAATGGCCTTAAGTGTGGTAGTTCAGAGTGCTTCAGGTGTTAGGTTTTGAAGAAAAAAGCAGGGAAGTTTTCGGAAGAGTGATAAAATTTTATTCAAAGGAGGTGGTGGTTTCGATTCAGGTGATAAAGCGTTGGGTTGTTTTTGGGTGTTAATATGTTTTTAGAGGGAAGTGAAACTACAATAAGGAGGAAAAAGAGTATGAAAAAGTTTTTTATAGCCCTTTCAGTTCTAGCAGCACTGATGTTAGGCGTGGCTCCGGCTCAGGCCCAGGTGGCAATGCCGGATGATGTTCCGGGATCTGATGCCATTGTTCCCTTTGTCTGCGCAACGAATCTTAGCGAGCTGGGTACCGGCCTCAATACCATGATCATTTTTACGGAAATCAGCACGGTGGGTGCCGGTGTCGCGACAACTGCGACCCTCCATTTTGAGTATGACATCATGACCGTCAAAAGCGAGACTGTTTACGATGGTACTCAGAAGGGGACGGGTGGCTCCATTACGTCACTGAATGCGAAAGCGCTCGTTGCACAGGTGTCCGACGATTTGCTGCCGGATCTTGAGATAACGATAGACGGCGTGACGTACTACGCAGGCTACATCTACTACGACGATCAAAATCAGACGAACAATGTACTTTGCGAGATCATGTTTGTGGACTTGGCCAAGGGTATGGTTGGTGGTTCGAATGTGCCCATGCTTGAGTGGAACGATAGCATCAGCGCATTGCTTGATGTCACGGCTGGTGCTGCACAAGCCAACATGGCGCCTGATGCCTCCAACATAGAGCGTTTTTCCGCCGATGGGCTGGCTTCAGCCATGGCGCTGCAGAATGGGGATGCCGTTGCAGCGGATCAGGCAACGCTTTTCGGCCTGTACCCGCGCTTCCATATTGCAGGAGCAAACGACAAAGACTGGATCATTATGTGGCAGTCTGAGAATGCAAATACGACTAACAACCTTGGTTCGGTCCACATCGATTTCTACAGGGACGATGAAGAGTCCGCTTCAACCAACATCAAGCTGCCGAACGAGCTGAACGTCCTTAACGTGTACGATATCGTACCGAGGTCTCTCTGGGCGGCTGGTACCTACCCCATCGACGGTTGGATCAATCTTACATGGGACGATGACGCGACGACCGGTAATCTCCCGGACATTAATGTCATAAGGGATATCGCCTTTTTCGGATTCAACCTGCAGATTGCACAGGGTGAGGGTACGGGTGCGGAGACATTCGCGGTGCTGAATTCCATTCAGCGGAGGGCTTCTTATCAATAGCCAAATGTTATGGCTGTAATATAAAGTCATAAAGTGTTAATGTTAACAGTGAATAGAAAGCGGGCCGGTATTATGGCCCGCTTTTTTCATGCGGAACAGGCTTAGCTTTGGTGCCGCGAATTGCGATGGCTGTCTGTTATTTATTAGGGTAATCCCATGCGAACAAAAACAAGTATCTTTTTCATTCTTCTGTTCTCTGCCAGTCTTGCAGGCTTAACCGCCTGCAATAATGAACCTCAGCAAAAGGAACCGGATCGCCAGGTTTCAGATAGAAATGGGCTTGATTTTGTAGAGTCATCTGCCGGTCTTCCCAACAGCGGGAAGTGGCGTCACGGCATCTGCTTTTACGACATGAACCGGGACGGGAACCTGGACATCCTGGCACCGCCTCCAAGGCTGGGACCCGAGTCGGACCGGAAGCCTTTTGTGTGGCTGGGAAACGGAAAAGGGGAGTGGTCGTCTCTTGCGCTGGATGTACCCGGAAATATTCCGTACGATTATGGTGATATTGCCGCTGCCGATTTTAATGGTGACGGTATTCCAGATATGGCGCTTGCCATTCACACGGTGGGCCTGAGGGGGTTAAGGGGTGCGGGTAAAGGCAAATTTTCTGATTTTTCCATTGGCCTTCCGTCTGATTTTTCCAGTCGGGCACTTGTTGCCGCTGATTTTAACAATGACGGTATCGTGGATATTGCCGCTGTTTCCGAAGGGAACTTCGGCAAGATGAAACCCGCTCCCAGGAAAGGGATAACCGTTTGCCTTGGGTCTTCCACCGGGTGGAAGTGCCGGCCCGTCGGTGAAAAAATTGAGATGATGAACACGCTGTATGCCGATAGGATTATTACAGGAGATGTGAACGGGGATGGCAATGCGGATCTTGGGATTGCGTCCCTCCAGCACATGGCGGATTATATTGTGTGGCTCGGAGATGGAAAGGGTGATTTTGCCCCTTTTAACCATGGGTTGCCCACGGAATTGCATTATCCCTCCGTGGCATTTGGGGATTTTGACGGGGACGGACGTGACGATCTCATCGCCAGCATGACGGGTTTCGGAAAGGACGGTATTGAGGCTTTGAAGGTCTTTTTGAGCCGGGAGGACAGTTTTAAGGAAATGTCCAAGGGCTTGCCGGAGCATGGGGTATTTAAGGCTGTCAGTGCAGGGGATCTGAATGGAGACAGCGTTCCTGAAATTGTTGGAGGAACTTCCCAGGGGCGAGTGAAGGTGTTTTCATTGAAGGATGGCGTATGGAAAGAGATCACAACATCCGGGCTTCCGGATATACCCCTTGACCGAATATATAACACCTATTGTGTTGATGTGAATCATGACGGGGTAAAAGATATTATTTTTAATTATGCTTCTAGAAATGGTGCCGGCGGAATTCGAGTTTTTTTGACGGTTCCCCGTTAAATTCGGGTTCTTTTGCCTGAAATCCCGGCCCGGATCTTTTGTAAAGTGATTCGGAAATTTATTTGGTTGATAATGCAATGGATTCAATAAGACCTGTATGTTGCCTTATGGCACTTTTCTTCTTGCTGCTTTGCGCCTGTGAAGCGCCGATGCGTGATCCCGCCGGGGCGCTGGAAAAACAAGGGGTGAAATATTGGACGGAGCGACTGGTCAACAAAAACTTTGAGTATACTTACAAGGAAGAACTGGAAAAGGGTCTTCCCCCTTTTTCAGAATATGAAAAGCGTCTCAAATCCATTACCCGCATTCCCACGTCCCTGGTGAAATTCCACAATCTCAGGATTGAAGGAAACATTGGGTTTGTCAACTATTATGCCACCTGTCGTCTTAAAGGGATCGCTCAGAAAATTGACAATGTGCCTTTAAGCGATCGGTGGGTTATAAAGGGGAATCGGTGGAAACATGATTATCAGGCGGAATTGAAATGAAAATTTCCCCCCTATATTTGGTCGTTTTGCAATGGTATCCTCAAAAGTTTTTTTCCCTCCCCGCCCGCAATACCCTATATTCTGAATGAAAGTGAAAGTGTCCACAGATGAGTCTTTCGTTGTGAATGCGGTTTTTTCAGGTGAGCGGAGAAAACGGTATTTGTATCATCAGCGGTTGCTGGAGCACAATGACCCGACGGTCTGGCAGTCCATTTCATTCCCTCTCGAAATTTCCCTTGAGTTAACCAATTATTGTAACCTCCGATGTGTCATGTGCCCAAACCCTTCTTTGGAACGGGAGCGTGGTTATATGCTGGAGGACGTTTTTAAAGGAATCGTCCGAGGGCTTTCTGAAGAAAAGGGCTTTTTTTTTCTCCCCCAGGGTTTTGGTGAACCGTTGCTGCACAGGCAATTTTTTGATCTGATCTGTTTGGCGTTTGATTCCGGCATCAAGCCCATTGCTGTGCTTTCAAACGGTCATTTGCTGAACGGTCCTAATCTCGACGGCATAATAAAGACGGCCAGTGTTGTTATCGTAACCATTGACGGTGTGACCCCCCAGACTTATGAATCTGTTCGATTGGGCGGAACTCTGGAAGCCGTCCGCGAAAATGTTGAACAATTTCTGCTTAAGCGCGGGCACCGCAGACAGCCCCATCTTGTGTTGCGGATCATAGACATGAAAGAAACAGCGTCCGAAATTGGGGACTTCCTGGAGTTCTGGCGGGCACGAATCAGTGAAACGGATGTAATACAGGTCGCTAATTACAATGATTGGGCCGGCACCGTTGAATCCCATGAGAATCCGATACGCCACAGGGGGGGACGTCACCCATGCAGGATGTTGTGGAAAAACCTTAGCGTTTTTCATAATGGCCTTGTGACGCCCTGTTGTTACGATGCTGAAGGCCAATTACTCGTGGGTGATGCCCGCGAAGAATCCCTGCGGGATATCTGGGAAGGTGGTCGTCTCGACAAAATTCGTGCCATTCATCTGGGAGGCCGGTATGAACTCCTTCCCCTTTGTTATCGGTGTAAGGGCTGGCTTTGATTTTTTCAAATGGCGCTCACGAAGATCCCATGACCAATAACGGTGTTAATGGCAGGACTGTCTGGTACTTTCTTCCCGATTATGATCAGCCCAGCTGGGGGGGAGGGATGTTGTACCATCATGTGGATATGCTGAATAGAAACGGGATCAATGCCGTTCTGCTGCACGAGGAGGCACCTTTCAGGCTCCATTGGCTCCATATGGAAGTGCCTGTTCGATACATCAATCAGGGCGAGATGAAGGTGTTGGATGATGATATCCTGGTTGTTCCGGAAGCCCTGGCAGGGGATAGCCGAATGCTGCGGGTACAGGCCAGAAAAATCGTATTTGTACAGAATTGTTTCCTGATGTTGATGAACCTGGAAAAGCTGCGTCGCTACGAAGCGCTAGGCTATGAACATGCATTTACGTACCTGCCCCACCTACAGCACATTGTCAAGCGGCATTTTGGAATGGAATCAACGGATATCCCGCCATTTGTGGCACCGTATTTTTATCTGGATTCTGAAAGGATGGTAACCTTTGAAAGAAAGAAAAAAATTCTCCTGTTTCCAAAGATGAACAGTTACGATTATGACCTTATTTTAAAGTTGCTCAAAGATAAAACAGAAAGTGCGGGGGCGGATCCCAGGCGGGGGGGCTGGGAAATTGTTGAATTGAGGGGCCTGACCCATCGAGAAGTTGCCAACGCATTTCAAAGTGGGGGTATTTTTGTCTGTCTTAACACCCATGAAGCCTTTAACAGCAGTGTGCCGGAAGCCATGGCCGCCGGTGCGATTGTTTTTTGCTATGAGGCCTTTGGGCCAGGAGATTTCCTCGAAAATAACAAAAACGCTTTTGTATTTCCCAACAACCATGCCTATCCATTAATTGAAAAGTTGTTTGAAATTATGAACAATTATGATATGCTCCAGGATCAGATCGTTGCCATGCGCCGTAACGCCTATCAAACAGCATGCCAATTTTCTCGAAGCAAAACGGAAAAGGCCTTGAAGGACTTTTTCAGTAATTTTTAGAATCAATTTGCTAGCTTTTTGTAAACAATTCAGGCTAATTGTAGTTTTTTCTCCATCCTTCCAAATTTCTGGTTTCCACTTGATGATCTGCTGTTAAATGCAAGAGAAAACCCTCAAGAAAGAATGGCTCTCAGGGCCTTTCTTTGCCACGATTACAGTCATGGGTCTGGCTGTGCTGGTGCTGTGTCTCTACCATTCCGCCCTTCATGGTTGGTGGCGATGGGACGACACGTATATCCTCAAACTCGCCGCTTCCCAAACACCCTTTGACTATTTTTTTTCACCCGACGACTATCAGTTACTCTCCCCGCAAAATTTTACCCCCTGGCTAATTTTTTCATTTGATTTGGATTTTTATTGTTTTGGCTTTGAACCGGCACGCTTCTATGCTCGGCAACTCATGGACCTGTGGCTGGCAGGTGTTGTTTCCTACTTTCTCCTCAGACTCTGGGTGCCTAACGGGTGGGCCGCGTTGGGAGGAGCTTTGTGCATTGTCGGCGCCCCGGTGGCCACGACGGTTCAACAGTTGATGACCCGTCATTACATGGAAGGGCTCATATTTGCCCTTCTCGCTCTCTATTTGTTTCTCATTTCCATTAAGGGAGCACGACGTTTCAGCCTAATTTTGGGCGCCATTTTCTATTTGTTGGCCATGGGATCAAAAGAGGTGTTTGTCCCACTTGTTGCCATTTGTATTTTTTGGCCTGAAGGGCCTTTGCGAAAGCGTTTGTTGGCGTTAATACCCTATTTTTCAGCGCTTATTCTCTATGTTTTCTGGCGGGAATTCATGATCGACATGGTTAGCGGCGGGTATCACATCAATTGGAATACGCTGTTGAGTTTTCCTTTGAGAGCGTGTCATTCCTTTTTTGGCAGCACCCATTTTTCGGTTATCATCGGCATACTTGTTGTGCTAGTCTTGTTTTCGTCGCTTGTCAAAAAGGTGCCAAGGCGCATTGTGTTTGCAGCGATAGTCATCATCGCTGCGGTCGGTCCCCTTATGCCGCTGAAGTCCACTGCAATGGCCGGTCGCTATTTTCTCTTGCCCTGGTGGGTATTTTCCATGATCCTTGTGGTTGTTTTGGGATCACGCCAGATCCCTAAGAAAGTTCCCTTTGTTTTTAACCTGCTGGTTTTCTGCATCGTTGGGTTGGCGGCCCTCCTGCACAGCCATAGTGGTTTAGGCGTTATGGAATCCGTTATGAAAAGATTTGACACCCAGGGACGATTTCTATGGGAATCTGAAAAGTCGAGGGCTGTGCTGTATGCACCCGCGACCTCCCATTTTGCCCACTACTTCTCGAGTCTTCAGTGGCTAAAACATCAAATTAAAGGCGTCTCACAACCGTTCCGTATTATGGGCGATGAAATTGAGCTGAAGGCGCTCGGGGATCATCTCCCGGACGTCTTTGCCTATGAGCCAGAATCCCGCTCTATCCAGGATGTCTCAAATAGAATCCCACTCATTCTGGAATCATGGCAAGAAAAACAACGTGTTATGCCGCTTTCTTTTCGATTCGATTATGGGGAGGATAAGACGGCCGTTTGGCAATGCGGTCCCTATTCATCCGGAGTTTATACACTTCTGAGCAGATATGACAAACCTCAGGATGACCCTTTAAAATCATTGGGCATGAATAAATTTCCCATCCCGCAATCTGGCCAATATCGTGTCACGCTGGAATACCCCCTTTTTTACTACCTGCGTTACGACTCCCCCCAAGGATGGACCACCTACTCGCCTTTACTCCATTTTAATCCCGGAGGTAAGCCAATTCACTGGAGCAGGAAAAGTGATTCCAATATCTCCGATACAACAGTTAAATGACAGAGTAAAACATAAATGACCCTTAGGGAAAGCTTAAAAAATGCCACCAAAAAAGGAAAAAAGGGGACGATTATGCTGGAACAGCCGTTTATTTCAATTGTGATTCCCGTTCATAATGAATCCCATGTCATCTCGGAAACACTTGACGCAACCCTTGAAGTGGTTTTTCGCCTTTCTCCACAGTATGAAATCTTGATTGTTGACGATGGCTCCACTGACAAGACCTTTGAAACGGTGTGTGCCATATCACGGACCAATCAGAAAATTAAGATCATTCGATTTTCCCGTAACTTTGGAAAAGAAGCGGCTATCCTGGCCGGTCTTAAATTCAGCAGCGGTAAAGCCGTGGTGGTCATGGACGGAGATTTGCAACATCCGCCTGAATTATTGCCGAAAATGCTTCATCTGTGGCAGCAGGAACATTACCAGGTGGTTCATGGCGTCAAAACGAGCCGGCAAAAGGAAAAGGCCGTCAAAGGTCTTTTTGTACGACTCTTTTACGCCTGTATGACATTGTTTGCAGGCTACAATCTTAAACAGGCCACCGATTACAAGCTGCTGGATCGTCGCGTGGTTGACCATTACATCTCCCTTGCTGAAAATGTCCGGTTTTTTCGTGGTCTGGTGCCGTGGCTCGGTTTTAGCAGTGCGTTTATCTCTTTTTTTCCCGAAAATCGGGTTGCCGGAAAGTCCAAATGGGGCGCTTTCGCTTTGATGACCCTTGCGGTAAGGGCCATCTGCTCTTTTTCATCATTACCCATGCAAGTGGTCACTTTGATGGGGTGTGTCATGTTTACGGCCAGTATCCTGATCGGTATGCCCACGCTTTTCATGAAGCTGTCCGGCAGGGCAGTTGAGGGTTTCACAACTGTTATACTGTTATTGCTGGTCATAGGAAGCATCCTGATGATCAGCCTCGGTATCATAGGACAATACCTGGCCATGATCTATGAAGAAATCAAGGGCAGGCCCTCGTTTATCATCGAAAAAACAGAGAATCTGTGATGTAGTGAACGGGAAAATTGTTCAGAAAAAATCTGAGTGAAGGCTATGAACCTTAGTTGAGAGGAAACTGTTCATCAGGAATAACCATGGAGATGATTTTTCATTGCGATGACATGGGATTCACCCCAAGTATCACACGCCGGCTTCTCGATTTATGGAAGTCAGGGTTTATTAACAGCTTCAGTGTGCTGCCCAACGGTGACGCTTTAGAAGATGTGTCCCGTGTGCTTTTTAAGGAAAAGGAAAGGGAGGCTCGGATTGCGGTTCATCTGAATCTCTTTGAAGGTCGTCCTGTTTCTTCACCGTGTGGTGTGCCACTGCTCACGGATTCTAGCGGGAACCTTAATTGTGGCTTTATCAAAATGTTGAGAATGTGTATGGCTTCTTCCCAAAAACGAAGGCGTTTGCTTGACCAGGTGGAAAATGAGTGGCGGGCTCAAATTTTAAAGGTCAGGGGAATCTGCTCGCCTCGAAGCATCACAGCAGTTGACGGCCATGTTCATATTCACATGTTACCCTTTCTTTTTCCCGTTGCGGTGCGATTGGCTCTGGAGCACGGTATACCGCAGATCCGAATATACCGGGAGATATGCCATTTTTCCCCAAAACTGAAAGACAGTATCTCCCTAGAGTTTGGTGTTAATATCATAAAGCATGTGATTCTTCGTTTATTCTCTCACGCCGCCTTTAGGATCGTATCTCAAGAGGGTTTATCTTGCCCTGAATCGGTTGTTGGGATTCTGTATTCAGGGAATATGACGTGTGCTTCTGCCTTAGCGGGGCTTGTGGCAGCCCAGCGGAAAAAAGCTAAATCTGTTGAGATCGTTTTCCATGCAGGACGGGCATCCATGGAAGAGTCTTCCCGGTGGAACAGCAACAGGCGTGCTGGAAATTTTCCACTCAGCAAGAAAAGAGACCTTGAGTATCGTGAATTAATGCGTTTTAGACGGAGTGTTTGATGACGTCCCTTGATCTTGTTGATGCCGCTCATTTGGATTATGATGAATATGCGAATCTACAAAAACGAGCCTATTCAGCGCTACACAAAAAATTCCAGGTTTCCAGTGCTTTTCTGACGGCGGATTTTTATCGATGGAAATACCGCCCGCCTTTGGGAAGTGGCATTGTTGCAACAGTTCGTGAAGGTGGGCGGCTCGTGGCGGCTAATGCAATGATGCCGCTGGAATTGCGCCGGGGGCAAATCAAGATAAAGGGATGGCAGTCATGTGATACGGCAGTCTTGCCCGGGTTCCGCGGAAAAGGGTATTTTCAAGATTGCGTCAAACGTCTTGAATCAGTCCTGGATCCAAACGATATTTTTTTTGGCTTTCCAAACGAAAATTCAGTGTTCGGACTTTTGAGATCAGGTTGGAAAGAAAGCCAGATTGTCACAACATGGATAAGTTATCGGGGATCTATCTATCGGAATCAGGATCGCTTTTGCAGCAAGCTCCAGCATTTTGGAGGGGGGCAAGATCGGTTGGCGGAAGTGCTTTCAAGCTGCGGCAAAACGGTTCTCATAAAGGGGTCCGCCTATATGAACTGGCGCTATATGAATCACCCTACCTTCAGGTATCTTACCATGGACTGTCGTGAAAATGGGCGACAAGTTGGATACGTCGTAGCGCGGAAAATCGATCTCTTGGGGATGTGTTTTATGGTAATAATGGATATGGGCGCGCTTCAACCTTCCTTGGAGCGGGCGTTGCTGCGGCATGTTGCACGAATGGGCTGGAAAGAAGGAATAAAGTGGATCGTTTTTCAGGATTCCGGGCTTGCCTTTTTAAACGGCGTGGGAGCATGTTTCCTGCCCCTTTGCTGGCGCGTGCTGCCAAAAAAACAGGTATTGTTGGGCAAAGCAAAGAGAGGAACGAAAGGCGAAATAGTATTCCAGGGCCCTTGGAGGATTCAGACCGGGGATTGGGACGGATTCTAAAATCAAACGCAAAGACTGGAATTTCGATGGCTATGAAATCGATTTCCCCATATTGGCTCCACCCTTGTGATTCTCTGCGTATTTTTAGAATGGTTCCTGGCGAATAGGGGGAGGTTTTCGCAATGAAAAAAGGGTTGCAAAATATTGGCCTCATAATACTGAGTGTTTTTGTAATCTTAGTGATTCTGGAGATTGGGGCTTCCATATTTCATTATGGGAAGCATCAAACCGTCAGCCGGAATCCCCTCATTCAGTATCGCAGCGAAGGCTGGCGGAAAAATTATGCACTTCCACGTCCAGCGGCGGATCCCAATCGCGAGTGGGACAATTCATTGGAGTTGCATCCATTGTTTGGCTATGTCTACAATTCCGCTTCCGCTGATGTGAATAACTATGGTTTTCTCTGTCAACATGACTTTGATCTTACTGAAAATGGATATTCTATTCAGGGAATAAACCGTGATAAATCCCTGGTCATTGGAATTTTTGGCGGTTCCTTTGCTCAACTAACGGCTCAGTTCTCCGAGGAGACGCTTCTCAAAAGTGTTTCGGAGCTATTTCCTCAATATGAGCCTGTTGTGATTAACTTCGGTGTTGGAGGGCACGCGCTTCCGCAATCCGCGTTTATCTTCACCTATTTCAGGAACATGGTTGATGTTGCCATATTTATTGATGGACTCAACGAGTTATGGAACTATGTCAATAACAACCATGCAGGCTATCCTCCGGAATATGCCAAGGCTGCACACTATCAGTATAAACTTTCGCTCAACACTTTAACAGCCGAACAGCTTGAGAATGCCGCACACATCATATCATTGCAAAAAAAATTAAAATTTATAACGGAACTTTCTTTAAGCCCTCCCCTCCGCCATTTGGTACTTACCCATTACATATGGGCATCACTTGCAAAACTGTGGCAGAATTCAATCTTAAGCGAAAGTCAAGATATTGAAAAGAGTTATGATGATCGCAAGGATTTTCATAAACTTGGCGATAAGAACCTGGTTCATATTGCCGCCAAACAGTGGGGACAATATCATCAGCTGATTCACGAGATGTCCATGAGTTCCGGAATTTTTGATATTCATTTAATACAACCGAATCCTTATGTTCCAGGGTCAAAACGTTCATTTACAAAAAAAGAAGAACAAATTTTGCAGAAGGACTTTCAAAAGAGTAAGTTTTGTGTCGTTAATGGGTATCCATTATTGAGAAAGGAGCTTTCTGAGCTAGGTGAACTCGGGGTAGCGGCTAGAGATTTATCATATATTTTCGAAAAACGAGAAGATCCCATCTGGATTGATTATTGTCATGCCAATAGAGTCGGTTGTGACGTCGTGATCGACGAAATTGTCAAATTGCTTCGAGAAAATTCACCAACCATACTGAAACAACGGGAGCAGGATCAAAGAAACTCACAAGATTCTTTAACATCGTTACAGGAAGTCAGCAGAGATGAAGTTGGAGCATCGGAAAGATAACAAAAAATAACTATGAAACCACCGAAAATGTCAGTATCAAAAAAGGCCGTTTAGGGTTAAGAAATGAATAATAAAACAGACTCCGGGGGTTTTATAATTTTCATAGTTGGTTCAGTTTTGCTCTGTTATTGGATCATCACTATTTCTTATAAGTTCCCATTCTATAACTGGGATTTAGTCCCCTATATTGCATCAGTCCTTTCTTATGAAACCAGAGATATAGCACAATTGCATAAGATAACATATGAAATATTACAAAAAGCAGTTCCTGAAGGCATTTTTCAAGCTTTAGTTTCTGGGAAATATCGAGAACACATGTTTAACAACCCAACAGATTTTTACAGTCACCTTAAAGGGTACCAAATAAAGCCACTTTATATTTTCTTAGTATACATTTTGAGTAAGCTAGGTTTTTCTGTTGTTAATGCGACAATTTATGTTTCATCAATCTCTGTTTTACTAACAAGTATCTTATTGTATTTTTGGATAAGTAGACATACTAATTTTTTTATAGGTTTTGGATTGACAATACTCCTACTGATCCAATCAAGGCTGGCTGACTTGGCAAGACTTTCAACCCCGGATGCTCTATCTGCACTATTTATAATTGTTCCGCTATACTTATATATCGAAAGAAAACAATCAAATTTATAT
>JAERTK010000008.1 GCA_016844935.1 Desulfobacteraceae bacterium | reverse complement strand
GATTGGTGGATTGAAAAAGGCATGGTGTTTGCATATCGTAGCGGGTGGAAATGAATCATCGTGTTGATGGGGGAATGAATTGAAGAGGAAAAAGAAAAAAGCGGCGAAGCGCGGAAATGTTTCAAAAAATGGATTGCATTCCGCGGATTCCGGTTTAAACGGGAAACTCAACAGGGCGGGCTTGCTTCATAAATCAGGCCGCCTTGCCGAGGCCGAAGATGCCTATAAGGAGATACTCAAGATTGCCCCCGACCATGCCGATATCCTGAACCTGCTGGGTCTTACCCTCTTTCAAAAGAGAGAACATAACGAGGCGGCAGGGTTTATAAAAAGGGCGATTCGGATCAATCCCTCCAACCCCTTATACCATATCAACCTGGGCAATACATTACACGGTCTCAACAAAGAAGACGAGGCAGCGGACGCTTATCTTCAAGCCCTTGCCATTCACCCGGACCATGCGGAGGCCCTGAATAATCTGGGGAATGTCTACTATGTTCAGGGCAAGCTGGATGAATCGCTTTCATGTTACAAAAGGGCTATTGAGCTCAATGGAGAGAATCCCGATGCCTGCAATAACCTAGGGGTTGTCCTGAGAAAATTGGGCAGGCTGGAAGAGGCGGTCTCAATTTTGCGGAAAGGATTGGAACTCAATCCCGGCCATGCCCGTGCCCTGAACAACCTCGGCATAGCGCTCAAAGAACAGAACCGGTTTACCGAGGCCATTGCTTATTACCGTCAGTCTTTGGCGTTACAGTCGAAGCCCGACACCTTTAATAACCTTGCCCTTGCCCTGAAAGCGGCCGGCCGCCAGGGTGAAGCGGTTTCAGTCAGCCGGAAGGCCCTGGAGATCTTTCCTGAAAACTTTGGGATATATTTTGTTCTTGGCGGCCTGCTCAAAGGCCATGGCAGGCCGGAAGAGGCGGTGTCCTGCTACCGGAAAGCGCTCGGTATCGACCCTGATAGCGCCGAGGTATACAATAATATGGGCGATGCTCTGAACGCTTTGGGCAAAACAGACAAAGCTATTTTGTGTTTTAAAGAGGCGTTGCGGTTAAATCCTAACGATTTCAAGACCTATCTTAATCTGGGCACCGCCTTTCGGAACCAGGGGAAGATGTCCATGGCCGTGGCAGCTTACAAGAGGGTTTTAGCGATAGAACCCGGATGTGCTCCGGCCTGTAATAATCTGGCTGGAGTGATGCTCAAGCAGGGGAAGGTTGAAGAAGCGGTCGAACACTATCAGGAGGCCATCGCGAGCCAGCCGGATTATGATGTCGCCCACTCGAATCTTCTTTTTGCCCATAATTACCAAAATTACAAGGATCCGGAATGGCTTTTTTCCCAGCACCGGCATTGGGCTGGGAGACACACTTGTTCCAAAGGGGATGACCCGGTTTTTATTCCGAGCATCGGCTTTGCCGATCGTAAGATCCGTATCGGATATTGTTCGCCTGATTTCAGGACGCATTCCGTGGCCTACTTTCTGGAAGGGATCATCAAGGCCCATGACCGTTCCGGTTTCGAAATTTTCTGCTATTCTGATGTGACACGTCCGGACCAGGTTACCCGCAGGTTTTCAAGCAGTGCCGATTGTTTCACGAATATCGCGGGGATCGACAATACGGCCGTTGCCGGGCAGATTTGCCGGGATAAAATCCATATCCTGGTGGACCTTGCCGGGCACACGGCCGGATACCGGCTTCCGCTTTTTTCCATGAAGCCCGCCCCCATCCAGGTTGCCTACCTCGGTTACCCTAACACAACAGGTTTGACCGCCATGGATTACAGGCTGACCGATGCCCGGGCAGATCCCCCGGGCCTGACGGATCATCTCTATTCAGAAACGCTGGTGCGGTTGCCGCATACCTTTCTTTGCTATACGCCTCCTGAAAGATCGCCCGAAATCGAAAACACCGCGGACAGTGATTCAAGACGGATCACCTTTGGCTCTTTTAATAACCGAGCTAAAATAACGCCCGGGGTCGTCAAGGCATGGGCCAAAATATTGACGCAAGTCCCTGATGGGCGAATTATTTTGAAGTCCCGGGTGTTTTCCGACCTTGAAACACGGGACCTTATGATAGATCTTTTTCTGGAGAATGGTGTTGAGCGCGACCGGATTGAGCTTGTTTCCCATATCCCTTCCATTTTCCATCATCTGCGACTTTATAACCGTATCGATATAGGTCTTGATCCCTTTCCCTATAATGGTACCACCACAACCTGCGAAGCATTGTGGATGGGCGTGCCTGTCATTACATTGGCGGGTGAGACCCACAGATCGAGGGTGGGAGTCAGCCTTCTTTCCAATGTAGGTCTTGAGGAACTCATTGCCGAATCTGTAGAAGATTACGTGGAAAAGGGAGTAAGGCTTGCGAATAATGTGGAAAAACGTAAATCGTTTCACCTGGATTTGCGATCCCGGATGGCCCGGTCTTTCTTGATGGACAGCGCTCGATTCACCCGTTCTTTGGAGAGGACTTATCGCTGGATGTTTAATGAATGGCTCGGGTCCTCTGGTGTCTTGTCAAAATAGTAGAGTTTTGAATGACAGAGGCCTGAGGTCAGGGGAATCATGATGACGAAATCGGATGCCGAAAATCATGAAACAGATGATATGTTCAAAAAGGCGCTTGAACAATATAAGGCCGGAGAGCTTCGAGAGACTGAAAAAATCTGTAAAAACATTTATTGCACTGATCCCGGGTATTCACCCGCCTTGCATCTGCTTGGTATGGTGGCATACCAGAAGGGCAGGTATGATGTTGCCGCGAATCTGATGGGTGCGGCTGTTCAAATCAGGCCGGATATTGCTTTTTATCATAAAGACCTGGGGAATCTTTCCCTTTCTCAGAACAGGATTGATGAAGCGATATTGTGTTTCCGGAACGTACTGAGACTGGACCCAAACTTTGTCGAAGCATACTACCTTTTGAGCGTTGCCCTTATAAAAAAGGACCTTTTGGACGAAGCCTTGCAAAGCCTTTTAATTGCGCTCAAGCTAAAGCCTGATTATACCGATGCCTTGTATCAGGTCGGTTTCATATTTGGTGAGCAAAACAAACCGGATGAAGCGATCTCCTGTTTTGAAAAACTGATAGAGATGGAACCAGCAAGAACCGAGGCCCTGTTTGCGCTTGGGGCTGCGCTGGGCTCGATGGACAGGGAGGATGAGGCCATTGACTGTTATCGGAAAGTCCTGCGGATTGCGCCTGGGCATGTCTATGCTTTGAATAATCTTGGGCTGCTGCTCAAGGAACAGGGTGAGATAGCGCAGGCAATGGATATGTACCAAAAGGCAATTGAAATCAGTCCTGATTTGGCCGGCCCCCATTGGAACCTTTCCCATGTGCTCTTGCTGACCGGCTGTTTGGAGGCGGGCTGGAAGGAATTTGAATGGCGGTTAGAAAAACCCGACTGGCGGATGGCGAACCTTCGACCCTGTAAGGTCCCCCTCTGGACGGGTGAATCATTTTCGGGAAAGACCCTGTATATTCACGATGAGCAGGGTTTGGGTGATACCATCCAGTTTGTGCGTTATCTTCCGATGGTTAAGGCGCGCGGCGGTAATATCATCTTTGAAACCCAGGAGACGATGATAGGGCTTTTTAAGAATTTCCTGGGAATCGATCGGTTGATACCTTGTTCCACAGACGGTGTGTTGCCGACAGATATGGATTTATATGCGCCCCTCCTGAGTTTGCCGACGATATTCAATACATCCTTGGATACCATACCGGATACGGTTCCCTATCTCCATGCGGACGCGGATAAAGCAGGATGCTGGAAGAAACGGCTTGCAGGGGATGGGTTTAAAGTCGGGATTGTATGGGCGGGGGGACCCAAGAATCCCAATGATCGGAACCGTTCCTGTCGTTTGAGGCATTTTGCCGCCATTTCAGGCATCGGGACGGTGCGGCTGATCGGAATACAAAAAGGGGAGGCCGCCGAACAGGTTAGGGATTTACCCCCTGGGATGGCAGTAATCAACTACGGCCCGGAGCTTGAAGACTTTACAGATACCATGGGTCTTATTGAAAATCTGGATCTGATCATCGCGGTCGATACCGCTGTGGCCCATTTGGCCGGCGCCATGGGCAAACCGGTATGGCTCGTTCTTACCTTTGCCCATCACTGGCCGTGGCTTCTGAACCGAACCGATTCCCCCTGGTACCCGACCATGCGGATTTACCGGCAGAAGAAAAAAGGGGACTGGGCCTCGGTATTCCAGGAAATTAAGACAGGCTTGAATAAGGCAGCAGCACAAAGAGTTTCCACCTGCGCGGCTAATCCTTGATCTTAGTGGACCGTTTCACCAAAATTCTTTTTCCAGATAGACCATTATTTCAGGTGCAACGGTTCAGCTGTTTTTGACGGCATAGGGGTATAATGGTTCATGGTTCCCTTCTTCGTTTTGGTTTGCATAACGTCTGCCTGCTGAAAATTCGCCACCTCCATGAATTCTCTGGTCTTCTTCAGCTTATTTTCTCGGTTCCCCCGTGCAATTTCCAGTGGTACCCATTGATATTCGTGTATTTTCACCTTGACACTTGAATTTTTCATGATAAATTAAAATCAAATTTTAGGCATCCTTCATTTTCTGGTTTACACTTTGGTTGGCGAATGACCTCTCGTTCCCACGCTCTGCGTGGGAACGTTGTCTAGGACGCTCCGCGTCCTTGGGCGCAGAGCGCCCAAAGTGCATTCCCACGCAGAGCGTAGGAAC
>JAERTK010000007.1 GCA_016844935.1 Desulfobacteraceae bacterium | reverse complement strand
ATATTGATTCACCGTGGATATCATAACTGTACCGCTGCCCTCAATGGCCTCTGATGCGTTTACAACCAGATTCATCAGGATCTTCTTGATGTGAGAAGCTGAACCGGTGATATTTAGCAATTGGGAATCAAGCTCAGTTTTGAAAGTACTCATGGGATGGACTTTTTCGAGCTTTTGTTGTTCGGCAGAATCCAGGTATTCCTCGACCACGGCATTGAGGTTCAGGACTTCCTTGCTGCTTGCCACCCCTCTGGCGATGGTCAACAGGTCCTCCACAACATCGGCTGCCCGCATTCCGGATTCCTGGATTGTCTTTATGGGATTCCTGAGCGGGCTCTCTTCAGGCAAATCCATCAGAAGCAGTTCAGGATAGCTTACAATCCCTGAGAGGATGTTATTCAGGTCGTGTGCGACACCACCCGCCATCAGCCCCATGGCTTCCATTTTTTGAGAACGCTGGAGCTTGTTCTGGAGTTGCTTTCTTTCTTCTTGAACCTCCTTTTGTGCGGTGATGTCATCAATCATACACAGATGGCGAGGGTGGGTTTTGTCCTCTACTGCCACAGGAGCGATGGTCATATTGATCCAGACGTGAGAACCGTCCGGATGGATATATCGTTTGTCCATATTGAAGCCATTTATCTTCCCGGTATTCAATAAAGCCATATTATCCAAATCTTCCTGCACATCGTCAGGATGGGTGATGCTCATCCAATCTCCACCCTTCATCTCTTCTATTGTTCTTCCGGCAATCTCCGCAAACTTTGGATTGAGCGCATATATGTGTCCGCTAAAAGAGCCTATTAACGCAATGCCGAATGGAGACTGCTCAAACATTTCCCTAAACCGGCTTTCACTTTCTGCCAGGGCCTCTTCAGCCTTCTTTCGCACTCGAATCTCTCTGGATAGCTTCCTGTTCCACAAGAGAATCATAATCAGTATTAATGCCGCCACCCCGATAATCCCTGACACCCATTTCAACACATAGGCGGGGCTGATGCCATACTCGAAACGCATGGACAGCCACTTGTTACGAATGGCAGCATGCTCCTCGGGTGTCATGGAATCCAGTGTCTTGTTAATAATACTGACCAACTCGGGCCAGTCGTTACGTATTCCCATTGACTGATTGTGGTTGCCGAATGGTGTGGGGGCTGCAACTTTGACATTGGTGTACCCTTCTTTCTGCAACCTGTAAGTGGTCATTAGAAGGTTGCCGATAAAAGCATCCGCTTGACCAAAGGAAACATCTCTAATGGGCTTAATCATATAATCTTTGGAACGCGCTGAACTCACCAGTAAGTTGATTCCAGGGTATTCCCGTTCCAGTTTCTTATGCATGGCAAAGCCTTCTTGCACCGAGACCGTCTTTCCCTTCAAATCATCGATAGTACTTATAAAATCGGAATCCTCCCTTGTGAAAATGACCCAGGGGGCAAAAATGTACGCATTTGTAAAGAGCATGTATTCTTTACGTTTTTGGGTCACCTTTGCGGTGGGGACCATGTCGACAACTTCATGTTTTTTTATATACGCCAGGGCTTCCGGCCAAGTCACTTCATTTTCGGAAATATATTTGAAGGCGATTTTGTTGCGCGTAAAAATGAGATTGACATAGTCAATGGCCATCCCCCGGATTTCCCCCCCATCTTCAAACATCAAAGGCGGGGCATTACCCACACGGATGCGGACAATGTGTTTGTCCTTAAGCCAGGCCTTTTCCGATGGGGAAAGTTGGATCTCTTGTGCAGGTGATTTAATATTCTTGGTTTCCGCGCTTTCGGTGGCAGGAGCCGCCCGGAGGTTGGAACCTGACAAGAAAACCAATAATATGAACAGGAACAAGACGGATACCTTGGGTTGGGTAACAAAACGATTCATAGCTTTATCCTTCTCCAGATTATGGCGACACTTTCTGCCAAAAAAAATCCGAAATAACAATTGGGTTTATTTGACCAATTGAGCACCATGCTCCTTTTTCTGCTCCAATTCCCGGGATGTGGGCTTTTCGGTCATGAGAAAATCCTCCAGATGCTTGAAGAACGGGCCGGCTTTATGGACCAACACAAGTGAAATGCCGCCTGACCCACGCGCTTCCGGTTATGGAAAATAGAAACCAGTGTGAAACAGCATCGCACACTCGTCAATATTACGCAAGAATATCGGAACATTGCCAGAAAGTGGCGACTGAGGTTTAAATTTGAACTGAGAGGATTCGGAAATGATTGATGAAATACGAGGCGCAAAGATAGAGCTACCTTCACCACCGGTTGCTGCTGCCAACTATCTTATGATTACAGGCTTCCGAGAAGGAGCGGCAGGAGGAAACCGAGGAAAAACATTGCTGTTATAGAAAGGGTATCCTCCATCTCATGTGCTTCAACAAGTAACTCCTCCGTAACGAGGTAAAGCAGGGCTGCTTCCCCGAATCCAAGTATCCCCACGATAAGATGAGATGAAGTATTATCCGATCGCTTCGAATACTCAAACTGTCTATCCCTGTTACGAACAGTAGTTCATCCAGGATTTGTGGCTTCATAAACATCTATTGCGGGCGTGGTGGGCGTCTACGCCGCCGATGTAAGTACTGGGGACCGATACCGGCAAGATACTCAAAAAGGCAATTTTCTACCAGGCCGTTGTCAGAGTGAAAGTCTGGATTTCCGGGATCGTATGCCACCTGAAGTTATCCAACCCCATGGTTTAGCGATCCTGGCGTTCTGCGTGGTAGAGAATTGTGACCGGCTTACTCTTTCTGTATTATCACCATGGAGCCGCCCTCCGCATGAAACCCGCCCTCTATCTTCACTATTTTGCTTCTAAACGTAACAGTCGCCCCATTCTTAATGGTTACCCCGCTGCCGATGGTGATGGATGTTGCAGCGGTGCATTCACATGTTGTGTTTGATAGATATGTTATGTTTTCGAGCACCACGGTGTCGCCGGAGCAGTCTGGGCACACGGCAGAAAGAAACTCATAGGCCCCGCGGTCTACACTGCTGCCATGGGGGCGGCTAAACCCTTCAAGATCATGGTCCGGAATCAACCCCCCCAAGCTACCTGCAGCCAGACCACTGTCGATGGCAGGGCTACCGATTTTCAAGTGTCCGTCAAAGGTTATCAAGGTGTCGTCAACAATCAGGGGATCTTGGGAAATATCATTTTCTGACAACCCAACCCCCCCAATCTTTGCCCCATATACGACGTTATAATCGATTTCAGCATTATAATAATTATCCTGATCGAACCAGATATAACAGGTCGTATCATTTGGATCCATAAACTCCTGGTTGCCGATAAAGATGTTGTTCTGGAGGGTGATGGTTTCAGATCCGTTGCAGGTGCCATCGTCACATTCGGCAATAATGAGGCAGTCACCGTGCCCGGTAAGGGTTGAATTGATGAGGGATACGGCATTATTCTGCCTGAGGGCGAACGCCAGTGCAGAACCGCCTGCCCGGCAATCGTCCACATTATAGGTAAATGATTTTCCGTTGAAAAAACCGCAATTTCCCACTACCAGGCTGTTTTCGATGCGGGTGGGACCGTTAACCTTTATCTGATTACCAGCATTGCCGTAGGATTGCGTTCTTCGAATGACAATCTGACTTGAAAGACGCGTATAAAGCAGGTCAAGGCCGTCGGAGGTATTATACCTGAATATGGAATCTTCAATTACCCAGTTACCGCCGGTCTCTCCCGTACCAACCCCGTCACCGTATCCACCGGCTGTCTGCGCCCAGCAGTTGTTAATGGTTTCATGGGGATAGGACTCTGCACAACCGTTCCATTCAACAGTCCAATTCTTGAAGCGCATTGTCCCTGTGTTGGCATCTTTTCCAGCAATGTCACCATCCCATCCAACCCAGCCATTTCCCGCAATGCGAACGTTTAGAACGGTCCAGTCTTTTAGCCGACCCGCATGAATTCCGCTGCTTGCAAAGCCATGGATATTCAGATCCTTCAGTGTGACGTTTGAGGAATCAGATGCGGCAATGCCAATAGCAGCCCAATCACCAAACGGTGGTGTATCGCGTTCGCATTGAATCGCAGGGTTTGCGTGATGTTCCACACAACCGGAATGATCGGTCAGTTCCATGCAGGCGATGGTGGCATTGTCCGTGCCTGCCAGGCTGATGATCTGCCAGGCTCTTTCAACACCCCACAGTTCCGGTGGATCGGCACAACTCTGATCCCACCCAGCTCCCACAATCCGAGTGGGGTTGCCTGGGGATGGACCAGAAGGCAAGGGTGGTAAATGGCAGCTATACGCCCATTCAGCCTGGCACCAGCCTGTATTGGGCGCATCGATGCCCATGCGGTAGGATCCGCTTCCGATCACCAGCGTATCGCCACCCTGAATATTCCATTCACCGCTGCCGTTCAAAGCCCAGAAGGGATGAGACCAGGCGCAGGCCTGATTTGTCCCGGATCCCGGGTAGGGGGCATCTGTGAGACCGGTGCACTGGGTTGCACTTCCACCGTCGGTAAGGACGTAATAGGTGTTTGCGTCCGTAACCGATACAGACGCCATTATCCACACGATAACCATGAGACCGATTTTGCATGAAGGGAAACCCATGGTGCTTTCCTCCGCAAAAAATTCTTTATCCCATAAAATGGCAGTTCTTCAAACCCATCGGCATCTAAAACTTTGTATTTTGCAAAGATTGTACCATCCTTATAAAGGGAAGAATGTTTGAGAAGGAATCATCTGAGCGTTGGGTATATTCGCCGTCTTTACCTTAATTGGAGGCCAGGATTAGGATATTCAATTTTCAAAAAATGACAATTATGGGCACATCAGCAAGGCAAAAATTGATAGGAAACGCTTATTTGGAAGTATTATACCGTTAAAATAAAGATGGTGAGGTGTTTTTATGTTTAGTTGGGCAAACCTTATATTTTATTGGCTCCCCGGGACGGACTCGAACCGCCGACAAGGTGGTTAACAGCCACCTGCTCTACCAGCTGAGCTACCGGGGAATAAGGTTTGCTAATCGGGCCCGTCAAATGGACCTGAATAAACAGAAACCGTCTTCTATCAGAAATCCCATATTGGGTCAACAAATTTTTCAAACAATTTTTCACAACCTATTCGGCTTGACACCCATGGCCATACCTTTTATTTTGGCGGTACGATGTTTGTCAGTGAGCCCGTTTAATGCCCACCCATTTTCATCGAGCGTCTGCAACCGGCCTGTGGAACCAGGGCCATGAGTTTACCTCTTCAGAAATTTAAGGATCGTTTCATGAAACAGATTATTCTCGGCACGGCCGGCCACATTGATCACGGGAAGACGTCGCTGATCAGAGCACTTACCGGTATTGATACGGATCGTTTGAAAGAAGAAAAGGAGCGGGGTATCACCATTGAACTCGGTTTCGCTCACCTGGGCCTGCCCGATGGAAGGCGATTGGGGATTGTGGACGTACCGGGTCACGAGAAATTCGTCAAGAATATGGTGGCCGGCGCGACGGGAATCGACCTGGTGGCCCTGGTCATTGCAGCGGATGAAGGGGTCATGCCGCAAACCCGCGAGCATCTGGAGATCTGTTCGCTTCTGAAGATTAAACACGGGCTTGTGGTCCTCACCAAAGTGGATATGGTGGACGAGGACTGGCTGGAGCTGGTGCGGGAGGATGTTTCCGAATACTTGTCCGATACCTTTCTGGCCGATGTACCCATGGCGGAAGTTTCCTCCGTTACCAAAGCGGGCATTCCGGAACTCATTGAACTGATCGGCCGGATGACCAAAGAGATTCCCGAGCGCGATATGGGGCATCTGTTCCGTCTCCCCATTGATCGGGTGTTTACCATGAAGGGTTTTGGCACGGTCATTACGGGTACAAGCGCATCAGGAAAAATCCGGACGGGAGATGACGTGACCGTTTATCCCCAGGGAATTTCATCAAAAATCAGGGGAATTCATGTTCACAATGAGACTGTCCAGGAGGTTGAGGCGGGTCTGAGGACGGCCATCAATTTGCAGGGCATCGAAAAGATGGCGTTGCAGAGGGGGAATATTGTCGCCACAAAAGACGCGCTTCGTTCAACGTACATGCTGGATGTGGTCCTGGACCTTCTTTTAAGTGCACCGCGCAAGCTCAAGAACAGGGCCAAAGTGCGGTTCCATGCGGGCACGGCAGAAATCATCTCTACCCTGGTTCTGCTGGACCGGGATGAACTGAGTCCCGGGGAAACCTGCCTGGCCCAGCTCAGGCTGGATGCGCCCACGACCGTTCTGAAAGGGGATCGCTATGTCCTCCGGAGCTACTCGCCGGTTCGCACCATCGGCGGCGGCCAGATTCTGAACCCCCTGCCCGGAAAGAAAAAGCGGTTCCAGGAAAGGGTGCTCAGTGAGCTGAAGCTCCTTGATAAGGGAGAAATGAAGGAAACCATTGAACTGTTTGTGTCCCTGGGACGGTTTCAGGGTGTCGGGGAGGAGGAACTTTCTTTCCTGGTGAACATGAGCCGGAAAAAACTGACGGAACAGCTCAACGCCCTTAAAGCGAAAAGGCGGATTATTCGGTTTGATAAGGAACGGGGAACCATGATCCATGCGGATTTCATGGAAAAAGCAAAGCGTGAGCTGTTAAAAACACTTTCTGAGTACCATAAAGACTTTCCTCTGAAACAGGGTTTGATCAAGGAGGAGCTTCGTTCCAGGATGAGGGGTGCCAATGACCCCAAGCTCTTTAATCACCTCATTCATCAGTTGGAGAAAGAAGAGGCGCTGGTTCAGGAAAAGGAAGTGGTTCGATTGAAGGGCCACCAGGTAACCCTGGCCCAGGACCAGAAAAAGGCCCGCCGGGAACTGGAAGAGATATATGACAAGGGCCGACTTCAACCCCCCTATTTCAAGGAACTCAAGTCGAAGTTTCAAGGGAATACGGCGTCGGAAGTTCTGGGCGTCATGGTAAAAGAAGGTGTTTTGGTGAAGGTCAAGGAAGACCTCTATTTCCATAGAAACGCTGTGGAAACACTGGAAAAAGATCTGGTGGATTTTTTGAGGTCCCATGGGGAAATCACCACACCGCAGTTTAAAGAGATGACCGGCGCTTCCAGAAAGTACACCATCCCGCTCATTGAATATTTTGACGGTAGCCAGGTGACGGTTCGGGTGGGCGACAGCAGAGTTTTGAGAAAGAAATAGTTGGGGCATTCCGATTTGAAGAAATCCTGCGAAGGGTTGATCACCGCTCTGGGCCTCGGTCCCAGAGAGCATGTGGCCGTTGTGGGCGGGGGCGGCAAATCGACCCTTTGTTTTGCTCTGGCGGAAGCGTTGGGCCTGACCGGGGCAAGGGTGATTTCAAGTACCACCACCAAAGTCCGGCAGGCGGAAGCCAGTGCCTTTCCCCGCCTGGTGCTTTACGCCCCCGGTGGACCGGATCTGGAAGCCGTAGAAAAGGGGCTGGATGAGATTGGCAGTGTGTTCGTGGGGAAGGAATTCCTTTCAAATGGAAAGGTTGACGGCATTCCTCCCGCATGGGCGGATGATCTCTTCAGGATGCCCGGGACAGCGTATGTGATCATCGAGGCGGATGGTGCGGCAGGCCGCCCCCTGAAGGCGCCGGCAGCTCACGAACCGGTGATCCCGGGGTCCGTAACCACCGTGATTGCCCTCATGGGTCTGAAGGTTCTCGGTAAGCCCCTGGGGCCGGACACGGTCTTCAGACCGGCACTGTTTAAGGCACTGACCGGGCTCGAAGATGGGGATATCCTCAACCCCGAACGACTGGTCGGTGCGTTTGACCCAAAAGCGGGGCTGTTCAAGAACGCGCCCGTGTCGGCCCGGAAAATCGTCTTCCTGAACCAGCTGGACAGGCTCACCGACGAGGGGCCGGCGCACCAACTGGCACAACTTCTGTTGGCCGAAAATCCCTTCATTGAGCGGGTGGTGCTGGGATCCTGCTGGCAGAACAACTTCATCACAATTCACCGTGGGAGGGTTTAAAAATGGAAGTAAAAATGAAATCTCACAAAGAGATGTCCATGGAAAACAACTACCAGTCGTGGCTCTGGGAAAAGCTGGGCGAGAAGTGCGTCAAGAACCTGAAAAAGAATGGTTTCGACGCCCATTTCGCGGCCACGTCGGAGGATGCGAAAGCATTGATTCTGGAAATGGTTTCAGGGTTTGATACCTTTGGTTTCGGCGGCTCCGATACCACCCGGGCACTGGGGCTCACCGAGGCACTCGGGGCCCAGGGGAAAACGCTTTACGATCACTGGAAAACCGGGCTTCCAGGAGAAGAGGGCCTTAAGATTCGGCTTCAGCAGGGACGGTGCGATTGTTTTTTCTGCAGTGCCAACGCCATTTCGGCCACCGGTGAGATCGTCAATGTGGACGCTGTGGGTAACCGGACCAACGCCATGAGTTTCGGCCCGCAAAAAGTGGTGGTGGTGGCAGGCATGAACAAGGTCACCCATGACCTTCAATCAGCACTCGACCGGGTCAGGAATGTGGCTGGACCCATGCGGGCCAAAAGTCTCAATATGGATACGCCCTGCGCTGAAACCGGCCTCTGCAACGACTGCAATTCCCCCCAGCGAATCTGCCGGATTACGGCCATCTTTCATCGAAAGCCCATGATGACCGACATGTCGGTCGTTCTGGTAAACCAGGCTATGGGGTTTTAAATGGGAAAACATACACATGATTTTGTAGAAAATTACGATGGCCTTGTGGGCTACGGGCTTGACCGGGAAGGCGATGAACACACCATCACCTACTATCTCCAGAAATTCTCCGACGACGCGCACATGGCCCTCATGCGGGAGCGCATGAGCGAGGAAGACATGACCCGTCTGTTCGATCTGTTGACGTATCTGCTCAAACAATATCTGAGCGAAAAGGAGTACCACAGCCATTTTCTGAAGGATGAACATCACCAGGGATAGGCGCGACACCTGAGATCGGAATTTGACACCATTCATTTCCCCACACTTGACACATTGATCCATTGAAATTATAATGGTCATTAAAATTATTAGAGGGGGGGATCATGGAAGAGTTTCAGCATATTCTGCCCGTTACAAAGGTAAAAAGAGACCTTCTGAATATCCTGAGGCGCGTGGAGGAAGAAGAGGAAACCATCGCTGTTACCCGGAATGGGGAAGCGGTAGGGGTTGTGATGTCGCTCGCCCGTTACGATGCGCTCATGGAAACCATCGATATTCTGGGTGACACAGAAATTTTGAAATCCCTGGAAAAATCAAAAGATGATTTCAGGTCGGGCAGGGTTTTCTCCCATGAAGACGTCTGGGAGGAATGATGGGCTATGAGCTTCTCTACTCCCGAACCTCACGGGACCAGATCAAATCGCTTCATCCACAGATCAAGTCGCTTGTCAAATCTCACGTCATCCAGTTGAGAAGAGATCCTTACAAGGGGAAGGCCCTCGAGCGGGAGCTTTCCGGCTACTACTCACTGCGCATGAAACGATTCAGGGTTATCTACGACATAGACCATCAGAACCACAGGGTTCATATCCATTATGCCGGCCACAGGAAAAACATCTATGAACTCTTTAAAGATGTGCTCGAAAAAATTTCCTCATAGGTGCTCAAGGCCTCTTTGCTGAAACAGACGAATATAACCTGATCCAGACGGTCATCATTCCGTTATGGGGTCAAATGTTCCCAAAAGGCTGCATAAAGGGTCAAAAGGGCATATGAAAAAAACACCAGCACAATGATCCAATGCAGGCATCTTGAGACAATTTTCAGGGGACCCTTTTCATCCCCGAATTTTCCCGCAGCCTTTTCGACGCTTGGCAGGATCAGCACACCCCCCAAAAAAAGGGCTGGAAAAATAATGCCCGCCAGGATCGCCGGAAAGGTTTTCAGCAGGGTCTGAACGCCCAGAAAAAACCAGGGGCCTTTTACGGATGTGGCAAAGGCATTGGGTGGAATATCCATAAACGGCTTGACGAATAGTGCATAGAGACAGAGTCCCGCCGAACCGGTATAAAGGATGCCTTGCTTTGGAAACCAGTTTCGGATGTGGGATCTGATGAAATACAAAATCAGGATGGGCAGGAAGAAGCAGTGGTACAGATAGGGGAGGAAAAAGAGGTTTTCCCCGGGCAGGATAAAGAGCCTGGAGATCGGTTCCCCCACCACGGGGACGTTGCCTGTAATATTCATGAAAATCCGCGCCGCAAAGATCCCTTCCTTGTCCCCTTTCAAGATAAACCCCGTGAAAAGGGTATAAAAACAGAGACACAGGGAAAATACGAGACGTTGCCACTGGCCCACGGGGTAGAGGCGATATCGTTTCCGGTTGAAATGGTCCACGGCATGGATAAGCATCAGGATTACAAAAAGCTGGCCTGAAGCAAAATGCAGCTGCCTGAAAAACCAGCCATAGGGGACAAGGGTTGTAATTTCTTCAACGTTTTGAAAGACATTCCCCACGGGGCGATAGTAGAATATGAGAACCATGCCTGAAAAAAGACACAAAAAAAGGGCTGAAAGCCCCAGGCGGGGAAGGTAAGCGGAGACACCGATCGAAATCCTGTTGCCGGGACTTTTTGTGCTCCGCAAAACAAATCCTCGATCAGATTTTTATGACGGTTTCTATGCCGCCCCCGGGCGTTTTTTTGACCGGAAGCGATTGAAGGTTTTTCCGGGCGGGCCCGGAAATCCATTCTCCTGAAGCGTCAAAGGTGCTGCCGTGGCAGGGGCATTTGAATGTTTCAGAAACCGCATGGAAGTTGACGGTGCATCCCAGATGAGGGCATTTGGCGGAGAGTGCTCTGAACCCTTCTTTTGACTTCATGAGATAAACGCCTTCTTTGAAATTGGCGATGGCGTTTTGCGCGTCGGGCGGAAACACAATGGTCTTCTCTGATATTTTTCTGAAACCTACGAAAGAAAAAACCGGGAAACCGAGGGCCAGGGCGCCCAGCGCGTATCCCCCCCATACCGCACTCTTTTTGATAAACTTCCGTCTTTCGAACATTTTTCAGTCCATCCTCCAATTTGTTTCATGACGCTTTTGACCTATGACCGCAAATGACGGTTGGCATTTATCTTGCTTCTGCTGAACGAAAATACGTCGATATTTTTGCCGTGAATTCAACATCCCTTATCATTTTTTTAATTGCCGGCAATATTTTTCCGTTGCTCTTGGCCGCCTCTGCCATCTCTTCTCGTACCAGATTCGCATCAATTTGTGAAAATCTTTCTGCCAGGCTTGAACATCCATTGAGAATAATTTCCATATATTGATCGTTCTTTAAATTTTGTACTATCGGCGTATCTGCAAGGATCGCTTTCAGCATTTTATTTAAAGAACTCATGCCTGTTTTTTTACGACCGCGTCGTTTCGCATCCCGGAAAAACCTCTCCAGAATATTGTTCGTTCTTTGAGGTTGAATTATGGTGACTCCGTCCGGGGTAACGACTTGTATCGGATCGGCAAATAGTTTTTCCCAGTATTTGTCGATCTGTGCGACCATATTCTTATAGGTCTTTTTCCTGTGTTTATTTTCAAGAAGCCAGTCCCTGAATGCGGTCACCTTTTCTTCAATGCTCTTCATCTCCATGTCGTCACCATTATCGTTGATGCCGTTTTTGCCTTCAGGAATAGCAATGCGCATAGCACAACGCAGTTTATCAAACACGCCTGCTTTTGATTTCAGATTTTTGGCAAGATCATTGAGGCGCTTATCTTCTACAACTTTTCCAACCACTTTGTATAATTGGCCAAAGGGTCTGCTTGCACTATCAAAATTGCTGAGGTCCAT
>JAERTK010000006.1 GCA_016844935.1 Desulfobacteraceae bacterium | reverse complement strand
CTGCATGGCATGGGCCGCGTTGGTGCAGAGGTTCATGAGCACTTGATGAATCTGGGAGGGGTCTCCCATGACCAGGGATTTGCTCTCAACGCTTTGTTGGATATGGATGGTGGTTGGAATGGATGCCCGGAGCAGTTTGAGCGCTTCCCTTACGATCAAGTTTACCTGGACCGGCCTCAACTCCTGGTCTGTTTTGCGGCTGAAGGTGAGGATCTGCTGTACCAGATCTTTTGCCCGATCGCCCGCGCGCAATATCTGGTCCAGATCGGACTGTACCTCATGGTCTTCGGGAATCCTCATCTGAGCCAGTTCCGTAAATCCTAAAATGGAAGAAAGGATGTTATTGAAATCATGGGCGATGCCGCCCGCCAGGGTACCGATGGCTTCCATCTTTTGGGCTTGACGGAGCTGGGTTTCCGCTTTTTTCCGTTCTTCGATGACTTTTTCAAGCTCCCGGGTCCGTTCTTTGACCAAAGTTTCCAGATCTTGCCGGTAGCGGGCCAGTTCCTTTTCCGCCTCTTTATGTTTCAGGGCCTTTTCCACGGTGACCGGCAGGGTGGTGAGGTAATACCCGTTAGGATCCTTGATGAGATAGTCATAGGCACCCCGTTTCATGGCGGTTACGGCGACTTCCTCATTTCCCGTACCCGTAACCACGATGATGGGCATATCCTGAAAGCTCTCAAAGAGCTCCAGACCGGTACCGTCCCCCAGCATGTAGTCGGTGATCACTATGTCAAAGGTATTTGATTTTAAGAGGGTTTCAGCTTCCGAAATGGAACCGGCCACCTTGTAATCATAGGCAAGATTGTTCTTCTTGACGAATCGTTCAAAGGCCATTCGATCCACCAGATCGTCTTCAACAACCAGCATCCTGAGTTCTTTGCCTGACATCATGGACTCCCTGTATTTAAAAGCCGGGACTCAATCCGGCAGTTCACTCAACGTCCAGTAAAGATCGATGGTTTTGACCACGTCCACGAATTGCCGATAGTCCACCGGCTTGATCATGTAACCGGCTACGCCGAGATTGAAACTGTCCACCTTGTCCTGTTCCGCCTTAGATGTGGTCAGGACCACCACCGGTATGCTTCTTAACCTTTCATCCTGTTTGGCCACGGTGAGAAATTCAATGCCGTTCATCCTGGGCATATTCAGGTCCAGTAGGATAATGCCGGGTTTTTCATTTTGAGGGTCCTTCAGGAATAAAAGGGCTTCTTCCCCGTTTTCCACCGTATCCACCCGGTTGGTCACGTGAAGTTCTTTCAGGGCACGTTTCACGGTCATGGCATCCACCTGGTCGTCTTCAACCAGCAGGATCGGTTTTGAACTTCTCATTTTCAACTCCTTTTAACATTGGTCACAGTTACAAGAAGAGAAAAAATTTGAATGAAAACTTTTCCCCAGTGAATTGTTTTCGCCTGAGCTTTCATTTTTCCTTTCCAATATTCAATAGACAATTGTCAAACCCCTTAAGTCCTCATTTGAAGAAGTTACTGAAATAGGATATGGGGTCGGTAACTCTTATTTTACCCTTGTCATATGGTCTTTTTATCTCCGAAACAATCTGTACGGCCTTTTTGGGGTTAAGCCGGTTGGCATAATAGGAGAGTGATCTCGTTATTGAATCGTCAGAGTATTTAACTTCTATCAACTCTTCCAGTTCCCCTTCTTTAACAATTGCAAAATCAACTTCTCGGCCTTCTTTGTCACGGATATATCGCAATTCATATTTATAGCCCTGGCTGTCCTCGAGATAGTGCAATCGTTTCAGGAGAGATGTGGCAACAAGATTCTCAAAACGGGCCCCCTCATCGCCTAACACGTCACCATTATCAAAGAAGTAGACCTTGGGCGGTTTTCTCACCGCTCGCGGCAATGACTTTGTAAAGGGTCTTACGCTGAATACCAGATACATCCTTTCTAAGGTTTCCAGCCATGCCTTTGCCGTCTTTGGAGAGATTTCCAGGTCCCTGGCAAGATTTGACAGAACGACCAAACCACCCACCCTGTGCCGCAACAGGTCCAGAAACATGCTTAATAGCTGAATGTCCCTTACCGGCTCCAGATCCCGGACATCCTCTCTCAGAACCCTGTCAAAGCGCTCCCGCCGCCAGCGTCGCGCAAGGCGTTCATCACCCCCCAGAAACGGCTCAGGAAACCCTCCAAGCGTCATCAGACGTTTGAAAGCGTCTTTTGGAGAAACCCCCTTTGGGATCTCATCGAGGGTGAAAGGATGCAACCGCCAGTAATGGTATCTTCCCAACAGAGAGTCGCCGCCTCGACGATAGATATCAAGACGGGCTGAACCCGTAATCAGGAATGAGTGGAAATCGTGAGACACGTCATATATTCCCTTGATCCAGCCCTTCCACTTGGGGAACTTGTGCAACTCGTCAAATATGAGCAGCGTATTATCCGTGCGCCACCTTTTTCGAAGAATATCCTGACGGTCTTCGTCAAAATCCCAGTTAAAATAACGCCCATCAGGGTAATTACTGGAAAGGACGGCCTTTGCAAGGGTTGTTTTACCCACCTGCCGGGGACCTCCTACGAAAACCATCTTTCTTTTCAGGTCATCAAGAATGTAGGGTGTTATGTAGCGCATATGCCTATTTTATACCTGATTCCAAAACAGTCAAGGCTATTTTGGATTCCTGTTAAATATAGCCATCATTGCATTACTCCAAACCTTGAACTTTTTGACTTTTTACGAGTTCATCAATCTTCGGAATCGTAAAAAAGAACGTACTTCCCTTTCCCGGTTCAGATTCCACCCATACCCTTCCATTATACAATTCGATGATTTTCTTGACAAGGGTTAAGCCGATGCCGGTGCTCTCCCGTTCGTCCCGGGCGGAAAGGGTCTGAAAGATCTTAAAAATTCTGTCGTGGTATTTGATGTCGATTCCGGGCCCATTGTCTTTAACACTGAATTGCCACTCAGATTCAAGATCAACGCAATCCACCACAATGATGCCGTCCGGCTTATCCATGAATTTAGCGGCATTGGACAGAAGATTTTGAAACACCTGTTCCAGGCGTGTCCGGTCCCCGCTGACGGTGGGCAGACGGTTTTTAATGGAGATATGGATTTGTTCCGGGAATGAGAGTGCGTCAATCACATCCTGGACCAGAAGATCGAGATCAACGGTCTCTTTCTTCTCGCGGATTCGTCCCACCCGTGAATACTGAAGGATGCCGTTGATCAGCCCGTCCATCCGTTGAACCCGGTTGATGAGGAGTGAAATCTGGTTTTTCCCGTCATCCCCCAGTTCGTCCCCGTAGTCTTCCGAAATCCAGTATGAGAGCTGGCTTACTGCCCGGAGCGGGGCTTTGAGATCGTGGGAAACGATATAAGCGAAATCCTGCAGTTCCTCGTTTAAAACTCCGAGGTCGCGGTTTGCCTTTTCAAGATCTTCTCTGGCTTCGTTTATATCTTCAACAAGATAGGTGAGGGCTTTTCGGGACTCTGCGACCTTGTCTGTCTTTTCCTTCAGCTCCATGGTACGTTTTTTAACCATTTCTTCAAGGTGTTCACGGTGTTTCTCCAGTTCCGCTTCAACCATCTTTCGCTCAGTAATGTCCCGGAAGGCGAAAACAGCTCCGATGATATTTCCTTTCTCATCTCTGATGGGTGCACCTCTGTGTTCAATGGGTATTTCTTTCCCGCTTTTCACTTTCAATATGGCATGGCTTACGAGATCCGTCATACTTCCCGATTTCAGGACCTTTTTTAAAAGGTCTTCAAAGGGTAATCCTGTTTTTTCATCACGGATATTGAACACCGCCTCAAAGGGCTTTTGATATGCCTCGCTTTGGGTCCAGCCGGTTATTTTGCCTGCCATGCTGTTCAGCAAAACGATGTTACCCCCGATATCTGTGGTGATAACGCCATCCTCGATACTTTCCAGGGTTACCGCAAGGCGCTCTTTTTCGGCGGACAGTGACTTTTCAAAACTTTTTCTCTGGATGATTTCGGAATTCAATCTTTTCAGATAATATAAAATAAAGAGGATGAATGATAGAATCGCCAACGCGACGGAACCCTTAAACCAGTTTGTTTGCCAGAAAGGTGAGGAGACACTTAATTTCAGGGCCACTTCCTGCTCAGGCGCGCACCAGACGCCGTCATTATTGGAACCTGCTATTCTAAGAATGTATTTCCCGCCCTTGAGATTGGAATATCTGCCGGATCTGAATAAACCGGAATTAAACCACTCCTTGTCCCATCCTTCCAGTTTATACCGGTATCGGTTATGCTGCGGCCTGGTATAATTCAGGGCCGTCGCTTCAAACTCGAAAAACGGCTTCTCCCAGGAAATTTCAAGTTCGGACAACCTTTCCAGGGCTTTGTCCGTCATGATGGGTTCGCCTCCCTGGGAGAGAGAGGTGATATAGACGGGCGGCCTGAAAAGATTGTCCTTGATGTCTTCAGGATAAAAGGCCGTTACGCCTTTGGGACCGCCAAACCACATCTGGCCGTCCCGGGTCTTATGATTGGCCACAAACCAGGGGCCCCCGATTTCAATCCCGTCTCCAGGGCCGTACGCTTTATACCCTAAGGTTTTGGGATCAAATTTTATGACTTCCTCGGTGGAAGAAGCAATCCAGAGAGTGCCCTCTTTGTCTTCCAGTATCCCTTCAAGATTATCTGAAGGGAATAAACCATTTTTCGTGGAATAATGCTCAAAGGTCTGCGTATCCTTATTGAATTTATTCAGGCCGCCCCCGAGGGTGCTGATGTACAAGTCTCCAAGAGATGTGATCAGAAGATTGCCGCACACATTGCTGCTGATACTTTCAGGATCTTTGGGATCGTGTTTATAAACCGCGAATTTCTCTGTTTCCTTATTGAATCTGTTAAGCCCGCCGCCCCAGGTTCCCAGCCATAAGACGTCGTCTTCCTGCCCGAACCCCCAAACGGAATTGCTGCTTAAACTGTTTTTATCCCCGGCCTGATGCCTGAAGGATTTCACTTCTTCAGTCAGGGTATTGAACTTCACTAGCCCGTCCTTGTGGGTTGTGAGCCACAAGATTGAGGGATCTTTTGAATCCTGGGCAATATGGGTGATAAAGGAAGACGACACATGGTCATAGGTTTTGGTATAATTTTCAGATGATCTGTCAAAAATGCTGAGCCTTCCGGTTGTTTCCCCGACCCAGAAGGTGCCGTTGCTGTCTTCCAAAAACGCATAGGGATGATACCCCTGGATGGGGATATAGGTGAATTTGCCGGTTTTTTTATCGTATTTATTTAATTTGCTTTTATCAGTCCCAATCCATATCACTCCTTTACTATCTTCATAGATCGGGAGCACGGAGTTGCCATTGATACTGTGGGGATTCTTGGGGTCCTCTTTAAAGGTGACGAATTTATGGGCGTTTGCATCATACTTAAGGAGCTTGCCGCCGGTGGTGGAAATGATCCAGATCACACCCTGGGGGTCTTCATAAACATATTTGGCATCATTTGTGGGTAATGTGTCCGGATTTTTGGGATCATGGATATAAAATTCGGCTTGACCGGTCTTCGGATCAAGGACGGTCATGCTTCCTTTGGTGTAATGGCATAACCAGAGCCGCCCTTTTTTATCCTTGCTGATGGACGTTATTTTATTGTCTGCAATAATCCCTTGGTTTTGTGGATCATGCTCATACCGGATAAAGGTGCCTGAATCTCTTTCAAGTTTGTTGAGCCCTTTCTCTGTCCCGACCCAGATGTTTCCCTCATCATCTTCCATAACGGCGAGAACATCATTATGGCTGAGGCTGGCGTAATTTTCAGGATCATGCTCATACCGGAAAAAGGTCCCTGTTTTTTTGTCGAACCGGTTCAATCCATTCTTGGTCCCGACCCACAGGGTGCCGGAAGCGTCTTCATATATGGCGTTGACAATATTGCCGGACAGGCTGTCAGCAGCCTTGGGATCATGCATAAAGTGCTTGAATTCACCTTTATGGGGATCAAACCGGTTGAGCCCGTTCTGTGTGGCGATCCATAAATATCCTTCGCCATCCTCAATCAGAGTCTGGAATTGATTGACCGTACCGATGGACTCATGGCTCAAGCTGTTGGCATCAGAAGGGTTGTGCTTGAATTGTGAAAAAGTGTTTGTCTCTTTGTCATACTTGTTGAGGCCTCCCATGGTACCGATCCAGATATTTCCTTTTCGGTCCTCAATAACGGCCGTAACCGTGTTGTCCGAAAGCCCGGCATTGGATCGGTTATAAATGGTTATATCCGATCCGTTCCATTTGATCAGGCTGGTTTGAGAGGCAATCCAGAAAAATCCTTCCCGGTCTTGAATAAAACCCGCGCCAATGGCACGGTTGAAACCGATATCAACATTTTCAAATTTGAGTTTTTCATCAGCAAATACAAAAATTGAGTTTGAAAATGTGAATGCCATCAAAAGAAATAGAAAATAGAATGTTTTTCCAAATCTTGTATGATTTATAAATTTATCCATTGATGCCCCCACTCATGGTAGTTACTGATTACTGAGGACTGGAATTGACAATAATCAATTGTCAACCTTTGATTCTAACGCCTTAACCCTGTCCCTGAGTTCCTTGATTCGAAACTCCCGGCCCACAAAAAGCTCATTCATTTGCTCAAGCTCCATTACCTTCTCTTCCAGTTCCTTTGTCTGCTCTTCGACAAGGGCTTCAAGGTGCTTTCGGTACTTTTCTAATTCTGCTTCATTCTCTTTACGCTCACTTATGTCTCTAACAATGCTGGTGACACGAACAACCTCATTATTTTTCTTATGAAAAGTAACCGTAATTTCAGTTGGAAAAGTCTCGCCGTTTTTTCTTTTAAATATGCTTTCGCTATGCAACACTTCTTTCCCCGCTGCCGTGGCGTTTTTCAGTTGATTGCCAAAGTCCAAAAAATCATCCTTATCCGGGTAGAGAAAAGCCGTATCTTTGCCAACGCACTCGCTCGGTTCGTAGCCGATGAGTCTAATGGAATCATTAACCCACTCAATCACCCTCTCCGGCATTTTTAATGAAAAAACCATATCCCACATGGAGTTGGTTAATTTTTCAAGATAGTCTCGGTTCGCCCTCAGCGCCTCCTCCGCCCCCCTTCGCTTCCTGGTATTCAGTAAAAGAAAAACGACCATGAAGGCCTCAAGTATGATTAGAATAATCCCGATCAGAATTTGTACCTTGTATTGTCCCCAAAACGTATATCCTTTGTTCTGAATAATACTTCCGGGAGGCAGGTTTTTTTCGTCAATTCCCCATTTTCTCAGTTCTGTCCAATCATATATGTAATCAGAAAAGGGCTTTTTGGTTTTTACGGATTCAATTGTTTCTCCCTGAAATACCTTCTTGATAATGTCAACAGAACCTTCAGCCAAATATCTCGTATAGATGTCCTCATATGACTTGATACGAAATGATTGACAATTTGAACAACAAATGATAGCATCCCTATCGTGAGTCGAAAAGACATCGACAGCGTAAATTGGGGAGCTTATCATGGCATTTCAGGGCAAAGAGTTCACCCCCGAGATGAA
>JAERTK010000005.1 GCA_016844935.1 Desulfobacteraceae bacterium | reverse complement strand
TTGGATGGTTGCCTTTTCCATAATTTTCTCCTTGGATAGTGGTTTTTGTGAGAAATATTATGGAAAGTAACAGAATTAAAATGTGGGAATCAGTGGTGGATTACGCTTGATACTTTACATAAGTAAAAACTTTACATAATTTCCCGTGCCCGCGGGACCGCTCAAGTGGACTGGAAATCCCACGTCCAGATAGGTCTTGGCGCGTTTCATGACCCCTTTGACATAGTCGGTTTGAACGAATCCGGGTTGATCCTTATCAATCATGATAGGCGTCGTTTCTGCGTTTCTTTCATTTGCCACGGCTTTTCCCCTTCCGATTTTGGTGTCTCTCCGACCTTCGGCCGTTATTTAATGGTCATGGTTTACCGGCAGCCCAAAAATACAGCGTCCACTTACAGCCTGTTACAGGATATTTTTTCGAAATTCCGGGTCGCGTTGATCATATAGGTCACAACGGGGGGCTGACCACCACGTTCCACATTTCGTTTCCGCATCTCCTCCCAGGGCTCCAGTTTAATTGCCCACTGTCCATCCGTCTGTGTCGACTGAATGATACGGCCCGCTTCAGAAACGGCATCTTCCATGACGTTGGCATGGTGTTGATTTGAAGCTTTGAAGGATGCCAGGATGCTGTTTGAAATCATGCGGTTTTGCATTTCCTGGAGGACTTCAGGGTTCTCGATCCGTTTATAGGCGCCGAGCGTCAGGTTATCATCAATGACGGCCTGAAACACCGCAGGCGCCATTTGCCCCTGTTTTCGCCGCATTCTTTTTTCTTCCCACGGTTCCAGGAAGATGCAACAACCCTTTTCCTGCCAGGTGAAGCTTATGATGTTTCCCACATCTGAAAAGGCTTCTTCCAGAAGGGGTTCGGCCATTTCCGGCGCCATAGGTTTGGGTGTCTTCAAAAGTTCATGGGCAAAGGCATGGATTGCCATTTCCACGTATTTCCGTTGCCTGGACGCCCTCTTTTTCTCGGTCTCTTTTTTCTCTTTTTTCGCTCGTTCTTCTTGGTGTTGTTTTTCCGCTTCCTTGAGCAAAATCGATTCATTGCTCCGGTTGTTCCGGGGACGGCCCAAAGCCGCGGCCCACTCTCTTGCCATAATCTTCCTTGCAATGAGTGCCACCGAAGCCGTATTCAAATCTTTCTCTTTCTTTTGTCCCCGGCTGTCGGGCGGTTGAAGCGGTTCCCAGTGAAACCCTTCTTTCGTTTCGTCTGCTTTGTCCCGGGAGGCATGATTGTTTTCGGAATGGTGGATTTTGGCCATGGTCTCCGCGGTTACCCCCTGGAAGGCCGACGGTGCATGGGCGTTTACATCCCCTGCTTCTTCCCCGAAAATTTCACCATGTCTCTCCAGAACATCTGTTTGCGGTTTTGAGGGCACCACGGGATCAGGAGAAAGTATGGGCGCCTGATTCCGGGAGTCGGACGCATTTTCCTTCCGTTGCCAATCCCGGGCTTCCTGCTCAAAAACTGATATGGCCGGTCTTTTGGCCGTGAGACCCAATGCCCATTGCCGTTCCATGGCCGCCAGTTTTCCCATGGATATAGCCTTTTTCTCTTTCATGGTTTACCCCTTCCCCGTGATGACGCCTTTTCCTGCACACCGGGTGCAGGGAAGCTTGTTGTGTGGGTCCACCCCTTTTCCGCGACATTTGGAACATGTTTCAAGCGGCTCTCTGACGCTCACATAACCCTTTCCTTTACATACGGTGCAGGTCAGGTGGCTTCGGGGTTTGTCCTTGCCCGTTCCTTTGCAGTAGGCACATTTTATGGCAGGCTGTTGAAGCGAAATTTTGCCGCTGCCGCCGCAAACAGAACACCTGGACCCCTTTGGCTTTTCCCCTTTTCCCCCACAGAAAGCGCAATCCAATTTGTCATTACCATTTGAAATGCTGACGCGTTCAGGCAGGTTGTCTGACGCGATGTTGTCCACTGATGACCATTTCCATTCCATGATTTCCCCCTAATAGTCCATGGTCATTGTTTTCAGCCCGTTTGCCTTTTTGTTATTGCTACGATCCACTGTTTTTGACCCCGGATTCCGGCTTCCTTCAACGGTTCCCTGCAGATCTTCAAGTTCATCATCGATAAATTGAATATCGTTGGTGACCTGGTCCCTCTTTTTATCAATGTTCTCTTTTTCCTGTTCCAGTCGCGCCTTGTTTTTTTCCAGGATAAACATTTCCAGGAATTCCGATCCCCTCACCCTCGGCTTGGATCGCACTTTGGCCCTCAGGGCTGTTTTTATGTCTGAAACCGTTCGCCTTTTACTGCCCATGACACCTCCTCAAAGCAAATCAGGGCCTGTTTCTCATAAATGCCGCATTTATGGGGCCCCCATGAACCGCAGCCCTACCTTGCATTCTGTCGCTTGTGGATCACAATAAACGGCGCCCGGTTGGGTCCGGATATCTTGATTTCCACCATCTGACCTTCTCTTAGACCGACTTCTCTACGGATATTCCCCGGGATCGAAATTTTTCCATCCCCGTCTACTTTTGCAAAACCTCTCATCAAAGCCATTTGCTCTCTCCCCATTGTGTGCTGTTGGTGATTTTCTTCCAACGGCCACTAAAGCGGTTATTTTTTCAGGTGATGCTCAATGACCATGAGTTGCGGCCGAAGGCCTGATAACCATTGAACACCCCATGCGTTAGCAATGTTGTTCAATCAATTCACCGATGACTTCTTTGACCCTTTCCTGATTGGTTTGGCTGCCGATCCGGCTGGTCTCGGAGGCCAGGATGTCCAGGCAGGTCTGTTTGAAGATCGGATCGTTTTTGTCCACTGAAGCCTTGCGGACTTTTAGGGTTTTGGCGATCATGATGCAGCCCCTTATGGTGGGTGCAAACTCATAAACATCGGATTTTCTGAGATCCCGAACGACTTTGATGATCTTGGCCGCATCGCCATTGACAAGCCCTGTCTTGGATTTGGTGATATGGATTTCCGTTTCCTCGTCGAAGTGATCCAGATCCATGGTAATCATGCGATCCCGAAGGGCGTCCTGACTGCGATGGACGCCGGCGTATTCCTCCGGGTTGCTGGTAAAGATCGCAGTGAAATCGGGATCCACCTTCAGGTAGTTACTGTCCCCCTCCCTGGCGGATGGTAAATCCAGCATCCGTTCCTGCAGCACGGAGAGCAGCACATTGTTGGCCTCCGGCCTCGAGCGGGTAAACTCGTCGTAGATGAGTGTGAACCCGTATTTGCAGGCAATGGTCAGGCGGTTGTCCACCCAGCTTTTTCGCATGTCTTCTTCAGTCTTGAGTACCGAATGGATAAAATTATCCACCACTTTCCGGATCTTGTAACCATACTCGCCGCCAACCAGGTCCGAGGTTGAGAATTCCTCATCCCCGTGGATCATGACCACCGGCCTTCCGATTTTGCTGGCCACATGCATGGCCATGGTGGTCTTGCCCGTTCCGGATATTCCCCTGAGATGAAGCGGAAATCCCGCGGCAATATAGGCCAGGGACCTCTCTGTCACGTCCTTTACATAGGGAGTTTCCACAAAGTTGGGCAGGGAACGGGGTTCCAGCACGGTTGTTATCTCTGCTACTGACATAGTCTCCTCCTTTGAAATGTTTGTGGTAAGCAGCAGGCAAACTGCGGTGTTTGTCACAATAGCTGTTTTGAGTCAAACGAAGCAGCGATTTTATGATGCGCTTCTGGTGCAATCCGCCTGCTGCTTACGATCCTACTGCGCGCTGTGTACCGCCCCTGCGTTCTGCCTACTTCTTTGTAACAACTCCCGTGCCCTTACATTTCAGGCAGGGGAGGTAATCACCGGAAACGACGCCTTTTCCCTTGCAGTCCGGGCACGTTTCAACAGGTGCTTTGATGCCGACGATGCCTTTGCCGCCGCAAACATCACACGACAGCCTCTGATGGCGGTGGATGCCTGTTCCTCCGCAGAAAGCGCATCGGATCGCGGGCGCGGGAACGGTTATCTCTTTTCTGCCGCCGCAAACCTGGCATAAAGAGATTTTTGATAAAAGACGAAAAGGGTCGGTCCCCTTTCCCCGACAGAAGGCGCAGTCGGCTACAACCTTTCCGCCTTCTCCTTGTAGAATTTCTAAATCCATTGCATTTGCCTCCCTTAGGAACTCCTGTTACGAATGGGTTAAACCGCAAAATAGGTCGAATCTATTTTTTCTATTTCTTCATCGTCCAAGAGCTGCCTTATAATCGGGATCATTGACCTCCAGTTGTCAACCCCCAAAGCATCTGCAATTTCAACCATCTTCAACCCGTCGGGATGTTCTTCAAGGAGAGTGAGCACTTCCTCGTCTACGTCTCTCTCGGTTGCCTCTTCTTCGAAAGCTTCTTCGGGTTCTTCTTCCAGAGGTTCTTCCGGCTTTTCTTCCTCGGCGATTTCTTCTTCCGGGGGTTCTTCCGGTTTTTTTTCTTCGATTGCTTCTTCTATGGCCTCTTCAGCCGTTGACATTTCTACGGCCGATTCCGCCTCTACGAGACCGGTGATGGTGGCCTTTTCCCTGAGGGTCTGCATTTCGGCAAGGAGTCCCTTCCAGGCCGCGGAAGCTTCTTCCTGTTCCTGCCGGAACTCGTCCAGCATCGCCCTGACCGCTTCTTGACGCTCCTTGACTTCAGCCTGATCGGCGGTTTTTCGGTCGCCTTCGGCCGCGTCGAGATCTGCCTTGAATTTTGCCAGTTCCGCCCTGAGGTTGTCGGCCATCTCCTGGTGAACCTTGTCGAATTCGGCCAGGAGGTTCTCGATGTAAGCGCCGCGTTCCCTGATCTCAGCCTGATCGGCGGTTTTCCGATCGCCTTCGGCCGCGTCGAGATCCGCCTTGAATTTTGCGAGTTCCGTTCTGAGGTTCTCGGCCATCTCCTGGTGGACCTTGTCACATTTGGCCAGGTGGTTAGCGTTATAAGTGTCTCGTTGCCAGATCTCAGCCTGATCGGCGGTTTTCCGGTCGCCTTCGGCTGCGTCGAGATCCGCCTTGAATTTTGCGAGTTCCGTCCTGAGGTTGTCGGCCATCTCCTGGTGGACCTTGTCGAATTCGGCCAGGAGGTTTTCGATATAAGTGCCGCGTTCCCTGATCTCAGCCTGATCGGCAGTTTTCCGGTCGCCTTCGGCTGCGTCGAGATCCTCCTTGAATTTTGCGAGCTCCGTCCTGAGGTTGTCGGCCATCTCCTGGCGGGCCTTGTCGAATTCCGCCAGGAAATTTTCCATATAGTCTTGACGCGCCTTGATCTCGGCCTGATCGGCGGTTTTACGATCGTTTTCAGCCGCATCAAGATTCGTTTTAAATCCAGTGAGTTCCGCCCTGAGATTCTCAGCCATCTCCTGGTGCGCTTTCCCACTTTCGTTTAACCACGCTGCCGTGTCTGTTTTTATGGCATTAATACTGTTCACCCTCTCTTCATAGGCATTGGCCACCTCTTGCGCCAATCTTCTCATATCATCCGCATTTGCCATGTCTTACCCTCCTTAAAACGGTATAAAAGACATACTTGGGAATGCATTTTGCGCCTATAGAGGGGTAATTCCGCACACCTCTATACCCTAAGGACGTCCGTTAAGTTTCCGATAGCGAATCTGCAGCAAGTACTAAAGCCATTCCCCACAGATTGGCATATTATTTGGGGTTTGAGATTTCGCCCCTGGTGAAACGTGTTATAACGACCAAAAAACTAGTGACTGGCCCCCGCAACCGATTGCCACTGGCCCTGGACCCTGGTCCTGACCACGTCAAAATCATCCAGCATCTTCGTCAATTCATCGCCGCGATTACTTTGCTGGGCCTTCAAGGACCGGATCATCATCCTGAAATCCTTGACTTTGACGTCGTCTCCTTTTGACAGGAGATTCTTCAAGGCGATTTTCAATTCTTCCTGTTCGATCTGTAACCGCTTGAGGGCCTTGACGATGCTTTTTTCCCGTTCTTTCTGCCGCCTCGAAATATCATCCTTAATGGCACGCATATCTTCCAGGGCTGAACTGGAGCCTCCGAGGACGATTTTTCTGAGATGATCAATCATTTCTTTTTCTTCTTCATGGAAGTGACTAAGACTCTGTTTTGCCTCTTGTTCGGTCTGCTGACGGCATACGATCACATCTCCAAGCATACGATCAAAGTCCTTTTTCCTGAGACTTTCGCCTTTGGCAAGATTATCCCTCAGCCGAATCGTCATCTCTTCCACTTCAAGTTGGAAGTTCCTGAGGAAATGATAGGCCTGATCCATCAATCCATTTACCGTGTTCACGCGCATTTCATAGGAATCGATGATACTATTGGCAAGGGATTTCAAATCTTCTCCAGTTTCCACTTTTCCACCTCTCATCATAAAAATAAAAAACCGCAAATAACTCAGACAATCACACTTAACCTATCTTTACAGAAGGGAGTATTGTCAGACTTATTTACGGTCTTCCAGGATACGGTCGGAGATCTCAGATATGCTCAAGACTTGCTTTAGGAATCCTTTATTTCCGGAGAGGGGCCTTTGACGCCTCTTCGATCTCAAGGATATCCGGCAATCTCCCTTCAATATTTTGAGCCGGATGGCGTCTTTACGCGGTGGCGGTCAGTCCAATGGCTTCTGCATATTTCAGGAAAGTCTCAACGCCGGCGACGGTGGCTCTCGCTTCAATGGCGACCAGTTCGATGCCCACGAGGGAAACCCTCACCCAGGCGTCTACGACCACGCCCTTGTCCAGAATCCTGTCCACAACTTCTACCAAACTTGAGGATGCTATTGCTTTTTCTACGGCCATTTCAATTCTCCTTTCTTAATGAATGATGTTGTTGGTTTTCCATTACTGCCTACCGCCTGCTACTTACTGCCTACTGCCCTTAAGCTGTCGCTGTCAGTCCAATGGCTTCTGCATATTTCAGGAAAGTCTCGACTCCGGCGACGGTGGCTCTCGCTTCAATGGCGACCAGTTCGATGCCCACGAGGGAAACCCTCACCCAGGCGTCTACGACCACGCCCTTGTCCAGAATCCTGTCCACAACTTCTACCAAACTTGAGGATGCTATTGCCTTTTCTACTGCCATGCTTTTCCACCTCCTTTCGCTGTTTATTTTTGGGAAGCAATGCCCGATTCGGCATTCTCCCGGTTAATGGCCTGTTTGCACAGACCGATAAACTCCCCGATATCAAAGGGTTTATCCAGAAAAGCGAAAGCCCCGGCGTTTACGAGGCTTTCTCTGGCTTCCCTCATGGCGGAAACGGCTATTACTTTTACCTGAGATCCGTTTTCCCTCAGACGTTTTAGAACAGTGAGACCGCTCATATCAGGGAGCACGTAATTGAGAATGATTAATTCTATTTTCGGGAGTTCTCTCATTCTGTTCAAAGCTTCCTTTCCCGTTGTAACTGCATCAACAATGAATCCGGCTCTTTCAAGCACGTTGCCCATCACCCAAATCACCTCTTCAGAATCTTCCACAATCAGGACTTCCGGATGCTGCTCCATTGCCTTCTACTTTTTCTTTTCGCATTTCAACTGTGGCGATTCTAATGAATCGGTTTGGCCTATAGCGGTTGCATTACTTGTGCCAAACTTTAGGAAAAAATACATCCGGCTGGATTCATTACATTATCTGGAAATGGGTGTTTCGGAGGGATGAGTCTAAGGTCCAAATGGGTATGGCATTGCCACCCTAATTAGGGCACGAGTGCCATAGGCAAGAAGACATTTGAGCCTTGAATTGCTGATTGATGATTATTGATTGGTGATTGGGCCTTCGGCCCGGAGGGGCTTTGGTACTTTGCTAAATGCCTTGACTTTCAATACCCAACTTATTTACTATTGTTTCATGCAACAGACTGATCAAATAAAGATTTCCTTAAGGCGTGAATATCATCTGTATTCAAACGCCTTGGCCTTTTACAAGAAAGCCTTAGAGGAGTTTGAACAAAAATACCAACTTACCACGCAGGCCTTCTTAAAAAGGTTTGAAGGTGGAGAATTGGGAGATGAGACCGATTATTTTGACTGGTACGCCTTTGCCAAACTCCTTGCCAGGTGGCGTGAGACACAGTCTGCGATACGATCAGCAATCCAGTGATACAAGAATTCGTCCAAGACATCGAAAAATCCATTGCTTCCTCCTCTATCGTCCTGTCTTCAAATATCCAAAAGCATTTTGGCCCTGCATTAGAGGCAGTCTATCTGAAAGGGCGCCTTTTGATCATAGATTCCTCAATCCTGGAAATCGCCATATTTGCCACTGAGTCCTGCAACACCCTTTCTATCGATAAATACAGATTCCATTATATGGATAGCACAGACCAAATGCTGTTCCGTTATGACAACTCGCCTCACCATTCTGAGATAGGTTCCCATCCCCATCATAAACACACACTTGACAGTATAATTCCAACAACCATGCCTTCCTTAACAGATATTCTGAACGAGATAAGCGTTGTTATCATTGAATGTCACTCATAACGAGTAACAAGTAGCCCGTTTCGCATGTCCGAGGTCCAAAGTTATTCGGTTGTCATTCAATTGCTATAAGGGGCTTTTTCTTTGGCCTTTGTGATTTTTGTGCCTTTTCGCGGCCATATCAATTTTCAATTTGTGGTTGACCGAAAAGGCGCTCCTTATCTTCCGAAGGGCCTGATCCGCCGATGATTCAAGAAAGCACCTCCTTGTCCCGTGCAGGCTTGATCTGATTCGTCTCCCGCAACTGGAATTGAAATCTCCAGCGGTGAATGCTCTGGACGGACCGGCACCAGAGGGACAACGTACCCACCTCCGTATAGCCGGCCTCCACCTTGACAGGAACAGAAGTCCCTTTGGCCTTTTTGCCGTACTTGATAACCGTGTGAAGGGGAGGGAGAGGAACAAGAGAATTATCCACCTCAACCATATCCCCCACACGATCTTCCGTTCGAAAGCTGGAACTGTATAAATAGAATCGCACCGGCTGATTGGCCAGGACATAAAACCTCTTGTCCGCAAGCGCGTTTCGGGTCCCCTGTGCCATACCACGTTCCACCAGACATATGGCCTTTTCCGGTCCGCAATTACGGGCACCCTTCTGTTTCGGGGTATTGGCCCCAGGATAGATCCCGAGATAGTAGGCACGGGCGCTTCCGCTGTCCACCCGGATCCCGTACCCCTTTCTGACCAGACCGTAATAAGACGCACCTAAGGCCACGGAAAGATCGAACTCCGGATTAACAAGCACCCGCGGCAGGCGCTGCTCTTTTTTATTGAACCATCCGCACACGGCCTCCCTGATCCGTTCCTGAATACGGGCAGGTTTTAAGGCCGCACCATTGAACAGAATCAGATCAGGTTCGGGCGTTTTCCTCCCCAGAATCTGGGCCACATCCTCTTTGTGTTGTTCCAAAAACCGGATCAGGTGGCGTGTGATGACCGGGTCCTGAGCATAAGGCAGCGCAAACTCGGTCATTCCCTGACGCGGCTTCTCAGGCAGGGGCTCCCCCGGTTCGATGAGGGAAAAGAAGCCTTCCAGGATAACTTCTTCCACCTGGTCACGTAATAGACCGGTAGAAACAGTGTCGGAAATAAGCCTGCGGCCCTCACCCACCAGGGTAATGGTCTTGGAGTCGGCACGATCACTCAGGATTTCTTCTTTGGCCTGGCGGCATTGATTGCATAGAGCCTGCCAGCGATCCATGTTCAGACGTCCTTTGTTTTCCCCCTGGAGACGTGCTTCACACAGGTGGGCCAGGGCCAGGTCCATGTTATCGCCGCCCAGGATCAGGTGGTCACCGACCGCTATCCGTTCGAAAACCGGACTTCCATCCTTCTCCTTCAATGTGATAAGGGTGAAATCGGTCGTTCCGCCCCCCACGTCACAGACCAGGATCAAATCCCCGCGCCGGACAGACTGATCCCAATCCTGATGATGCTGGTTCAGCCAGCTGTAAAAAGCGGCCAGAGGCTCTTCTAAAATGGTGATATTCCCCATGCCGGCCCGAGACGCGGCCTCAACAGTCAGATCACGGGCCACCGCGTCAAAGGAAGCAGGCACGGTGATCACAACAGTCTGGTTTTCCAAATAGCGTCTATGGTCACCTTCCTTTGCCTGGTTCCAGGCCTCTTTGATATGTCTCAAATAGGCAGAGGTCACGGCAACCGGGGATTGTTTCTCCACCTGGTCATCTGCGCCCCACGGCAGGATAGGCGCCTCGCGATCCACCCTGCCATGGCAGAGCCAGCTCTTGGCGGAAGAGACCAGTCTCTGGGGGACCTTTACGCCCTGGTCCCGGGCAAAAGCACCCGCAAATCCCTTTCCGTCAGAGACCCGGGAACCCTCGATTCCGCCTTTGTCGAGTTCGTATTTTCCCGGAAGGTACAAGAATGAGGGGAGCGTCTTGCGTTTTGAAACCTCACCCGGGCCCGTGAGCTGGGGGATCTCAAAAGTTTCTATATGGGGGGCGGCGCTATTTTTGGCGAGAGAAAGATCGATATAAGTGACGGCTGAGTTGGTTGTACCTAAGTCTATTCCTATTATATAGTCTTTGGTTATGTAGTCTTTGGTTGTGTAATCTTTGGTTATGTAGTCTTTGGACATTGGTCATTGGGTTTCGGGTTTTTCAATTTTCAAGTTTCTACCTGATCCCAAGCGCCTTAATCTTTCTGAGCAGGGTCTTGTAATCCACCTTTAACTTCCTGGCAACCCGGCTTTTATTTCCTTCCGATTTGGCCAAAGCCTCCTCAATGACTTTTTTTTCGACAGTATCCACATAGGACTTCACGATTTCCTTGAGAGACTTCTCACCGTCGTAGATTTTTTCTGTAACAGCAGGGTTTTGCTCCTTAAGATCGGGCTTCAAATGGGAACTGAAGGTCATGTGCTTGGGCTGGAGCGGGTTTTCTTCATCGCAGAGGAGAACGGCCTGGCGGATCACATTCCGCAGTTCACGGACATTCCCGGGCCAGTGATACGAAGAGAGGGCAATCAAAGACTCCCGGGAAAACCCGCCACATTTCTTATTGAGTTCTCTCTCTACCTCATCCGTGAACTTTTCGGCCAGATATGGGATATCCTCTTTTCTGTCCCTCAGAGAGGGGGCTATGATGGCAAACTCGTTCAGTCTGAAATAGAGATCCGGCCGGAAACGTCCGGCCCCGACGTCTTTTTCCAGGGACTGGTTCGTGGCAGCCACGATACGGACATTCGTCTCCATGGGGGTTTTGTCCCCGAGCCTCCGCACAACTCGCTCCTGAATGGCCCGGAGAAGTTTCTGCTGTACCCCGTAGGGAAGGTTGCCCACTTCGTCCAAAAACAGCGTACCCCCGTCAGCAAGCTCAAAATGTCCGGGTTTGTCCGAATAGGCCCCGGTAAAGGCACCCTTAATATAACCGAACAGCTCGCTTTCAATCAGGGTCTCGGGTATGGCCCCGCAATCCACTGCCACAAACTGACCATTTCTTGCCCCGCTCAGATCGTGAATAGCACGGGCCACGAGCTCCTTGCCCGTACCGCTCTCCCCCTCTATCAGAACCGAAAACCGGGTGGCGGCAACCTTCTCCACGTGCCGGACAAGCTTTTTGATGGGGTCGCTTTTTCCCATCAGCTTATACAGCGAGGCCCGTTGACTCAGGACATTTCTCAAACGCGCCACTTCCTGCATCAGGTCCTGTTTATCAAGGGCCCTCTTGACAGTAAAAAGAAGATCGTTGTTGTCCACCGGTTTTGTAGCGTAGTCGTATACACCCATCTTCATGGCCTCGACAGCAGAATCTATCTCCGCAAAGGCCGTGAGCATAATAATGGGTACTGCCGGAATTTGCTGCCTCATCAACCTGGCAACCTGCAAGCCATCCATCCCCGGCATCCGAAAGTCTAACAGCACCAGATACGGGACACTTTCTTTTAAAAAACTCAGGGCCTCTTCGCCATTTTGCACCTGCACAACGGCGTATCCGACCATCTCAAGAACATTTCCTGTTGCCCATCGGAAATCGCGGTCATCATCCACAAGCAATATCTGCGCCTGAGAGGGCGCTTGCGGCTCAACAGTTATCGTCATGTTCCCCCTGTCATTTCTTGTATTACCGGCAGCCTCACCGAGATCCGGGTTCCCTTGTCTTCACTGCTTGAGATATGGATGATGCCACGGTGCTGCTCCACGATGGAATTGCAGATGCTAAGCCCCAGGCCGGTACCGCCATCTTTGGTGGTAAAGAACGGATCAAAGATTTTGTTGCGGTAGTCTTCCGGAATACCCTGCCCGTTATCGCTGACACTCACCTCCAACATGTCATCCGCTGCCGGGAGCTGCGATTTGAGGGTGATTTTTCCTTTTCCTGAAATCGCCTGAATGGCATTCTCCACGAGATTGAGGAAGACTTGCCCCAACTTCTCTTTATCCCCCACGATCTTTGGAAGTCCCTTTCTCAGATGGCGTACAAAATTGATATGGGCGGGGTCTTTTCCAAGTTTGGCCATACGCAATACATCTACCAACACCTCGTTGATATCCACCTCTTTCTGTTCTAAATGATCCGGCTTTGCAAAAGCCAACAACTTGCCGATAAGGTTACTGGCCCTCTGGCTGCTCCGGTATATCACCTGAAAGTTCTCGAGCACCATATGTTCAAGCTTCACATTCTCAAGACAGAATTGAGCGCAGGAGCTGATCACTGCCAGCGGATTTCTCAATTCATGGGCCAGGCCAGCGGAAAGGTGGCTCAATGAGGAAAGCTTCTCGGTCCGCATCATCAACGCCTCAGTTCGAATGCGCTCGCTGATCTTTCCAATTCGCTCAACAATCATCTTAATCAGTTTTCGCTCTTCATCAATAAAAAGCCCCATTTCGAAATCCGGTATTTCTTCCACATAAGAGACCTCTAAAACGCCCACGTGTTTGTGATTTATCTTGATGTATTCCGAAAATTTCAAAGGGGTTTCTCTGAAATTTTCGGTTTTGAACTCCTGATCATGTAAGATGATTCTGGCGCAGGCGATTTCCGGATACTGCATGGCCTGGACAACAAGGTTCACAGTCTCCTGACAGATCTCTTCCTCCGAAACACCCTGTTTTTCTACAAATTCAGAAATATCGAATAAACAAGAGAGCTCCTTGACGCGCTCATTGAGTCTGCGGGTCTGTAAGCGTAATTGCGCCTCCGCCTCCTTGCGTTTTGATATGTCACGTATCACATTTAGTACGGCAGGGTTGTCCCCCCAAACGCTTTTTGACGCATTGTTTTCAACCCAGAAAAAGCTCCCGTCCTTTCTCATAATCCTGAAGGTAGACAGAGGGGGAATATCCTTGCCCTTTATTCGATTTGTAAATCTTTCACTTACCTCGGCGCGGTCGTCGGGATGAAGCATTTCGTCAAAAGGAATATGGAGTATCTCCTCGCCGGAATACCCTGTTAGCTCCAGGGCTTTGCTATTTGCAAATTTCAAATATCCGTCCTGGCTTACCACGATGGGATCGGTGGAACTTTCAACAATATTTCTATATTTGATCTGGGATTTCCTCAACTCGAACGTCTTGACCTTGAAATCTCTTTTGAGTTGGCGGATTTGATCCTCCAATTCCTTCTTAAGGAGACGTCTTTTTTGATACTCCTCCCTGTTCTTGAGACACTTCCGGATGAGAAGTGCGAGCTCATCGAAATCAAACGGCTTTAAGAGATAGTCGAACGCTCCAAAATCGAAAAGGATTTCCTTCAACAAATCAGCGTCTGGCTGCCCGGTAAGCATCAAGACTTCTATGGTCTCGTCGATTTCCTTGATCCGCTTCAGGGCCTCGACCCCGTCCATATCCGGCATCATGATATCTAAAATGGCCAAGTCAATGGGATTTTTCCGTACAACCGCTAAAGCCTCTTTTCCATTGGATGCCTCAAAGAGCCGGTAGTTTTTATTATTTAACGCTCTCAGGAGCAGCTTTCGGATGGCCGGCTCGTCGTCAGCAATAAGGATGGATTTTTTCGCCATTTTTTGTCGCTTCCCTGCCCACAAAAACCTCGCGCAACCTCAAGACGAGATAATTTCCAAACAGGCTCTGAAGGAATAATAGACCAGAAGTTTGAGATGGCCACCGCCGCGACCCCTCAAACACTACAGGAAGTAGATGCTACGCCAGCTTAGATAGGCTGTCAAGGAAAGATCGAAATTGCGGGTGCGGGTAAAAGAAAAGGGTCGAGCCCGGCGGCAGGCGGGGTTGCGGAGGGAGGACGTCCTCTAAATATCAGCAACCAGATATGCGGCCAGCTGATTGAAGTCCAGAGTGTCATTTCCGGAGATCAGGGATGCAAAATATTGCTTCACCTTCCTGGCGTTCTTCACCTCCGTAACCGCAATATCATCTGCAAGTCGGGAAAGTACGTTGTGAAAGGCGCCCAGAAAAAGGACACCCTTTTCCCGACTTTTCAGTGTTTCATTGATGGTCTTTGCCATGAAGCGGTCTCTCTCCTCCATGAGCCGTTTTCCATCAATCCCGGGTTGGCTCGCATGGGAGTTCGTCTCCTGTTCAGGTTCCATCTGGGCAAGCTGGAGTATTCGTTCCAACTCCTTTTTTATAAGCGCCATGTCCTCCGTCTTTCTGATTTCACCGCCTCTCTTGACCAAATCATGGACAATCCGGTAGTTCCGGCTCCCCTTTTTAGCACCTTCTTCTATGATCCTGCGCCCCAGCTCACCATCGACCATCAAACCATCCTGATAGATTACCAGATCCCTCGGATCCATTTCCTCGAAATAGGCGCTGATCCTGTCCCAGAACCGGGTCACGATTTCTCGATGTCTCTCCCATCGCTCCATTCCGCACATCTCGACGCTTTTCTTACCAATGGAAGACGCAACGCTGCCCATATCGGCATCTTCATGAATGATGGGTACGTATAGGAGTTTTCGCATAGGATATGACCGCTATTCTTTCGCCGCTATCTTTACTTCCAGGATACCGTTCTTATAGGCCCAGGAGATGTCGTCGGTCTTTGCTTCCCGTGATAAAAGAACCTCTTTCTGGTATTTTCTGTTTTTACTTTCGGCGTTGATATTGAGGATGTCCCCTTTAATCTCAATGGTTATATCTCCCTCATCTATACCCGGCATCTCAGCGACAACCTGTATTTCATCTGATTCGTCGAAGATGTCTACAATGGGTTCCCGCACCTCTTCCACCACCGGTCCTTTGGGTGTCCGTTTAATATTGCCGAAGGGCTGAACCGAGGGTTTGCCATCGGCCATGGTACGCACCCTTACCCCGTAAACACCTTTAAGGTCCTTAAGGCCCTTGATTTTGTCAAGCCCGCTGAAATTGATTTCACCCGATTTGGACAACGCCTCACCTTTTTCCGCCAACTGGGTAGCAGAGTCAATCAAATTCCCCAATCCCTTGAAAAGACCCCCAAGACCGAGATCAAACTCCACGCCACCATTTTTCTCTTCATCTCTCTTTTTCCCCGTCATTTTTTCTACCTCCTCATCGGGGCTCACGCCCCTTTCTTTGGTTATTTCCCAGACACCTTCATTTTCAACACATGACAGATTATTTGCCTCAAGAACCGACTTGAGTCCCTTTACGAGACCATACCCCGCTAAACTTGACAGGACAGGGACGGCGCTGATAACGGATGTGGAAAGATTCAGCGAAGCGCTTGCGATGGTTCCCAGACCGGCGAGAATGCCAGCCGGTGTCAATTCCTTAACCATACCCTTTGAAATGATACCCGAAAAGATCTCCGGGTTTTCTCCAATCTCTTCAGCAAGCTCAAAAAACCGGGTCTTATCCTTTTCTGACAAGGCCCGGAATTTGGATATTCCAATCACCTGGATCGCCTTCAACCGGTTCAGAAAATCATCTGACGGTATGGTCCGTCCCGTTTCAACGCGCATTATGGTACTCCGTGCAACACCCAGCGTCCTGGCAAGCTCTGCCACGGACATACTGCCAAACCTGTGGCGGAGTTCCTTAAGAATACCTCCGCAGTTTTCACGTGTAACAGATCCGGGTATCTTTTTCATGGCATTGACCCCTTATCAAGTGGTATCGTACGCGTTCATATTGTTGCATGATGTTTCGTTTGAGTTCAAACCTAACCACATTTGACCGTGTGTCAAGTGCTCTGGCGTGAAATTTTTGCATTCGTACCGAGGGACTCGTCCGGAATCTGGATTGTTGGAGACAAGTTTGCAGATTTCCATTTCAGGGACTGGGCGGGGATTTTTAGAAAATGATGCGCCTGCAGGATTGGAGGGTTCGGTGCCGGATTAATCACTGATCAAGGTTTGACCCCAATTATTCTCCCATTATTTTTATGATCTTAGTACCGAGACAAGAGCGCATAAATGTGTTCATTGGTTTCTGATCCTCTGTTTCGTAAAAGCTCAACATCAGTTCATTAAACTCCAACTGTCTTTTCGCGGGCACATTTATGGCAGGATAGCCGTTGGCTAATAGATGTCCATTCATAATAAAGCGGCCCATGCGTTTATTGACGTCGTAAAAAAATTGATATCTCGCCATGGCAAGAAACAGGTAGATGGCCTGATCGTATATATCCGGCATTTTTAAGGCCTTTTGGGTCGTCTTGATGAAGAGATCAGGCAACAGGCTTGCGTCGGGCGGCATATAGTCGGTGCCGGCAATCGTGACCCCGCCAGAACGAAAGTTCCCCCACTCCAAGGCTTCTTCCTTACCTGCCACGGAATGCAGGGCCTGGACTTTTTCAGCTGTAATATCAAACTGATCCTGCTCTACCCATTTAAATACCGTGCGCCATGCGGCCCCTTGATTCAGTGCGATTTGCTGATCTGACAGCTTATGCCCGCCGACAGTTATCCCATCTAAGAGCGTCTGGATTTCGGGCAATGTGAAGTCTAAGCCTTCCAAGTTTACCGCATCACAAACAAGCTCGGCCAATTGACGCTTAGCTAACATTATCGCTTTTGCCTTATTGGGTTTCATACCCCATCGAAGGTCTACCATTGTTCTCTCCATTTCCCAATAAAGGTCCCGATACATTTCATAGAATGTACGCCGACAAGATGTCTGAACAGCTCAAACGGAGTCTTCATCAATGAAAAACGCAGGAGACTCAAAAAGAGCACTGAACTGATCGAGATCGATTTTTGCGGATGTGCTGTCCGGGGAAGGACTCAACAAATCGTTTACACCTGATATCATGGGATCAATTTTTTTGCAACGGCGCTTTGGGGAACAGGCATCCATTTCGGAATGAACAAATTAGGCCGGGTATTGCATGATATGATATGTAAGAGAGACAGCTGATCCATACAAAGTCAACACTTGTGTCCCCGTCTTTCTTCTTCCCCTCAGCCTGTGAACTCAGGAACTGATGGCGCCCCCTCAGGTAAAGCCCGCCCCCGCCGTACACGTATAACAATGATCCGCAACGGCAATAGGGCTCCCCGACAACGGAGCACCGTCCATTTCGGACACATGAATCTTCCCATTGCCCATGTGAAGCCCTCTGGCCAGGTTGAAATCGCAATCGTAGAAATATCCGTCCCATGAGACCGACACCAGGGTTCTGCACATGAGCCCGTCCACGGCACATCCGTTGAAACTGGACGTGAGACGTTCGAAATAGGATTCCAGGTGCCCGGTTTTTTCAAGCCAATGGTGGAACCGCCCCAGAGGCGCATTGGCAAAAGCGAAAAGGCTGTTGAAAACAATGCCCCATTTGTTCATGAGCACTTCACGAAATCTCTTGGCCAACTGCTCCTGGGAGGCGGGCAGGAATGCCCCCGCGGGGTTGCACACAAGATCCAGCAACAAGCCCGTTTCCAATCGGCCGTATCCCATGGAATTGAGTTTTTGAAGGGCATCAATACTCTTCCGGAAAATGCCCTCACCCCTCTGTGAGTCCGCCTGCGCCTGGTTAATGGACGGCAGGGAGGCAACGATGTGGACTTCCCTGTCCTTTAGCAGATCCATCAACCGGCCCGTCGTTTTATGGTCCAATGCCGTCAAATTGGATCGGAACATGAGTTTCCGGGTCAGGGGGGAGAGACCTTCAACGAGCGCGAAGATGTTCGGGTTCAACTCGGGAGCCCCGCCGGTAATATCGATGGTGTCGAAGCGGTTTCTCCCGGCGTAGGACATTACAGCCTCCGCCGTTTCCAGATCCATACGCTCTTTTCGATGGGGCCCTGCTTCCAAATGGCAGTGGCGGCAGACCTGATTGCACAACAGACCCACATTGACCTGAAGGGTCGTCGTTTTCCCCCGTTCCAATTTGAGGCCGTGCCTGATAAGGGTCTGTTGGAAGGGCTCCAGTGTCTTTTCAGGCAGCCTGATTTCCCGTGAAACATGGTCACCATCCATGGCCCTTCCACCTCCTTTACATGGAGAGCTTTTGAGCAATGTTGCGCATTTGAACACCGTGGACCAGAGATGCCCCACCCCTGATGGCCGTCACCACATGGGCTGCCTCGGTCATTTCTTCCAGGTTGGACCCCTTCTCCAGGCAGCTCTGGGTGAAGGCATCAATGCAATAGGGACATTGAACCGCATGGGCCACCGCAAGAGCGATCAGCGCTTTCTCCCGCTCGCTGAGAGCCCCTTCCGCAAATACGGCTTTGTAATAGTCAAAAAATTTTTCAGCTAACTCAGGCGCCTGCTCTCCCATTTCGGGAAATTTGGATAAATCTTCCGGCTTGTAATATGTTTCCACCATGAACCTCCGTTTTTTTTATTATACATTGAACCTGACTTTCAGGAAAGCCATTAATGAACCATCACCCGCGACAGCAGCCGCCCCACCCGTTTGAGGCTCTGCAGGCTGTCGGCGGCCATAAAGTGATCCACGTAAGGGAGTGCCGTGTTCATCCCCCGGCAGAGGGGCTCATAATCCGGGTCGCCTGCCAGGGGATTCAACCAGATCACGGAATGGCACTTGCGGCTGATGTGTTTCATTTCCTTTTTCAGAAGATGTTTTGCCCCCAGGTCCCATCCGTCACTCAACACCACCACAACGGTCCTTTGGTTCAAAAGGCGCTGGCCGTGGATTTCGTTAAACTGGCGGAGAGAAAACCCGATGCGGGTGCCCCCGGACCAGTCCGGTACTTCCCGGGCCATATGGGAGACGACTTTTTCAAAATTCATATGGCGGACACTGAAGGTAATGTCGGTCAACGAGGTTGAAAACACAAACACTTCAGCCCTGGAACCGATACCGCGAAGGCCCAGGAGAAAGGGCATGACAAATTGCGCATACCGGTCCATGGAACCGCTCACATCCGCCAGGATCACCAGACGCTTGAGCCGCAATTTCTTCCGCTTGAATAACAGTTCGAAAGGAATCCCCCCGGTTTTCAGGCTTTTCCTGATAATGCGTTGAAAATCCATCCCCCCGGATTTTCGTGATCGCTTAAGTCGTCTCGACTTGTCCAGTTCAAAGGGGGCCATCATCTTCTTGAGGGCCAGGTTGGCCACCTGAACGTCGGCCTGATTAAAGCGGCCCAGATCTTTTGTTTCAACTGTCGATACAACAGGGCTGTAGGACACACCTTCAAGCCATTCCTTCTCACCGGGGGACTTCTCATCTTCCATGGTTTTGCTTTTTGCCGCCAGAGGGCTTTCCTCACCATCCCCCTTGTTCCGGGCATCCGGGTCGGACCGTTGCGCCGCAGATTCCTCATCTGGCCCAGCCCCATCGGTCCACGCCCAGAATTCATCAAAAAGCGTCTTAAACTGGGCCCACTCCAGGTCCGTTGTGGTCAGACTGGAACGGAGGCAGAGGTAAAAATCCATCCTGTTTTCGAAACCCACCACCTCAAGTGCCCGCAAGGCATCCTGGATACTGCTTTGAAAGACCCTGAAGCCCCGGCTCCTCAAAAAAGCCGCGAAGGCAATGGTTCTCTTCACCAGACCTTCAGTTCTATCCCTCATGGATGCTCCGCCATAGTGGCCCGGAATTTCATTCTTCCTCCGGCCCCTTTCCCAGGTATTCCGACCGGATCTTGGCATCAGCCCAGATCTCCTGGTTAAAACGCCCCATATCCTCCTGGTACTTGAGAAAGCACCCCAGGGTTTCCCTGACCACATGCTCATCCAGATAATCTTTTTCCATGGTCATCAGGGCCCTGGCCCAGTCAAGGGTCTCGGAAACACCCGGTTTTTTCAAGAAATCAAAGGTTCGGATTTTCTGCATGAAATGGGTTACCTGACGGGCAAACCGTGATTCAATACCCGGCAGGCGCGCCATGATGATCTCGTACTCTTTTTCATGGGAGGGGTAGTCGATCCAGTGGTACAGGCACCGCCGCTTCAGGGCGTCATGAACATCCCGGGTGCGGTTTGAGGTCACCACCACCATGGGTTTCTTTCTGGCTTTCAATGTTCCGATTTCGGGAATGGTGATCTGAAAATCGGACAGCACTTCCAGAAGGAACGCCTCAAACTCCTCATCGGAACGGTCGATTTCATCGATGAGGAGGACGGGGGCCTTGTCATCGGATTTTCGAATGGCTTCGAGCAAAGGACGTTCCAACAGAAATTCGGGCCGGTAGATCATTTCCTCTATCTCATCATTCTTCCTTTCTCCCCGTTCTTGAAGCCTGATGTGCAGAAGCTGCTTCGGGTAATTCCACTCATAAAGGGCCGTTGAGGAATCCAGGCCCTCATAACACTGAAGGCGGATCAGTTCCGTTTGAAAAAGTTGCGCCATGACAATGGCCACTTCCGTTTTGCCCACCCCCGGTTCCCCTTCCAGGAAAATGGGTTTTTCCAGTTTGTGGGCTAAAAAAAGAACGGTGGCCAAAGCCCGGTCCGCCACATAATGCCCCCGGGCCAACTCAGAAACCACCTGCTCTATGGATTCAAATTGGGATAACAATATTTTCTCCTTCCAAGATATCTCGACGGAGTGCGCCTGTTAAACAAACACGTCCTTGATTTGAGAACAGGTATACTTTATGATTGAAACTGAGGTCAAGAGGCCATGAAAAGAAAGAAAAAGGGGAAAGCCCCCTCCCGTGTTTTACTGCAGGAACTGACAGCGCTGGAAAGCGCCGCCGCAGCCCGGGGAATACACGTTCATTATGACCGGCTTGAAGCGGCCGGGTTACGCCTCAACAGCGGCCTGTGCGCCCTCAATGGAGAGTATCACCTCTTCATTGAAAAGCGAAAATCCGTCAGGGACAAGATCGAATTCCTTAAAACGCAACTTGAGAAAACACTTTCAGAGCCCGAAACCATCGCCACCATATTGGACGAATAATGGCCTGATACTTCAAGTTGCAGATGAATAATTTCACCCCGAGAGATAAAATTATATCCATGGAGAATCTTGAACGAGACCCCTTAAAAGGGACCTGCGGAAAACCCTCCGGCAAGAAACGGACAACCCTCATTGTCATCCTCTTTTTCCTCCAGATTCTTTTTCTTCTCTCCCCCCCGGGCTCAACAGCCGGGAAACGTGTTCCATGCGGGAAACAGATCAAATCCACCGACTCTTTTCTGGTGGCATCACCTGAAGGAAAAGTGCTGTTTGAAAAAAACGCCGCAAAACAGCGCGTTCCCGCATCGACCCTCAAAGTGTTGACGGCACTGGCGGCCCTGAAACATTTCGGCCCCTCCCACCGGTTCAGAACCGGGTTCTACATGGACTCCCATGGCAATTTGAAGATCAAAGGCTATGGCGATCCGCTCCTCATCTCTGAAGTTCTGCACCAGATAGCGGTGATACTGGCAAGAAAAATCGATTCTTTTCAGAATATCATCCTGGACGATACCTACTTTGCCGCCCAAATAATGGTACCCGGCTGTTATAACACATCAAATCCCTATGACGCACCCATCGGCGCCCTGTGCGCTAATTTCAATACCGTGGCCTTCAAACGGAAAAAAAACGGGCGGTTATACTCCACAGAGCGCCAGACGCCCATGATCCCTTTCATGGTGAAACAAATTCGGGCCCTGGACCTCAAAAGCGGCCGGCGCACCTTTACCCACAATTCAAAAGAGGCGGCCCTCTATGTGGGAGAATTGCTGCGACACATGCTCAGAAAAAGGGGGGTCAAAACACAGGGAGAAGTCGGTTTTGGATCGGTTTCCCCTGAAGATACCCTCATTTTCGCCTACAGGTCCGACTTTCCCATGGAAACCGTTGTGGAAAAAATGCTTCATTCTTCCAGCAACTTCATGGCCAATCAGATCTTTGTGGCATTGGGGGCATCGGTTTACGGTCCGCCGGGCACACTGGCCAAAGGCGTCCGTGCCACGCAGGCCTACATCAAGAAAAACCTGGGGCCCAACCATATCAAAATCGTTGAAGGTTCCGGTTTATCGAGGGAAAACCAGCTGTCCGCATACGACATGCTGGCGATCTTAGAAAAATTCAAACCGTACAGGGATCTTTTGAGAAGCCGGGGCCATGTGCTCTATAAAACAGGGTCACTTCGGGGCATCAGAGCGCAAGCCGGCTATATGGAAAGTCAAACCATGGGGCCTTGCACCTTTGCCGTCTTTTTCAACCGAAAAGGGTCCAACATAAAGGCCATGGTCCGCTGCCTCAAAAAAGCAATTGAAAAAGGTACCGCCACCCGGACGGGCAGCGTCATCAGGGTTCACCCGCGGCGCAATCTTCCCAGTTTTTGACCTAGAAGCCCTATTTTTTCTTAAAAAGGGCCTCCAGGGCTGCCCTGGCATCCCCGTCTCTGCGCCCCTTTGGCACTGGGGTCCCTCTCGGCCTGTAATATCCGCAGAAATTGGTTCGCTCTTTGTCCGTAATCCGCTCCGCCATCACTTCCTTGCATTCGTTATAGGCATGATGATCGAAGAACTGGCACTGCCTGCAGCACCTTAAATCCCTCGAACACTGGGGGCACGTGTCATTTCGCATGACCTTGTCTTTCAATTCGATCCCCACCCCACAAAAAGCACAATGCATCACTCTTCCTCCATATTAAAAATCACTGCTCTGTTCCACCAGGGAACAAAAAATTGACAAAACACATCTAAACGCCTACTGTTTTTCAGTCACCCAAACTTTTTTTATATTAAATCACCATGACCATAAAACCGGAAAAAATTGACCCCTACCGATGGTTGATACCCAGAGATGGCCACATGCGTGTCCCGGGTCTGGTTTTTTCAAACGAGCAGATGATGAGGTCCATTCAGAAGGACCAGAGCCTGAAACAGGTGGTCAACGTGGCCACCCTGCCCGGAATCGTCGGCCACTCCCTGGCCATGCCGGACATCCACTGGGGATATGGTTTCCCCATCGGGGGTGTGGCCGCCTTTGACCTGGACGAGGGCATCGTTTCACCGGGCGGAGTCGGTTATGATATTAACTGTGGATGCCGGCTCATGACCACCCGCCTCAAGGCAGATGAAATTCGGCCCATCATAAAAGAGTTGGTTTACGCCCTGTTTAAAGACATTCCCACCGGAGTGGGATCAACAGGGACGCTTCACCTGTCCAAATCAAAACTGAAAGCTGTGGCGGTCCAAGGCGCCGCCTGGGCAGTCAAACAGGGTTACGGTGCAGCGCCCGACCTTGAAAAAACAGAGGATCGGGGCGTTAACACAGGCGCCGATCCGTCTGTGCTGAGCGAGCGTGCCATGAAGCGGGGTCTAAACCAGCTGGGCACACTGGGTTCCGGCAATCACTTCTTGGAAATCCAAAGGGTTGACCGGATTTATGATCCGGAAACAGCCGCTTGTTTCAATCTCTTTGAGGGACAGACAACCCTGTTTATTCACACCGGCTCCAGGGGCTTCGGTCATCAGATATGCGATGATTTCCTGAAAGAAATGAACAGGAAAATAGCCACCGGGCCTCAGCCGTTTTCACTTCCGGATAGACAGCTGGCATGCGCTTCCCTGAAATCCGATCTGGCCCGACGATACCTTTCAGCCATGGCATGCGCGGCCAATTACGCATGGGCGAACCGGCAGGTCCTCATGCACTGGACCCGCGAAATACTCCTTAGAACCCTTTCCATACCCCCTGACACTCTGGGGATGAGCCTGCTGTACGACGTCTGCCACAACATTGCCAAGACAGAATCCCATGAAGTGGATGGAAAGCCGGTTAACCTGTGTGTTCATCGAAAGGGCGCCACCCGTGCCCTCCCCCCGGGACACCCGCTTCTGCCAGGCATTTACCGGTCTGCCGGTCAGCCCGTTCTGATTCCGGGGGATATGGGGACCTGCTCATATGTGCTGGCGGGCGCAGAAGGCGCAATGAAACAGAGTTTCGGTTCCTGCTGCCATGGCGCCGGCAGAGCCCTCAGCAGAACACAGGCACTCAAAAAAGCCAAAGGCCGAGCGATCCATCGTGAATTAGAAGATATTGGCGTTTTTGTTCAATCCAGAGGTAAACGAACCCTTAAAGAGGAAATGCCGCAAGCTTACAAGAACATATCCCAAGTCGTTGAGGTGGTTCACAAAGCCGGTCTGGCCCGCAAGGTTGCCAGACTGAGACCCATGGGCGTCATAAAAGGCTAAACGAGGCCTTAAAAAAAACGCCCGGGGGCTATACTTACGCTTTTGATCATTCAGGTCAACAAAAAAGCGACCGATTCTTTCAGCGGGGAGCAATCAACCACTCCAGACGAAGATAGGCTAACCGGCCATCCGTGGGAACAGCTGTCTCTGAATCCCACCCCATGGCCTCGTAATAGAGCTTGAGATTTTCACTGAATTCTTTCGGGTCCAGCCGCTTTTCGTCGGGCTCACCTTCATGGAGCGGCTCGAAGAACCGGTCCGGAAGCCCATCATCAGCCGACAAAATCCCTTCCCGCACATTAAACATGCGCGCCATGGTGACCCCGCGCTCCCCCAGTTCCAGAAGCTCGAACAGGCTCGCATTCCACCCGGTAACAGCCGCCACAAGCTCCGCCAGCATGGAGAGGGTGTACGCCGAATAGGGCGCTGCGGCAAAATTGCAGATCCCCAGGGAATTATAAAAACTGAAAACCTGCTGGGTGTGGGCGAATTGACAAACTTTCCGGGGACCCAGCTCCGTTGCCGATATGGGTTCTATTTCCCCCAGGGGTTTAATACTTTCCAGCAAAGCGTTGTCCGCCACGAAGGATGTGTCGTGGGGGATTTCAATATGGTCGGCACCGGTGGGAGAAAGGGCGAAGCTGAGCCCGACCCCGAATTTTCCGCGCGGCTCGTGAACGGCCATTTCCTGGCCTTTCACATGCAGGGCATAGGGCTCACTTTCCTTCCCGATGGCCCGGGATGCGCTCTTCACCCCCCTGGCCAGGATATCTCCGAACCCCTCACGAAAAGCGATTTTCCGAATCATCTGGATCATGCCGTCCACATTTCCGAAACGAAGGTCTATGCCATCGGTATCATCCCGGGTCAGGATACCCCGTTCGGTACACTCCATGGCAAAAGCGATGCTGACCCCCGTGGAAATGGTGTCCAGCCCCCAGCGATTGCAGATTTCGTTCCCGTGGCTGATGGCCTCTAAATCGCTGATGCCGCACATTGAGCCCAGGGAACCCAGGGTTTCGTATTCAGGCCCCCCGTACTCGGGCGTTGCAGAGTACTTTCCTTCGACCTTCACGGCCCGCTTGCAGAGGATCGGACAGCTGTAGCACCCTTTCGGCCCCTTCAGGATGGTCTGCTCCATGGTTTCCCCCGAAATGGCTTCCGCGCCCTCAAACCGCCCTTCCTGAAAATTCCTTGTGGGCAGAATCCCTCCGTTCTGAAGCCCCATCACAAAAACCGGAGTTCCGAAACGCTTCAGCTGGTTTCCCAGGGGAGATCCGGGTATTCGATCCACGGCATGCCGGATGATATCCCGAACCTTTTCCGGATGGGCCGTGGGGATTTTCCCCGTGCCGCGAACGGCAACGGCCCTCAGGTTCTTGGAACCCATGACCGCACCCATGCCGGTTCGTCCGCTCACATGTTTCAAATCGTTGACCACACAGGCATAGGGAACCTGGTTTTCACCCGCCTGACCGCACTGTGCCACCCGGATGCGTTTGTCCCCCAACTCTTCCCGTATGAGCTGTTGAACCTCTCCGGTGTCCCTGCCCCAAAGGTTTGAGCCATCACGTATTTCGCATTTGCCGTCTTTGATCCACAGATACACCGGTGTTTCTGAACGTCCGATAAAAATGATACCGTCAAAACCCGCCAACTTCAGTTCAGGCCCCCAGAACCCACCGGCCTCGGCCTCGCCGAAGGCGCCCGTCAGGGGAGACCGGGCAGCAATGGTAAACCGGGTCAGCCCGGGGCCGGGGACACCCGACACCACGTTGCTCATGAAAACCAGCATATTATCAGGACCCAGGGGATCGGTCCCCGGTTTCAGTTCTTTGAGCAGATAATAGAGCGAAAGCGCCGATCCCCCCATGTATTTTCGATAGAGGGTCTCCGGGGGCTGTTCTTCGGAGATGGACTTTTTACCCAGATCAACTCTCAAGATCCTGCCATTGTAACCATAAGACATTACCGACTCTCCTTAATGCATGGGGACCCGAGGGGAAAAAACGCACCCGATTTTCAAAAGATCTCCCCGTTTGATTTCATGGGGCAGGTATAGATAATTCCTTAAGCCCGGTCAAGGGCAAACCTTTTCCCCTTGACTCACAGCCCTACGTTTTCTATCTTTCTGAGCACTATGAGAAGAGACCATCCAACAACAGCCGCTATCATCCTGGCAGCCGGACGGGGCAGCCGCATGAAGGATTATGGGGGCAACAAAACCCTGCTGCCACTGGTTCCCGATGCCTCCCCCTTTTCCGGAAGCCGTCCCATCATAGGGCACATCATCGAAAACCTGCCGCCCGGACCGAAAGCGGTGGTCGTCAACCACCGACAAGCAGATATCCGTAAGGCCACACGCCACCTTGGCATCACCTATTGCGAGCAGCCCGTTTTGAACGGCACCGGGGGTGCTTTGCTGGCGGCCATGCCCTTTCTGGAAAGCCTGGTGTATGAAAACCTGATCATTACCATGGGGGATGTGCCATTTGTGGCACCGGAAACCTACCTTTCGCTCCTCCGGGCGCTGGAGGTTCACGATCTGGTGGTCCTTGGCTTCACACCCCAAGACAAAAGGCAATACGGCGTCCTTGAAATTCAGGGAAATCAGGTCCGGAGAATTGTGGAGTGGAAATACTGGAAAGATTTTTCGGAAGAAAATCAACGGGCGCTGCCGGTCTGCAATTCGGGGATCTATGGGGCAAAAAAAGAGAGCCTCCTTCATTCCCTTGGGGTACTTGCGTCAAAGCCCCATATGGTGAAAAAGGAGATAGGCGGCGTTGTTCGTGACCTGGAAGAGTTCTTCATAACGGACCTGGTGGAATACCTGCCCCGGGAGGGCAGCAGCATCGGATACATTGTTTCAGACGATGAAAATGAGGTCATGGGGATTGACGATCTTTCCGCTTTGTTGAGAGCCCAAAAGCTCTACCAACACCGATCCTAATCACCCCATAGGGTTTGTTTCAGTTTTTCCAGATCGCCTGTGGGACCCAGTGCAATCAGTGTTGTCCCGGCTTCCATTGCCACATCCGAAGAGGGGTTAAAGCTCATATCCCCCGCCTTATCCCGAATGGCCACAATGATCACGTTCATACCCTGCCGAATGCCCGAATCCATCAGGCGCACGCCATTCAGTGCGGATTTTTCCCGGACCTTCAACTCCTCCATCTTCAGCTCAATGTTCTTATCATGCATGGTGAAGTCAATAAAGTCGGTCACCGCAGGTCTCAAAATCGTGTGAACCATCCTGAGCCCTCCGATGAAGTGGGGCATAACCACCTTGTTGGCCCCGGCCCGAATGAGCTTTTTTTCCGTTGCTTCCTGGTCAGCCCGGGCAAGGATGAAAAGATCGGGGTTCATCCCCCTGCCCGTCATGGTGATAAATAAATTGTCGGCATCGGAAAAAACCACCGTCACAAGCCCCTTGGCCCGCATGATTCCGGCTTCCATGAGTACGTCTTCGATGGTAGCATCATCAATAATATAGGGGATGTTGCGACTTCTCAATTTTTCTTTAGACTGGGGATCCTGATCTATCACTATCAGGGGGATACCATTGGCCTTGAGTTCGTGGGCGATAACCTCCCCAATCCGCCCGTAGCCGCACAAAATGTAATGATCTTTCATGTTTTTCAATTTCAACCCCAGCTTCCGCCTGCCGATAAGATCCCGCACCTGGAATTCAACCATTATCTGGGCGACGATCCCAAGGGTGTAGGCCATAATCCCCATGCCTGCAAAAATGAGGAACACCGTAAAGATACGCCCCGGTTCGGAAACCGTCCTCACCTCTCCGTATCCAACGGTTGTGATGGTGATCACCGTCATGTAGAGGCCCTCAAGCAGAGGCCATCCCTCGATGGCCACATAGCCTGAAGTCCCTAAGACAAGAACCAGGGAAAGTAACAGAGCGCCCCTTACAATACTCCTGAAACCTTTGCTGGAAATGGCGCTGTCATCAACGGTTTTACCACCCACGTTCAGCTCCCGGACGATGAACTGACCGCCTCAACGGTGAACTCGCTCAAATCATCGGGAAGTTTTGCAAAGACAATCATGAAAGGAATGGTGGCGCCGGCTGCCACATCAAGATTTTGTCTGGCCATACCGTCGCGGTTATCCGCAGCCGTGGTAATCTCATCCAGGGGCAGGGTTTTGAGTTCTTCCTCGCTGAAGGTATTTCCCGCATAGGCGGTTTTGGCAACCACCACGACGCCTTTGTTATCCAGGATACTCCCTCTGATCAGAATATGGCGTCTCATTTGAGGGTATTTGTTGGTGACCATTCCACGAATGACGAAAAGGGGTCCGTTTTTTTCCGTCTCCACAAAAACCCCGCTCACCGACCCGAACTGCAGAAGCCGGGCGCCTGCATCGGCAGGGCCCTTTTTTTCCGAAGAACCGTTCAGAATGGAAAGCACTGAGGGCGGAATCAAATCGGCTTGCCACACATAGTATGCCGCGGCAACCCCCAGAAGGATGAAAAGTAGCGGGATCAGCACCGCCATGGAACGCTTTGAAGATTTCTTTTTGGGAACGGGCGCGCTTTCCAAAGCATCTTCCTCTTCGGTTTTTTCTTTTGCCACCGGCGGATCTTCGTCCATGGAATCCATGGCAGGAAAAACCGGGGCCGGGCGTTCAGCCAGCTCTTCCTCTCCCCGGCTGGCCTTCTGGAAGACATCACCAGCCTCTTCATCATGAGCAGTCTCTTCACCAACGGGACCACGATCCACTTCACTGAAGACATCCTGGTATATCACGTCCAGATCAGAATCCAGCGCGGCACCGGTGCCAATTTTCTGATCTTTTCCATCATCCTTTTCAAGCTCATAAGCGGCAGCATCCGCCTTTTCCGAAACAACAGGCTCCGGTTCATCCAAAATTTCAGGACTTTCCACCGTCTCGGCGGCCGGAACGGGAGCGGAAGGATAAGCGGAAAAGACATGGCGACACCGGGAACATCTGACCTTCGTCCCCTCTTCTTTGAGCAGAGATTCATCGAGATTGAACTCAGTTCGACAGCTTTCACACTGGATGACCATAATACCCTCCACTTAATGCATTTCTGAGCCTTTTATTTCAAGCGATAGATTTCAGGGAAATAGCGGTACTCCTCATTACAATCGAGTCCATAACCCACCAGAAAGCCCTCTTGTATCTGGAATCCACAATAGTCCACAAAAACATCCTTTTCTTTTCGCTCCAGTTTGTCAATCAACGCACAGATTTTGAGGGAAGAAGCCCCTCTTTGTTCAAACACTTCCTTTAAATACGAAAGTGTCAACCCGGAATCCACAATGTCCTCGACCAAAATAACCGGTTTTCCCGCAATGGGGATTTCAACGTCTTTGGTCAGCCGGACCGAACCGCTGGACTCCATTTGTGAACCATAGCTGATCGCTCGAACAAAATCCATTTTCGTGGGGATACGAATGGCGCGCATTAAGTCCGCAAAGAAAAAAACAGCACCGTTCAAAACGCCGATTAAGACAGGCTCCTCCCCCTCATAATCCGAACTGATTTTTTTTGCAAGGACCTGGACACGCTCTTGAATCGCCGCCTCTGAAATACACAATTCTTTTTCCAATCTGTCCCCCTTAACCATTTCAACGGTGAAGTATATGAAAATGGGCGGTTTCTGTCAAACAATTGAATCAAACGTCCGGCTTCTCCCGAAGGAAAGGGAGGCTTTCCCTTTTTCGGTAGGCAAGGGCCTGGCATGTAGCGATCAGCGTACCTGCTTCATCGATAACGGTGATATGGTAGGTCGCCGTCTTCTTTGAACGATGTTGTTCCCTGGATTCCGCTCTCAGGGTTTGATTAAATGCCGGCGGGGCATGGAACACCACATTGACATTGAGGGCAACCGCCACCCTGCCGTGGGAATTGCACGAAACCTGGAATGCCTCGTCTATGAGCGAAAAAATGGCCCCACCATGCACCATGCCGAAGATGTTTTCGTCATCCTTTCGGGGCACCATCTCCACCACAGCACCGCCGGTCGACAATTCAACCAGCTTCAATCCCATTTTTCCAGCGTAACCCTCCACGGATACCCGTTCCACAATGGCGGACCGGATCTTTTCATCCATTTTCATCCTTTACTCCCCTCCTTTTCTTTAACGAGATCCTCCTGAACAGAAGGAAACACCACGGTAAACATTGAACCACCGGAATGATGACAGTCTGCCGGCGTTTTGCAATGACCGCACGTTACAATATCCCCGGGGCAATTCATTTTCTCCTGAGACAGCCACCTGCACCGGGACGAAATCATATCAATCTTGAAATGATAGCGCTCTGAAAAAATTTTCATCCGCAACAGATCTGCTCCTTTTCCGCCGGCGTTGAAATCAAATGCCTGTTTTGACGAATAATCCATGGTATCCTGGGTCACCCAGAAACCTTCAAAAATACGGCGCTGATCATCACCGACGATGCCCACACCGTAATCACGGACAACCAGTTCCGCACTCTCCCCGACCCTTTGAACATTCACCTCTATTTTTCCACCATCCGGGGTGTTCTCAATGGCATTTTTCATGAGTCCGAAAACAACTTTTTCCATAACGCCCACCGGTAGAAGAACGGGCGGAACACTTCCCATGTGTGAAATGATCTCAATGTCACGGTGTCCGCTTTTTACTTTGACCAATCGAATGGCATCTTCTACAAACCGGTCCAGCAAAATGTTCTCTGGATCATCCGGGTTCGGAAGAAAGATTTCGTCAATACGGCGTCTCAATTTCTCGATCCCCAGGCCCTCACCCGTATCTTCGACCACAAGAGACTCTAAAACATCCATACATTCCGTCATCAACACGGAGATAAGTCGGTGTGCATCATAGTGCTTCGCCTGCATGATGTCTTCCACTTCATACTGAAGTTGAAGGATGCGATCCAGATTGCGCTTGGCCCGTTTCATGGTGGGCACCCACCGGGACTCGGGTACCGTTCCCAGTCTTTTCCTCAGAATGTTCAAGGAAGCACCCAACACGGCCACCGGTGTTTTCAATTCGTGAGAAAGATGGTTAATCACCTTGTCCTTGGCGCGACTCAGGCTTGTAACCTCTTTGTAGGATTCTGTCAGAGCCTGTTTAAACCGTGCATTCTCGATGGACAGGGCGACGGTTCCGGAAATGGTATTGAGCACTTCTATGTCCGTTTCGTCGAAATCCCCCCGCTTTTTGTTAATGACGCACAACACCCCGATGGTTCGGTCGCCACTTCTTAAAGGGACATCCAGCATGTTTTTCGTTTTGAAACCCACCTGCACATCCACTGCTGAATAATAGTCAGGATCCAGAGAGACATCCTTCACCAGAACCGGTTCTCCCGTGCGAATAACTTTTCCAGCAACCCCTTTGTCGGCCGGATAACGCACCTCTTTTGCCCGTTTTTCGGTGGCCAGGTCGTCGTGGACCGCCGACTTGAAATAAAGTTCCCCCCTTTCTTCATCCAACAAAATCACCAGGGCTCCTTCAGCATCCAGAATATCTTTAATTTCACCGCTGATATAGGACAAGAGATGATCCAGATCGGAATACTCGGGAAGGGCCAGACTGGTACGGAGCAGGGCCTCGTTATTTCGCTTGATCCGCTTTTCGCGGGTAACATCCCTGGCAATACCCCGGAAACCCACAGGGTCATCATCGTTTCCGAGAATCAAATTGGCTGAAAGGGCAATGGTTCGCGTCTCTCCATTTCCCGCAGTGAACTGCCACATGAGATCGGAAAAGCCCTTGCCGGTTTGATGGATACCATTGAACGTTTCAAAGGCCTTTTTCGCATTGGACGGACGCATGAATTTGGAAAAATTCTGGGATTGCACCGCCTCTCTCGCATATCCCAGAACTTTGCAAAAAGCATTATTGAAGTAGAGAAAGTTTCCGTGAAGATCCACTTCGTAGACACCTTCCTCGATATTTTCAATAAACGCCTGGTACCGTTCACTGGAAACCCCGTCGCAGGGGACCGGAAGGTCATTTCCCAAAACATTCGGGGATTTTTCAGTTTTTCCAGAATTTTTCATGAAGCGCTGATCTCCAGAATTGCCCGTTGCCATTTTTTACCTTTTAAAAAATTTCTTTATGGTATAAAAAAATTGTATTTTTTACAATATCTCGCTGTTCTCCCTCACGCGTGGAAATGGCATTTTCGGGATCAGAGAAAAGGAGGCGCTTTTAAGCAGGTCTCACAGGGAAGAATTATCATGACCAAAACCCAAAAAATACCGAAAGCGACCATCACCCGACTTTCCATGTACTACCGGCAGCTGGAGTTGCTGGAGTTTGACGGATATCGGATGGTTTCTTCTGAAAAACTGGCATGGCTGTGCCAGATAAACCCGGCTCAAGTCAGAAAAGATCTTGGCTATTTTGGAGAATTCGGCGTCAGGGGAGTGGGTTACGACGTCATTGATCTGCTGGCCCAGATCAAAAAAATACTCTCCCTTAACCGTGACTGGAATTTCGGAATCGCCGGGATGGGCAATCTGGGTTGCGCTATTCTTCTGCACAGGAACCTGGCCCTCAGGGGTTTCAAATGTGCAGCGGCCTTTGACAATTCCCATGACCGGATCGGAATGCCGCTTCCCGGAGGAACCAAGATTCGGGATATCAAGGAATTAAAAACCGCCATCCGCGACCTGAACATTGAAATCGGCGTGATCACCACCCCGGCTTCATCGGCACAGAAGGTTGCGGATCTCTTTTTAGAGGGTCACGTGAATGCCATTTTGAATTTTGCGCCGACCCGAATCAATGTGCCGGACTGCTGTCTGGTTGAAAATATCGATTTTACGGTTATAATGGACATTCTGGCCTACAAGCTCCGTGAGAAGATGGCCGCCTGACATATTTTTTTCCAATGGGTCTGTTTCTTGAGATAAGGAGAAATACGTGAAAAAACTGGTTTTAGTTTTCATAGGGCTTTTGTCTTTGGCATTCTTTGGCAACGTGGTCCTGGGTCAGGACGGCAAAGGCCCCAGAATGACGGTGGCGGAAAGGGAATTCGACTTCAAAGAAGTCAAAGAGGGCGCGGTCCTGGAGCACACCTTTAAGATTCTCAACAAGGGCGATGAACCCCTTAAGATCATCAGCGTCAAACCCGGGTGAGGCTGTTCCGTGGCCAGTTTTGATCCGGCCGTTCCCCCGGGTGGGGAAGGAAACATAACGCTCAAGGTCGACACCAAAGGATATCAGGGAAATCTTCGCAAGTCAGCGCGCGTAAAAACCAACGATCCGGAAAAGCCAACCATGCTACTGGTGGTGAAAGCCACCGTCAAGGTGCCCATAAATGTCTCTTCCAGGTATGTGCAACTATACGGCAAAGGAGATAGGGCGGTTGAAAAAACCATTAAAATCATGGCGGAACTTGACAAACCGTTGAATCTTTCGGTTATTGAATTCACCCTCAAGGACAAGTTGAAATACACCATTAAAACCGTTCAGAAGGGTAAAGAATACCGTATCCGCTTTACGTCCATACCCGACATTAAGGAAAACTTCAGGGGAACCCTGAAAATTAAGACCAACTACCCGGAAAAGCCGGAAATCAGAATTGTGATTCATGGCCGGTTCAAGCCAGCGGCCATTCGCCCGAAAACCCCATCGTCCGGCCTTAAAAAGGTGGCGCCGGCAAGAGGTGCAAATACCACCAAGGGACCCATTTACGTTTCTTCCCGCTACGTCCGCCTTTACGGGAAAGAAGGGACTGACATCAGCAAAACAGTGGAAATCCGCGCTGAACGAAACAAATCCCTGAACCTCACCATTACGGAATTCAATCTCAAGGACAAACTGAAATACACCATTGAAACCCTTGAAAAGGGAAGGAAATACCGCATAAATTTTTCGGTGCTGCCCGGAAACAGTCGTAACTTCAACGGGATTTTAAAACTCAAAACCAATTATCCGGAAATGCCCCTGATCACTTTCGTCATCCACGGTCGATTTGCCAAGAAGGATCCTGATGGCCGGTAGTTCGACAAAAGTGGTTGAAATTTTTACGGATGGGGCATGCAGTGGCAATCCCGGCCCGGGAGGGTACGGTTCCCTGCTCAAATACGGAGAGGTTATAAAAGAGATTTCAGGGTGCCAACGGCAAACCACCAACAACCGCATGGAAATGATGGCCGTCATCGAAGCGCTTCGTCACCTCAAACGGCCATGCAAAATCATCGTTACAACGGACTCTCAATATGTCATGAAGGGCATGACCCTTTGGATTCAGGGCTGGATCAAGAAAAACTGGAAGACTTCCCAAAAAAAACCGGTTCTGAACAAAGACCTCTGGGAGGAAATGCTGCAATTGAGCCGGCCCCATGAAATCCAATGGAAATGGGTCAAAGGACACCGGGGACATACCGAAAATGAACGCTGTGATGCCCTGGCCAGGGAGGCCCTCGAAAAATGTAAATCGTAGGATTGTGGAGTCTTTGCCATGAAATGCCCCAAATGCAATTACACCAGTTTCGATTTTAACCGGGTCTGCCCCAAATGCGGAAACGACAACACTGAAGAACAGGCCCGGTTGAACCTCTCCCAGAACAAACCGGATCCGCCTTTCTTTCTGGCCTCCCTCATTGGAATGGAAGGCGCCGTAAATCTTGGGACTCCCGCCGACGACGCCCATATCCCTTCCTCTCAAACCGCCTCCGAAGAAATGGATACGCAGGATTTATTGATTGCCCTTGATGATTTGTCCACAGATGATGCCCAACCGGATACCCCGGAACCGCCGGGTCCCTCAACAGATGAGATCGTATTTGATACGGACGATTCCAAAGAAAACAGGCTGGAAACCCTTGCGTCGGCGGAAGACGAGATTCTGTTTGATCTGGAGCCGGCATCCGAAGAAGATGCACTTGAAACCATTGATATCGATCCCCTTGATAAAAAAGGGTTCTCCGACTCTGACGGGCCTGATGAAAAGCCGGTTGCCGTTGGGGTGGAGGAGATCCAGGATGTTACGGATGAAATCACTTTTGAACTGGAAGACACTCCCCAACAGGTGGAACAACCCGGCCAGAAGGGCACTCCGGATCAAATTGAAACCGCCCATGAGGCATCACAGGGTCTGTTTCTGGAAGAACCTGAGGACAAAACAGATGAAGAGGATCTTTTCCTGGTAGATGAATCTGCTGAATCCGCGCTGATCCTGGACGAAGAGGCGCTCGCTGAAATCAGGAATAAACCGGAGGAGTCGGGTTCACAGGAATTGTTTCTATCCCTGGACGATCTGCCGGATAATGGATCCAGACCGGAGCCATCGGCATCAACCCGAATAGAGGGAGATGAAATCGCCTTTGAACTGGAAGAGGCTCTCCGGCAGGAAGAGACGCCCGCCGAAAAAGATGCGCCTGACGAAAAAGGTTTCTGGGACTCCGATGAACTGGAGAAACAAGCGGCTGCTTTTGACCTCGAAGAAACAACTGACAAAAAAGAGGAGGTGAATCTCTTCCAAGACATGGATGTTGAACCCCTGGACTTTGAGTTGTCTTTAGACGATGTGGAAAAGAAGTCCTGACCCTGTTTTAGGGCCTCGGGAAAGCATTCAAAACGGCTCGGACCGGCGCCCCATCCCCTCCCCCGACCTTCAGGGGAAAACAGTACAGGGTATACCTGCCTGGTGGAACGCTTTTCAGGTTAATCCCCTCCAGAACGGGAATGCCGCCACCGAGAATTTTTCGGTGTACAGTAAAGGCCTTGCTGCTGAATTTTTCGATGCTGACATAATCGATTCCCACCAGGCCGACCCCCTTATGCACACACCAATCAGCACCTTTTTCACCCAGATAAACAAAGTCCTCATAAAACACGCCACTTTCAATTAGGCCATTCGTGGAATTGCGGGTCTTGAAAAGAATCGCCTCACCCGGCTGAACATTCACGTTTTTCAATTCCGCCGGCGCAATTGCCACATCATTCTGAATTGAGACCACCCGTGCCGGAAGAATGAATTTTTCCACAGGGAACCGGTCGATGGTTTCGCCGTCATTAAAGAAATGGTAAGGCGCATCCATGTGCGTTCCGGCATGGGCACTCATGGTAATCTCGGAGAGATTGCAGTCATCCCCGTCTTCGAGGGTCTGCACCATGGTCCGCTGATAAGGGGTATCTCCGGGAAAAGTGATGGATTCGTCGCCCAGCGAGACGGATATGTCGTAGAGTTTTCCGTGTGCCAAATGTCATCTCCTCAGGGAAAAACTATAATGAAGCGGGTTTTATGTGTCAAGGGGGATGAAATCTGATACAGTCATGGGAATTCTTTTTGGTCATTTTTGGCTGAGATATGTTTTTCCGGGTTCTGCGCTAAACCATCGAAATCCGTATGCAGCGACTGAACCTTGAAAATAATTACTCCGTGGGAGTCACAAAATGAAGGATTCACAATATTTTGATGTTGTCGTGGTGGGGGCCGGGCCCGGCGGCGCGGCGGCGGCGAAACGATGCGCTGAAAACGGATTGAGGACACTGCTGGTGGAAAAAAAGCAACTGCCCCGCGACAAGGTCTGCTCGGGAATGGTCATGGGGAAGTGGGCCTGCCAAATCATCCAGGAAGAGTTCGGACAAATCCCCGAATCGGTGCTCACGGACCCACCGTCCCTAAAAGGCCATCGGTTCTACGTGGGCGCGGCGGAACCGAAAACCCTTAAATGGCCCACCGCCCTTTCATGGAGAAAGAACCTTGATTTCTGGATGGTTCAAGGCGCTTTGAAATCCGGGGTGATCATGCGGGAAGGCGCCAGGGTTTCCAGCGTAACACCGGTAAAGGAAGGGTGCCGCATCACCTTGCGGGAAGGGTCTGGTAAAGAGGCTGGGACGGAAGCGTTTCACGCGCGGTTCGTCATCGGGGCCGATGGGGGCGCCTCCGTGGTCCGCAGATCACTATTCCCTGAACTGAAAGTCCGTTTTTCAGGGCCCATCCGGGAATGTTACCGGGGAGCGCTGGATCTTGAAAAAGACATCTTCCACTGGTTTTTCCCAAAAGGGCTTCCGCGCCCCCGGTTCGCCGTAAACCATAAAGATAATATGTTCCTGATCGAGGGTTCGGGTCTTCGGGAACTCCATAAAAAAGAGATCGGGGAGACCCTTTCCCGCTACGGTTTTGATCCGAATGGCAAACCGGAATGGACAGACGGCTGCGCCATCCCACTGTTACATGATGATCTGCTCTCGGGCTTGTTCAAACCCGCCAAAAATAACGTTCTGCTCACCGGAGACGCAGCAGGGCTGATTCTTCCCATTACATTTGAGGGGATCGGCTCCGCTCTCAAAAGCGGAATCCTGGCGGCTGAAGCCATTACCAGCCGCTTCGACCATGGAAACCAGGTCACATCTCTGTACCTCGAGAGCCTGGAACCCATGTTGGAAACCATAGGGCTGCTCTGCAGGGTTCAGGATGATCTGAAAGCTGCATCAGAAGGTGGCGCAGAGGTTCTGGCAAAGGCCCTGAGAAACGCTTACCATGAAACCCTGACCATTCAGGAAACGTGAGGAGATCGGAAGGGAGGACAAAATGAAAGTACTCAATATTTATTTTTCTTCAACCGGAAACACCGAGAAAGTGGCAAAGAAAATAGACGAAACCGTCCGGGAGCTGGGATACGCCGTGGACACGGTCAAAATCAGTTCAAAAGACCTTTCGCTGGATATTCTCAACTATGATTTCGTTTTTGTGGGATCCGGGGTATACGGTCAGTTGCCGGGAAAAAGCCTCATGGATCTTCAAAGGGGCCTGATTCAAAGTTATGTGAAGGCCGGTGAGGTAAATCCCGCTTCCCCGAGACGCCCCTCTTCCAATGTGGTCGCATACTGCACCTACGGGGGTGTTCACACGGGCATCAATGAGGCGATTCCAGCCGTCAAGTTTATGGGACAGCTCTTCGATCACCTGGGGTACACCATTATTGGAGAGTGGTATGTGGTGGGTGAATACAATACGGAAAAACTTCGAAGCCATTCCGTGGGCGGCCGCCTGGGAGACATACGGGGAAGACCCAACCAGGCGGATCTGGAGGAAGTCGCTGAAAAAGTGAGAGGTGTTCTTTCATCAGTTATGAGAATAGATTGATTCTAATGCATTGGTTATCTATAATGAGTTACAGTTGTATGAGATTCGCAAACTGGAATTACTTTCTGAAATTCGTAACGCCTCTGAAACATTTAATCAGAAGATATTTAAGATCTGGAAAGAGGGATAAGCTATGATCTCCAATAACATACAGGATCTTTCAATAAATGATAGATTACAACTGGTTGAGGATATATGGGACAGCATTGCCGCGGATCAAATGATTTTGCATATGACCGACGAGCAAAAGATCGAGATTGATCGACGTTTGGATGCCTACTTGTCGGACGGATATAAAGGTCGTGAAGCAGATGAGGTGATGGCCGATATTCGGAAACGCTTTTAATTATGATCCTATATATTCGACCAGAGGCGGAAGTTGATATTGAAGAAGCGGCATCGTGGTATGAGAAGCAACGTGAAGGTCTGGGGTATGAATTCCTCAATGAAGTTGAAAAAGCTTATAAAACGATCTTGGAAAACCCCAAGCTATATCCGGCAGTTTATCGCGACACTCACCGTACTTTGATTCATCGATTTCCTTTTGGCATTTTTTATCGAATTGAAAAAGGATTCATCGTAATCATTGCTGTTATGCATGGCAGCCGCGACCCAAAGCGATGGAAAAAAAGATCATAGACCGGCGGAGACCTGTTTGTCCGAAAGCCAACCATCACAAACACCCCTCCCTCAAAACCCCTTCATCATCCCTTTGATGAGATACGGCACTTCAATCCGGCCGGTGGGGGACAGAATCCGGCTGCTGAAATTGGTGGTGTATCGCTTTTTAGGCGTGCGGGCAAGTTTCCGGTACTCGGCGCTGTCAACGGCACTGGCGATGTCCGCAAAAGATCTTGCCGTACATTCCGAAATATTCAAAAAGAAAGCTTGATTTTCTCATACTATTCTGTATATTTTCAAATTCATATAGCAATATAGTGATTTTTATTAATGGTAATATCTGATATTAAATCACTATACAGGAAGCGTTGAAAACGTCTCCAAACCATCATGGGGTTTGGATGGCTGAAAGGATTTAGATCCCTCGTGGCTTAAAAATAAACCCTCTTTCAACCAGAAAATAATATTTGCAAATCACAATAATGAAAAAACAGCCAGCCTGGAAAAATTCAATAACGACAACAAAAAAAGACTGATGTAAATTCAGTCATCCCTTCGGCCAGTGACCATAGCAAGTAAAACAATCAGGAGACAAAGATGCTCGGATTAAAACTACGGGACGAATTTCTGGGTTCTCAAATGCCCGGAACAGCTATTTCGTTGAGAACCAGTGATAATCAGGGGGCCGCCCAGAAGTCTGCTGATCATATTTTGACCATCACCTATCCAACCGCTGATATTCAGACCGCTCTCAAAGCCATCAGTGAAAAACGCAGCGGATGTCCCATTGTATTGATCGGTGATCGTGGACGTGGTAAATCCCACATCATGGCCGTCATGCATCATGCCATCAATTCACCGGATGTTGTCGGAGATTGGATTAATGACTGGCGCACAAAACTTAAGCACGATGATTTGAAGGAACTATCCATTATCAACGGGTTTATCGCAATCTCCGAACCGGTGCACAATCACGAATACCGATTTCTCTGGGATCTCCTTTTTGATCGTCATCCACGAGGCGATTATTACCGGGGCCAATTTGAGAACATGGATCATCATGTGCCACCAAGATCGCTCCTTGAAAAAATGTTTGAGGAAAAACCGGTTTGCCTCATCCTTGATGAATTTCAAACATGGTATAAAGGCCTTCCTGAAAAAGACAAAACCGGATCAAACCCTCGGCAACTGGCCTTCAATTTCATCCAGAACCTTTCGGAAATCGCCAAGGATCGTCCGGAAATCCTGATTTTTGTGATCTCCGTTTTGGATAACCAGAATGAAGCGTTTCAACAGGTTCATCGTCAGGGACCCGTTCTCATTGACTTCCGCGGGCCTTCAGCAAAGGAAGATCGACAAAAACTCACGCTTCATCGTCTGTTTGAAAATCGTGGGAACATTTCTCAAGATGACATCAGCACCATTGCAGGCGCTTATGCAAAAGAAAGATTCCGATTATTGCATGGGGACAAATCAGATGCGGAAAAACCAGCCATCCAAAACGAGGTGTTTAAGTGCTGGCCCTTCAGTCCCGAACTGATTTCACTCCTTGAGGACCATATTCTCATGTCCCAGGCGGCACAGAGCGCCCGTGATTTCATTCGAATTTTGGCCCAGGTTTACAAAACACGGGGTGAATCAACTCCGGTCGTGACGCCGGCGGATTTCTTTGTGGACGGCGGATCGGAAGAAGTGCAGTCACTCATTGATGCCATTGCACAGCAGGTGGGCCAGGAGAAATTAAGAGAAATCGCCCAGCGCAATCTTGAGGCCGTCCGTGCAACCGGATCTCCGGTTCCAAATGCCAGAGAACTGATCAGTTCCATATGGATGCGCTCCATGTCTCCCGGCAGACAGCAAGGGGGCACGCCCGCTTCCCTGCACCTGGATATCACCAAGCAAAGCGCTATTGATGACAACGCTTTTCAGGCGGAACTCACCAACCTCATTGAAAACAGCGTCAACATTCACGGCGACGCAGTTCCCAGCGGCCCATTATGGTTCGGATTGAAGGAAAATCCACGGTCAAAGGTTCGGGCCTGCGCAAAAAACAATAAACTGTGGGAACCCGACGTCCTTCCATCAGGAGGTCAAACGACCTATCCGGAGAAAGATCTCAATCATATCAAAAATACGCTGAAGCATATTCTGGTCCAGGAAACAAAAGAGCCGTTATCGAGAGTCATTATCCTGGGTACAAGCTGGAAAACCGATCCATGGCTGGATGTAGATGCAGTGGATCATCCCGACAAATGGGATCGACCGGTTCTGATGGTAATTCCCGACCAAATCCAGAATGGAACGAACCTGAATACGGTGCTTGGCGGCTGGCTGGCAAAATGGGTTCCCAAGAAAAGAAATACCGTCCGCTTTCTTTTGCTGGAAACAGAAAAAGAAGGGCTCTATGCCGACAAGGCGTTAATCTTTTCGGCAAGGTGCAGCTTTTTGTGCTCGCCTGAAGCCTGGGGAATGGATGCCACCTACCGAGGCCTACATCGAGATTTTGATCGACCGCTCCGGAAAGCCCTGAAGACACGGTTCAACCGTTTTGCGATTTTAAGGAAATGGGATTTCCAGTCCCCTCAAAACTGCGAATTTGATACTGAAAATATATCCGAACAGGGAGAAAATATCCCCGGGGCCGTTGAACACAAAACCCTTTCCGACCTCTTTGATCAAACGGATTTCAAAACCTTTGTTCTTCAAAGGGCCAAGGATGCCGATACGGTTGGTTCCTTGATGGATGATTTGATGGAACCACCGCCGCCCAATGTTGGAGATGCCATTCCATTTTTGGGAGAAACAAAGGTGTATGAATTTGTCATCGATATTGCTGCTGAAGGGGATATCGTTTTGAATGTTGATGGCAATTGGATCGGCAGGCGTGCTGAAGATGCCAATGAAAATGATGCAAAAAACCATATCCGCTCCAAAGCGTTTAGAACCGGCCAGGAAATGCGCCGGATTCAGCTGGGGCTCCCCGGGTCCGTGGGCGGCAAAGCCGTTTCCATTCCGAAAGACCCTTCAAAAGAGGCGACAACGCCATCAGCGGATGACACATCGGATGAAAACCCCTACCCGACTGAAAGAACAAATGGCAATGCCAAACCGTTGGGAGAAGGAGAAAATAAAGAGAAGACCGATGCACCCGACTTGCCCGGTCTTCCCAACAAGCCTTTAACAATTACCCAGAGTAGAAAATCGGATGAATCCGCCACAGGCATTAACCTTTCAGGCTGTTTTGAAAAATGGGGAATCGATTCCGACAAAACCCTCAGCAGTGCAAAAATCGAATTTCAAGAGTTAACCGCACAGCAAATAAAACAGATTCTGCAAAGAATTCCGTCGAACTACAAGGCTTCTCTTGAAGTCACATTTCAGGATGGAGGGGAATCATGAGTACATCATGGCATGATATTATTTTAAACTCGCCCAATCCTGAAAAGGCCTGGGGAAATATTTTTAATTCATTAAAAGAACTGGCACAAACCACCACATCTCCCGTAGCGCTGCACGACCATACCGTTATTCCGGACCGCCTTCTCTCGGAAGCAGCATGGAATCTGTGGCATGCTTATTCTGATGCCGCCGTTAAGACATCGGACGAATTAAAAAAGTGGTGCGCTGCGCCTTCTTCAACGGGCAAGGCGGTTCTCCTTCTGGATGCGCTGTCCCTTAGAGAACTGCCATCCCTGATAGCCGGCGCTGAAAATCATGGAATCAAGCCCACCGCCATCCGGGTAACCGGTTCGGAAAGTCCATCCACAACGGATCATTTCGCCAATGCCATCGGACTTCAGTCCCGAAGTGCTTTGGCCGATGACGGCAAACCCGGCACTTTTGTCCTGTTCGACAAGAGCTATACCGACGTAAGGCGCATTCCCTTTGAAGACTGCTCGGTGCCGCCGACTTCAAATATTGTTATCTGGCACCGCTGGCTTGACGACCTCATTCATCTTCAGCGCAAACTGCCCGATCAGATATCCAAGACAGCCGAAACAGTGTTACAGCGTGATGGATTCTGGGGTTTCATCAACAAGCTGAGACAGGGCCGCAAGTTGGTAATTACATCCGACCACGGCTATGCGGTGAGTAAACGTTTTTCATCGGAAGTATCGGATAAGGATGCCGTTCAAAGACTCAGAAAAACCTTTGGCGCTTCCAGAAACAAAGCAGCTGGAAAGCTTTGGCAATCCCAGTTTATGCCGCCGCTTGTGATGACGAACAACAAACAGCATATGATCATGGGCCAATGGAAATGGAAGGTACAGGGTGGCTTTCCACATGTTTGCCATGGCGGCATGAGCCTTCTGGAAGTGGCCGTACCGTTTTTGGAGATACCGGCATTATGAGCGAACAAATGAAACAGTATGTGATTCCCGGCCTGGGTATTCTGGAAGAGGAAGTACCTTATGGAAAAAAGAGGAATGCAAGACGACATAAAATTCAGGAGCACCTCCCGGAAAAACTGGGAAAGGCGGTGCATCTAAAGACGCCGGATTTTTCAGATCCCGACAGACCATTAACATGTCTCGAAGTCGATTTCCCCATTGCACAGATCAATGCTCTCTCCAACCTGGAAGGGAACGCCGGAAAACCCATTTACCAGATGTCCAAATGGTGGGCGCGCCGGCGCTCCAGTGTCTTCCGGGCCATGCTGATCGCCGCCACGGAAGCACCCGCAGACCCATCGGAAGCGGCAAGAAAGGTCTGGGACCATTACTACTGCAACCACCAAAAGGCGGGTTCCTTCAAAAAGCTGCGGGTCCTGGACTGCTTTATGGGGGGCGGGACAACCCTGGTGGAAGGGTCACGCCTCGGGATGCAAATGACGGGTGTGGATCTGAACCCGGTGGCCTGGTTTGTAGTCAAAAACGAACTGGCCTGCAGCGACCCGGAACAGGTGAAAGCCCTTTTTGACCACATTGAAGCCGAAGTGAAACCGCAGATTCAGCCGTTCTATACCACGACCTGCCCTCGCGGGCATAAAGGCCGCTGGATTGATATGAAAACAGAGCAATCCGTTGATATTGATCCGTTGGACCTACCGGTGGACGAACGCAAACGCTACCGCTGGGAAGGGCCTGAAGTCATCTATACGTTCTGGGCAAAACATGGCCCCTGCCAGGCTAAAGGCTGCGGACATCGCACCCCCATCTTTCGGTCACCCGTGGTAGCGGAAAAAAAGCTTTCCACCTTTTTCATCGAATGCACTTGTCCCCATTGTGGTGAACAGTTTGATGCGGAATTGGGCGAAACCCGCATGGCACCCGGTTCTGAACGGACCGTCCTTGCATCCGAAAAGCCCTTTACTGAAATGACCCAGCATTTTGCTCAGATGCTCAAGAATTATGAAAAAGGAAAAGTTAAGGAAACCTTTGAACGGATGTGGGCCATTAAGGAGCGGGTCGAAGAGGAACCGGGATTGAAATGCCCCGCCTGTGGTGCTTTTGCCGGGGGAAAACTTGCGGATACCATTGATCGGCATGCAAAACCCAACGCCACACCCTCACATCGGAAAAAGAAGGATTTCAAAATCAAGCGTAAGCCTGTCCAGATGGTTCTGCTGATTCACCCCGAGTGGTTGAAGGGCGCCCAGGGCTTTGAAAACGGCAGGGAGCTTGGCGGGTATGCCGGCGCACCTGCCGAAGATACGGCGAAATGGTATGAGAGCCGCTTGAATAATTTGTCTCTCATTGAAGTCAGAGGGAAACCGCTCCCTGATGTGCTTGAATTGCCCGATGGCACCACCATGGACACAAAACAGGGAACGGTACCAAAAAGAGCACATTTTACCTGTTCATCGTGCGGGCGGGAGAGCAACACGTTGGAAGCCGTCCGGCCAACTGAACATACACCCCCTGAATCCGCGTATACCTATCAATGTCATTGCCCGCAATGCAAAGCAGAAGGTTATAACTATGGCGGGAGATACTTCAAATTGCCCGATAATTATGACTGTAAGCGACTGATTACAGCAGTAAAAGAATGGGATGTACGTTCGGAAACAGATCTAGCGGAATACTGGCCAAAAATTTCGACCAATCCATATCCAAGCGACGTACCCGACAATGACAGTCGTGTTCAAAACATGGATCGTTGGAATTACAATTTCTGGTGGAAGATGTTCAATTCCCGACAATTGTTAGTGCACACTCAACTACTCAAATCGATCACGGAAGCACCGGAGGATTCATGGCCGTTGGATGTGAAAGAACAGGCGTTAGGGGCTTTTCAGCAATACCTTAGAAACCAAAGCATGTTTGCATTTTGGAATCAGACCGCAGACAAAATGGAACCTATGATGTCAAACGCCAATTATCATCCCAAAATGCAGGTAACTGAGAACTGTGTTTATGGAAAATTAGGGAGAGGAAATTGGCCAGCTACAGCATCTAAATGTGTAGATGCAATGATTTGGGCCCAAAATCCTTGGGAATTAATTGTTGCGGAAAATGCAAATACTAAATCAGTAAAAAGCCATCCAGAAGACCCGATAATTCCCGGAAACGAACCTTACTGCGGCTCCGCAACCGACCTGTCCATGCTCGACAAGAATAAATTTGACCTGGTAATCACCGATCCGCCGTTTGGCAACAACCTGTTCTACTCCGACCTGGCTGATTTCTTTTATGTCTGGCTGCGCATTCCCCTACGCAAATGGTATGCAGGCATGCCTGAAGCATCCTATTTCGAGTCGGAGCACACCCATCGCAGTCTTGAAGCCGTTGATAATAAAGCAGAGCACCCGGATGATCGGGAAAATTTTGAGAAGGAGCTTTTCATCAAAGCAAAGCATCTCACCCGCGTCCGTGAAATGATCGGCAATGCGGATCTTAGTGAAAAAGACCCTAACCCTCTTTACAGGCCGCAATCTTCAAGTGATTTTTATACTCAAATATTGACGGCCTGTTGGGAAGAAGCCGGTCGTAGCCTAAAAGACGGCGGGATCATGGCTTTCACTTTTCATCACAGCATGGATAGTGCCTGGAATGATGTTTTAAGATCTCTTTTTGACGCTGGGTACGTTTTGATAGCTTCCTTTCCCATTCGAAGCGATGAAAGCAAAGGCGAAGGCGCTCAATTTGGCTCAAAAACCATCGAATACGATATCATCCACGTATGCCGGAAAAGGCTGGATAAAATCGAACCGGTCAGCTGGGCGCGCATGCGCCGATGGGTCAAGAGTGAGGCTTCTCGCCTGAAAGAGTTACTGGAGCATACCCACGGAAAAGAGCTTCCGAAATCAGATCTGCGGGTGATTCTGCGGGGCAAATCCCTGGAATTCTACTCCCGCCACTATGGTCAGGTACTCACCGGAGACGGTCAGGTGCTGGATGTTCGTGACGCCCTTTTGGGTATCAATCAGCTCCTGGATGACCTGCTGGAGGACACCACCCAGACAGGGGGACTTCGTCCGCCCGACAGTCCCGAACCGACCAGCCGTCTTTTCCTGCGGATTTTCACCAACCGGAACAAAATGCCCCGTGACGAACTGCACAAAACCCTTCGGGGAACCGGAATTTCCCAGGGAGACCTGGAAGCGCGGGGGTGGATC
>JAERTK010000004.1 GCA_016844935.1 Desulfobacteraceae bacterium | reverse complement strand
ACCACCGCCTTTCTAAAATGGCAGCAAGATCAACTGAAACTGGAAGCCCTGGGAAAACCGAGCACTTGGGAGATGTATCGGCGAAAGCTCAAGGTCCTCAATCAGAACAAACTGATTGTCTTCGCAGACGACTACTTCGGCATCTTTCCTTCGCATGAGGTTTTCATGCTGGCAGATGTTCCGATCCGCGATACGGAAAAAGAACTCAATATCAACCGGGACCAGGTCTACGCCAAGTACACTGAGCCACCGGGCGACAAAAAAACCTGAGAAATTTTTAACGGTCTTCTTTCCGGAAGGCTAATGACCGCCTTATTCCTTATATCGGAGTTTTAGAGAGCAAACAAGAGCTTGACATACCATGAATAAATGGCTATAGATTTAACTACATTTAGTTAATTACCCCTGTGGTTTCGACCCAGGGTGCGGGGCCACGCGAGTGGCCCCTGCTTTTTTTGGTACAGGGATACATGCGTACCTACATATATGTCGACGGATTCAATCTTTATTACCGAGCCTTGAAGAATACACTTTACAAATGGCTCAATCTGAAATCTTTATTTGGTAAAGGCGTATTGAAAAAATCGCAACTGCCGGATCCCATAAGCGGTATCAGGAAATCGTATCCCTTAGCAGGAGTAAAAAAGTGAATCAGTGAACAGGCTCTCAGGTTGCGGAGGTCCCTCTGACCATCTTGTCCCAGAACTTCTTTTCCTGCTCCCGCCAATGGGTACCGTGGAACCGCCTGTCGTAGAATGAGGCAAACCTGTCAAACCATTTTTCCCACGAATTCATTTTTTTATCACTGGCTTCGATCACATCCGCCACAAAGAGATGAATATCCTGCATTTCCTCCTTCGGCGCAAAATAGGCGGCCCCGTCTTCCGCGGATCGTTTGAGACTTTCTTCCGTAAGGGAGTGTGCCGTCAACATGAGGGCGGGAACCTTCTGTTTTTTCGCAACCTCAAGGAGTTCAAATCCATTCACTCCCATGATGTCCAGTACGGCCACATCATACCTGCCTTCTTCGAGTCTTCTCTTTCCGTCCTCGAAAGAGGTGGCAGTGTCGATCTTGCACATGTCCAAAAGATCGATCAGCTCTTCTAAAACATCCTCCTCGTCATCCACAATGAGTAACTTCCTGCCCCTTATGAGTTTTTCCGCATCCATTCTGCACTCCTTTTAATGATTTCTCAGCGGCCCAGACGCTTGAGGACCTCTCGCACGATATCTCCCACCAGATTTTCCACCTGTGCGGGTTCCTGAACGGTCCCCATTGCACCTTGCGAGGCGCTGAGCCCCAGGAGTCCTGCGGCATTGTCATGCATGATCTTCTGACGCACCTCAGGCTTGAAATCCAGTTTGTCATATGTGGCCAGGGCATCTTTGAAATCCACAAAGGGGTGGGCGCTGGCGTAAAGAATCTTGTCCTCGATCATGGTATTGGCGGCTTGCACATAGGCTTCCGCCAGGGGTGAAAATTCGTATTCCGATAGATCAATATACACATTTCGGTTCCGCTCTGCCACGGTGATGGCCTCATTGACCCAGGGGTATCCCCCATGGCTGATGACGATCTTCAGATCCGGGAAATCCCGGGCCACGAAATCAATGTAGCGGGGGGCCACATGGTCGATGATAGCGCCTGGGACCAGGGTCGCCGGGCCCGTGGTGAAGATGATGGGGATATTCAGTTCGCAACACTTGGAATAAATAGGGTAGTATTTGGCGTCATTGGCATAAAGCTTGGCCAGATAGGGGTCGATGGCAGCTCCGCGCATGCCCAGTTCGGTGACGGAAGCCTTTAGTTCCTCGATGGCTTTCATGCCTTTATGGGGGTCGAGACCCACAAAGCCGATGAATTTGTCAGGGTAAGCCTTTGCAAACTCGATGACGCTGTCGTTGTTGGAGGGTGCTCCGTAGGTGGTCTCTGCATCCCGACCGGTGATGACGGCTCTTACCACGTTATGGCGGTTCATGTCGTTGACCACTTCGGCCAGGCTTTGCGGTTTCATTTTGGCGAAATCAATGTATTCGCACAGCTCTTTCCACATTTTACTGTTGGCAATACCGGTGACGGTCTCGGGTGTGTTGGGCCTGAACCGAAAGTCGATAACATTCATTTTAGCAACCCCTTATTAAGTCTAAAGCGGCAAGCCGCAGCTTTGAGTAGAGACAAGGCATGCCTTGTCTCTACCTGAAATTCATCCTTATTTATTCTCCTACCACCTTTAACCTTTGCGTCTCACCGTTTTGCTTCATACGGGAATCAGCAAACCGGCGCAGTTCGTCGAACTTCTTATCCGACAGATTTTCCGTACCTTCCAGAGGGTATTCCCAACCCAGATACCCATACTTGGGTGACCCCATCCGGTGGTAGGCCAGAAGTTCATATTCAATGTTGGGCATTTCCCTGACAAAATCCACGATATCCCCTATGGCCCCTTTGCTATCGTTGAATCCGGGGATAACCGGCGTTCGTACACGGACCAGAAGATCGGGGTAAGTCTGTTTGAGTTTTACAAGATTGTCAAGGATAAGTTCATTGGATGCACCCACATATTTCGTGTGGTGGGTTTTGTCCATGGATTTGATGTCGTAATAAACGCTGTTAAGGTATCTGCCGGCCTGTTCCAGAACCTCCCAGGGCACACTCCCGCAGGTTTCGATACAGGTATCGATGCGACGTTTGCGGGCTTCCCGCAGGAGGGCGAGTGAAAAGTCCGCCTGAATGAGGGGTTCGCCACCGCTGAGGGTGACCCCGCCGCCGGACCGGGAGTAGAAGGCCTCATCCTCTTCAACCCGTTTGAGGGCATCATCCACGGAAATTTCGTACCCATAGACATTCAGGGCGTGGGTGGGGCACACATCAGCACATATGAGGCACTGGTCGCAGGTCGAAGCGTCCCAGAGTATTTTTCCGTCATCACCGACCGAAAGTGCCTGGTGGGGACATACGTCACGACAGTGTTTGCAGGCTTTTTCTGTGAGGCATTTGTTTGGATTATAGGCCAGTTGTTTTGCCAACCATTGGGATTCAGGGTTGCTGCACCAGGCACACTGCAGACTGCACCCCTTGAGGAATATAATGGTTCTGATGCCCGGCCCGTCATGAACCGAGAATTTCTGGATATTAAAAACAATCCCTTTTTTAAGCTTGTCAGGTGTATTGCTCAAATATGGTACCCTTTGCCGAATCGACTGAAAACGGGGGTTATCAGACCCCCGTTTTCAATGAATACAGTTAAATGCTGGCGTGCCCCGTCCTGGCGATGAGATCGTCCTGCAGGTCTTTGGACAGGTCGCAGAAATATGCGCTGTAGCCAGCAATCCTCACAATGAGGTTGCGGTAGTTGTCCGGCTCTTTCTGAGCGGCCATCAAGGTATCCTGGTTGATGATGTTGAATTGGATATGCCAGAGTTTTAAATCCACGAAGGTTTTGATAAAGGAGATCAGTTTCTCAGTTCCTTCATCGTCGGCGACACAATTGGGGGTCAACTTGATATTGAGCAACCTGGCCGCTCTTTCACGGTAATCGTAGTTCTTGGAGGCAAAGTTGGAAAGCAGAACCGCCGTGGGACCGTTCACGTCCGCGCCATGCGAAGCGGAAGAACCGTCGGACAGGGCGGAGTACGCCAGTCTGCCGTTGGGAGTGGCGCTGATCACCTTGCCAAAGGGCACGTGGGAGGTAAACGGGACCAGACGAAGGTCCAGATGAACGCCCAACTCCTTGGAGTATTTTTCAGTGAACTTCAGGGATTCAAGGTCAATGGCTTTGGCAATACTGTCGGCGTAGGGGTCATTGTTGCCGTAAGCGGGCGCGTTGCGCAGCATGGCCTGAATGTCTTCCTTGCCTTCAAAATTCACTTTCAGGGCCCCAATGATTTCGGCCAGTGTGAGTTTTTTCTCTTCAAAGACCAGCTTTTTGATGGCAGCCAGGGAATCCACCACGGTGCCGTAACCGATGCATTCAAAATAACCGAGATCAATGCCGCCTTCGATCTTCGGTTCATGCAGATCGGTACACGATGCCATGCAAAGGTCGTGCATGGCAGAGGCCATGGGCACGGCGAAATGTTTGGGACGCAGGTTGATTACGATCTGCTGCTGGATGAAAGCGTGTTTGATGAAATTCAGTTGTTGGGCCAGGTAAGTGTCCCAGAACTGTTCCCAATCGGTGAATTTGGTGGGATCGCCGGTGTCAAGACCGATGATTTCATCACCGTATTTCTCCATACGTCCCCCGTAGAGCGTCATCTCCAGGGCAGCGGCATAGTTGATGTAAGCGCAGCCGCTGGTATAGGTGTCCCGGTTGGGCATACGCACCTCCGCACATCCGGAAGCGGCATAATCGTAAATCTCTTCAAAACTGGCGCCTTTCGACAAATGCAGGGGAATGATCTCCTCATCGTTCATGAGTTTCGGGAAGCCCGACCCTTCTTTAATGGTCTCTGCCAGTTCCCACAGATAACGCCGGGGTGAGCGGGTATGCACCCGGGCTGCCAGATCGGGGTAGTGCAGGGGGAACTCCCGTTTGCTGCGGAGCAGCAGATAGGTCAAATCGTTGGTGGCGTCCCGGCCGTCGGCGGTTTGCCCGCCCACGGTGACTGCTTCCCAATGGGCATACCCCTCATTAAAGGCGCCGCCGGTGGGGGAGAGGTACAGGTCGATGAACTGGGCCATGGCCACCCACATGCACTCGAACAGCTCAATGGCGTCATCTTCGGTGATGGTGCCAGCTGCAAGATCCGTTTCGTAGTAGGGGTACAGGTACTGATCCATGCGCCCGTTACTGATGATGGTGCCGGTCTTCTGCTCGATGCGAGAGAACATCTGTGTGAACCACTGGGACTGCATGGCTTCATAGAAGTTCCTTGCCGGGTGTTCCGGCACGTGGGCGCAGGTCTCCGCAATTCGTTCCAGTTCGGCTTTGCGAACCGGATCACTCTCTTTTGCGGCCATTTGTCCGGCCAGTGCGGCGTGACGGTTGGCCCAGAGGATAATGGCGTTACAGACCATGACAACCGCTTCCAGGAATGGTTTTTTTTCAACATTGTCGATGGGGCTGAAAGGGTCCAGCTCGTCCAGACTGGCCTGAGCTTCATCCCGGATGCCGCCGAAACCGCGTTTCAAGACCTTCTCAAAATCATGCACCCACTGGAGCGACGAACGAAATGAGGAGGTTTCATTGACGATGAAACGGGAGATCATGGTATTTTCGGGATCGTAGGTGAGCGGCAATGTCTCTTCCGGCAGTGCCCTGGCCAGGTTTTCGTGGTAGGTCTTCCCCTTCCAGTAGGGCGCGATCTCGTTTATAATGATGTCCGCGTCGGCCGGGTCAATGGTGAAGGGTGAAACGTCTCGATCGGAAAGCTCGCGAACGGCCTGGTCCAGAAAGTCCCCGTCCAGTTCGGGATACAGGGTGCCGTAGCGCCCCTGGCACCCGGAGCGCCCCACCAGAAGCTGGTCGTCGTCAATGTAAACAGACATATTTTCAGCGATGTTCCTCAAGGCCTTGGCCCAGCGCAGCACCAACGGCTGGCCTTCAGTTTCCATCATGGACTCTGTAAACAATTTTCCCCGCTCAATGTCCACCTTGGGGGTGAGGTTCTGAATCCGGTCAAGGATCTTAAAGGCGCGGACATGGCATTTATCGGTGCGGAATTTATTTTCGTTTCCAGCAATTTGGTCCTGCAAGAGTTGTTCTTGTGGAGATAGGCAGCAATCCATGGTTATTTCTCCCTTTTTTTGTAGTTTATAAAATGGAACACATATTTCTCTATTCAAGAATCGTACCAGTTCAGGTAAATCCCTATATCAAATTGCCATACCACGCTGCTGGCATAAGGTTTGGCGGTTAATACGGAGGTCCGGCGTAACGCATGCCGCTCAATGGTTTGATAACATTTTCTTTAAAAAGGTCGACCTATTTGGATTTAACGAGATTCCACCGTTGCAATTTTGCACCGTCAATTGAGGAAGCCATAAATTCAAGGGGTTTGGGCGAAATCGTTTGAAATATGGCAGGTGCAATTTTGCATCATCGACATTTTTCGGAAAAATCTCAGATATTTGTTCAGGCCAGGCGGAAATTAAAAAACAATCAATTTACAATATTTTGTGGCATAAAGGCCCACGGATGCTGTTTAAGTTGCCGGTGGCAAAACTGCAACATTTTAATTGCAATATTTCTGGATCGTTGTTAGGCTCAAAAGCGTCAAAATGCGGGTGTTGTTCCCCTTTGAGAGCAAATCCCAACCCTCGTTTGATTTGGCTTGGATTTTGCACACAGTTTAAGGAGTTTTGCCGCGGCCCTGAATGGTCGAAAATCCATGCTGGTTTGACGTGCGATTGAACTTTTCTTTCTGAAACGCAGCGGAGCATGAAGTCAGGAGGTTGTTTATGGGTAAACAGGTCATTACCGAGGCGGATGTGATTGAGGCTGCCGAGACAGGCAGCAAGATTATGGAGGCCCCTCTTGGTGAATGTATAGTCACTCCCGGGGCCAGAGATAGAGCCCTTTCTTTGGGGGTGGAGATCAACGAAACCGCTGCACAGGGCTATTCATCCCCTTCTGTAACACCCACTGCCGCGACTTCCCGGACCGAGGAAGTCGTAAATCAGGTGACCCGCCTGATCCAAGAGCGCCTGTCCCTCAATCTGGAACCCGAAAAGTTGGAGAATCTGGTTCGACAGGTGGCCACGTCACGACTATCCGAAACCCCCGCCGCCCCAAAAAACAACCCTGACCAGGCTGTGACCCGGGTGGGTGGTGTTTGCTTCATAAAGGGCAACATGATCCCGGGGGAATTGAGCGATCAGATCCCGGTAGAAGAAAAAGTGACGGTCATGGATGCGTTTAAGTGTGCAGACGACTCAACCCTTGCCGGTGGGTATATGGAATGGTCCAAGGCTTCATTCAATCGTATTGTGGATCATAACGAAATCAATATCGTGCTTGATGGGGAACTGCACCTATCGGTGGACGGCCAGACTTCGGTGGTCAAACAGGGCGACATGGTTTATCTGCCCCAGGGGACCGAGGTACTCTACAGCACTCCCGGACGGGTGAAGCTGGCTTGCGTTAACAGTTTCAGAAAGTGAAAATGACAGAACCTAAACGTTTGGACGCGCTCGAACAATGCATGGATACCTGCCGTCGCCAGCCGGGTACGCTGGTATTTCCCGACTGTCTGGACAGCCGGGTGCTGGAGGCCGCCAGTCAATTGAAAAAACAGGGTCTGGCAGAGCCGGTTCTGGTGGCATCCCCTTTTGCGGTGCGGGATAAAATGCGCCAGAACGGAATTAACGCAGCGGGGTTCACCGTAGTGGATCATACCAGCCCCACGCTGCTCGAAAAGAACGTGGAAACGTACATTGACCTTCGCCGGAAGAAGGACAAACCGGTATCCGAAAAGGAAGCCCGGGAGTTGATGGGCAGTTCCCTGGCAGCTTCCGCAATGATGGTCAGACGGGGCGATGTTGAAATAGGCGTGGCGGGCAACCTCTCTTCCACCGGGGAGGTCATCCGGGCCGGGCTGAATATTCTGCCCAAGAAAGCCGGCATCACCACGGTGTCCAGTTTTCTTTTCATGCTTTCCCCCGATGGGGAGCGTAAGTATATTTTCGCTGACTGCGCGGTGGTCCCTGAGCCGTCGCCCGACACACTGGCTGATATTGCCATTGTTTCGGCTGAGAAAGCCCGGAACCTCCTGCGGGAGGAACCCCGGGTGGCCCTGCTTTCCTTTTCCACCAAGGGCAGTTCCAACCATCCCCGCGCCCATCTGGTCAGCGAGGCGGTGGAGAAAATTCGCAAACGGGCGCCGGATATTATGGTGGATGGGGAGCTCCAGTTCGATGCGGCGTCGGTTCCGGATCTGGCGGCGCTCAAATCGCCGGGCAGTATCATTGAAGGCAAGGCCAATGTGTTTATTTTCCCCTCCCTGGAGGCGGGAAACATTGCTTACAAAATGGTGCAACGGCTGGCAGGATATACCGCTATGGGGCCCTTTTTACAAGGGTTTGATCGCGGTTGGCATGACCTGTCCCGGGGGTGCACCGCCAGAGATATTTTTAAAGTGGCTGTTATCGGGCTCTGTCTGGAGCGCGGAAATCTGCTGAATTAGTTAGTGACCGTCCACGGATGAGAAAATTTGTTCGAGTTCAAGGAAGACGAAAATTGTAACCGCAGGAATACATGGTTGTATTTTGAGGATTACAATTTGAGACTGACGCCGAAATTGGGCAAATTGGCCATTTGTGGGTGGGCACTGGTCGGCAATCAACGAAACACTTAAATTTTAAGGAGTAAAAAATTATGGATGCTTTGGGCATGATCGAAACCAAGGGACTTACGGCACTGATTGAAGCGGCTGATGCCATGGTTAAAGCCGCCCGGGTAGAGTTGGTGGGATACAAGCAGATCGGCGCTGGATTGGTAACCGCCATCGTGAGAGGCGATGTGGCTTCCTGCAAGGCTGCCACTGACGCCGGAGCGGCTGCGGCAAAGCGCTTGGGTGAAGTGGTTGCGGTGCATGTGATTCCGCGGCCTCACAGCGACCTGGAAAAGATCTTCCCGCTGAAGTGATAAAACCCTCCAGCCTTTGAGGCCGGAGGTTCGGGGCAGGAAAGGGCATGAATACTGACGCATTCATAGGCATGGTAC
>JAERTK010000003.1 GCA_016844935.1 Desulfobacteraceae bacterium | reverse complement strand
AAGCATATGCCTGTTCCGGATTGGTTATCGGTTACTCGCTGCCTGCTGCCTGCTTGTCATCTTCCCTGAAGCATTCAGGCATGGTGTAAATGGATTTGTAAGGCTCCCTCTCAATTTCCTTCTTTTTGAGTTCCTGGAAGCCTTCCTTTTTAAGCATCTCGATGACCTGTTCTTCCTGAGTCTTTCTTATTTTTTCCATTTTTCGAACCTCTCTATGTAAAGCAGGTAGTTATCCTTCAGATCTTTGATAGCCAAGTCCAGACCTTGCTGATTGTCCAACAATTCAAACCAAACCTTCCTGACAACCAACCCCGTGGGATCCATAATGTCCTTGTGTGGGCATCCATGCGCGCTATCGAAACGAATGATCTCAGAATATTCGGTACCAACCCAAACCAGGGGTTTTACAACATACGACACGACTAAACCGTTAAACGTTTCAAAATAAACGTGAACTTGAATGCCTTTTCCTAATTCAATCGTGAAATACCGCTTTGGCATAGATGCAAAAACCGATGTTTAACGGGGGTCGTGAAATGGGGGGTCAGGCTTTCCTTATTGTTTTTGGGTTGAACCGCGAAGGCGCTAAGGACGCTAAGGTTTTTTAGGTTTAAGGCACAAAAATTGTGATAATTTGGGGGTCAGGCTTTCCTTAGTTACCTCGGGATTAATTATTCACCATTCAACCTGTAAGCCCGGGTACTTCCGAATAATTTTGTCCTTTGACAGAAGAAGCCATCCCTCTTCCCGACACAGAGCAATGAGCACCCGATCGAAGGGATCATTGTGGATATCAGGCAAACGAACAGAAAGCTGAACAACTTTTCGCTCCAAAGGCACTTCGTTCAAATCATGCTGTCTGATGAGGCGATCAACATATTGTTCCGGCTCCATGGGCAGTTGCAGGCGATTTCGTTTATGCAACATGGATATCTCCCACGCAGACACAACAGAGACATACAACTGGCCCGCATTATCCCTGATCAATGCTCGCCCCTTCTCTGTAAACCGATCCTGGTCTGAAGCAAGCCAAACAATGGCGTGCGTATCGAGTAGAATCATCGAAGCGCCTCGGGCCAATCGGCTTCCGACAGGGGAACCATCGGGTCATCGACAAAAAAAGCACCCCTCAACGTAGGGTCCATACTGAGAGGGTCCTTGCTTTTGTGTGGTATCAACTTGGCCACCGGCTTTTTGTCGCGGGAAATAATTAGAGTTTTGCCCGTTTTCTCTATTTGGGCAATACACTCCTTCAACTGCATTTTTTTGTCATTTAGCTCAATTATGGTTTCCATTTTGACTTACCCCCGTTTCTCTTGATTGATTCTTGATACAGCTCCCAAAATCACGAGACTACTGATCGGCATACCTCTTCAATGATTTTTTTCACGTCTTCATTAGACATTGCCGGATACGGAACCTATTGCGGGGTCAGGCTTGGCTTATTGTTTTTGTTTTGAACCGCGAAGGCGCTAAGGACGCTAAGGTTTTTTGGGGTTTGTTTTGTTAATGTTGATCTTGAGTGATCGCTTTTCTGCATTTGCGTTTTACCTTTACGCCGGTTGTGTAATGGGCTGGTAGTTTCGTTAGTTTATGAACTTATCTCGCAAATAAATCCTCCAGAGAGGCCCTTTGTTGCAATGGGGGCATTTTTCATTTGTGGTAATGTTTCGTTACCGCAACTATTTCCACTTTCTCCTCGGGCAGACAGATAAAGATGGCTCGGTACTTCTTGTCCAAACGAAATGAATAGATCAACCGATGTTTTGGCTCCAATAGCTCAGTATTGAGGGAAGGGGGAAAGACCATGCTTCTGAAGGTATTTCACTATATCATCTCTTAGCTCAGTTATGAAAGGCATGCTCTCTACCGGGTATAAGTGGACGATTTTTGCAAACCATCCTGTAAATCCTTAAGAAAATCATCCTCATATAGGTTTGTGGATTCAAAATCAGACAAAATCGATTCTATTTTATCCTTCTTGAAGGCTTGGAGCTTTACAGACTCTTTTTTCAATCTATTCAACACGTCCTCTCGCTCTTCCCGAGACAGATTATCAATGAGGTCATATAACGCTTCCATCGGAATATCTATTTCCTTTGTTATCGTTTCTTTAAGAGTTATTCGCGGCATAAATTTTCACCTCCTCAGTTTACGGGGTCAGGCTTGGCTTATTGTTTTTGGGTTGAACCGCGAAGGCGCTAAGGACACTAAGGTTTTTTTGTTTTAAGGCATAAAAATTGTTCATGATGAAGCGCTCTGGACGCTATTGGTTCAGGTTGTTTACCATGCGTTTTATGCCGTTTTTCATTAGGACTACGTTCCAGTTCAAAAGGTAGCCTAGGTGAAGGTTGGTCAGCTTTAGATAGGTGAGGAGCTGGGCTTGGTGGATGGGGAGAATTTTTTCAACGGTTTTGTTTTCTATGATCACTGTTTTTTCGACGATCATGTCGGCGCGAAAACCCATTTCAAGGGTCATGTTGTCGTATTGGACGGGAATGGGGGTTTCACAGGTGACATTGAAGCCAGCTTTGGTCAGCTCGTAGGTCAGGCATTTCTGGTAGATGGATTCCAGGAGGCCGGGGCCGAGGGTTTTGTGGACTTTTATGGCGCAATGGACGATGTTTTTGCCGATTACTTCTATGGGTTTCATTTGTTGAACCGCGAAGGCGCTAAGGACGCTAAGGGTTTTTTTGTTTGCTTTAAGGGCGAACACATGTATTGGGGGGTCAGGCTTTCCTTACAAGGTCAAAGGTGAAAGAGAGAAGGTCAAAGGTCAAAGGTCAAAGGTGAAAGGTCAAAGGTCAAAGGCAGCCTATTTGAGACGTTTTAATACTTCTGACAGAGCCTCTAAAATTTCTTCAATATTCATTTCATTTACCCTTTCGTGTTCATCAGCTATCCCGAACGGATGCAAATGCCAACCACGCATATTGTCAAAATCCATTCCCCAAATTCTCTTCCCCTTCTCAATGAGCGCAAATGCCGTCGTACCCGTAATTTCATTGAAGTACACCTGCACATAGCGATTGCCCTCGATCCAAACACGGCCTCTGAGAACAAAAACTTCTGCATTGAGATCTACTTTGTTGACGGCTTCGAGGCCTGAAAGCCCGTCTAATAATGAAACCAGGAAGTCTCTTACGTCCATTGCTCAGACAAGCTTTCGTAATGCCGCTTAAGAGTTTCGGCCTCCTCCCATTCCCAGAAGTCCTGCTCCGTGTCGTAAGAATAACTATTGCTTCCAAGCTTACCTTTCTCTAAACGCCTTTTGAACTCAGGAAAATCCATGCCCCATTTCTGTGCCAAAGCTTCTGATATGTTGGCAAAATGGGCTGCCTTCATTGACAAATATTCGGATAAGACCCTCCTAAAAGCATCCTCAATGTCCCTTGCTTTCGTTGCCTTTAAAAGAAATTCTCCTACTTTCGGCGAAATTGCCAACATATTACTTTCTCCCTTTCAAGGATTATGAAGATATATGGTCAAAGATGGAAGGTGAAAGATATAAGGTCAAAGGTGAAAGGTGAAAGGGGAAAGGTGAAAGATATAAGGTCAAAGGCAAAGAAGCTCAAGGGTCAAAGGTCAAAGGTGAAAGATATAAGGTCAAAGGTGAAAGGTGAAAGGGGAAAGTCAGGAACAACTCAAGCATAACTTATTCATTATCTGAGCAGCACTTTTCGAATCTTTTCAGGATTCATGCGAAGATCAGCAACACCTGTCACAATGATTTCTTCACCCATCATAGCATAAGGAAAACGACGCATGAGACATCTTCGCTGGTTTGGGCTGACAGGCGCCCAAGCCTCTGGAAACCTGCAGATCCGTGAAATTGTCCTTTCGTATTCATCAAGAAAGTCACCACCCAATCCCGCACTCTTGGTCTCGTAATACTCTATTGCATTTGCCAAATCCTGGGCAGCTATTGAAAGAATACGCAATTTGGTCATCGTAATTTTTTTCTAAGAGATTCTATAACAGCTTGACCATCAAACGCTTCCATTTTCCCTGAACGAAATTTCTCCAATCGTTTCTCTGTCACTTCAGTCCAAGCCTCTATTGATAAATCCCTCTCAGCATCCAGAGTCTGCAAAAGACGGTCAACAAGCAAAGCTCTTTCAACTAACGGCAGTTTCATGGCTTCTTTCTCAATTAAAACCGATTCCATTACTTACCTCCATTTTTTAAATTGGTGTCCGACAATTGAAGGTGAAAAAAGGTCAAGGGTGAAAGATACGAGGTCAAAGGTGAAAGGTGAAAGGTGAAAGATTGAAGGTCAAAGGTCAAAGGGAAAACCGTGAACCGTAAGCCGTGAACCGTAAGCCGTGAACCGCGAACTGAAAAGGGTCATGGTGAAAGACGGACGGCGGACGACGGAGGACAGAGGGCGGACGACGGACGACTGATGACAGAGGGCAGAGGGCGGACGACAGAGGACTGATGACAGAGGGCGGAGGACAGGGGGCTGATATAGCTCCGCTCTTTGGGTTACGGGGGTGATTTTTGGGTAACCTGCTCTCATTGTTGTGTTTTTTATGAAAACCTTGTTTGTTGGGCTTTCAGGTTCGCTGGGTTTGGGGGTCGTCCAGCTCGGCTTTCAGGGTGGCGGTCAGGCCGCTTTGTTCGATGTCCCTGGTCAGGTCGTTTATCTGTCGTTTGATTTCTTCGTATTCCCGCAGTTTGCGTTTTAAAAACTGGATGGTGATTCGGCCTTTTTCCTCAATCCCCTTGGGGGTGAGGGTATACATGTAGGCTTTTCTGGCCCGGGCCTTTTGGAAACGTTTGACCTTGATGAGTCCTTTCCGGCTCAGCTCCGTGACACAGTAGTTCACCTTTCCCAGGCTGATTCCCATTTTCCGGGCCATGTCCCGTTGGCCCAGCTGGGGTTCCGTGGCCAGGAGGTTCAGGAGATAATAGTGAATTTCCTGGGTTGAGTTCATGGCTTGAACTTATTATGGCAGGGGGTGCTTTTTGTCAAGGAAAAAACGGGAAAGGTGAAAGAGAAAAGGTCAAGGGTCAAAGGTGAAAGGGCAAAACCGGATGACGGAGGACGGAAGACAGCCAAGCCGCCGGCGGGACCGGTTTGAACCAGGCTGAAACTTGAAAATCAGGTTTACATAATTCAAGTTTCATATGAGAGGGCGGAAAACCCATAGAACGAAACCTTTAAGGCCATGGCCCTTGCAGATCAGGCTTTTTCATCTTTCTGTAAACCCGCCATTTCCCTCACCGCATCCATTACAAGAATAGAGATGAGGATCCCTTTCAGACATATACAACTCTTCCTTTGATGTTTTCTCTGACTATAGGTTTCAATGATTGCTCCAAACCCATGTCGACCGTCCTCGACAATTCACGTTCCAAAAACCTTCTTAATCCCAAGAAATCATGAATATTTTTTCTACCCTTTTCGAACTCCACGATCAAATCAATGTCACTTGAAGCGTTTTGCAACTCGTTCACAAAACTGCCAAAGACACCTAGACGTACTACTCCAAATCTATCCCGAAGAAGGCTTTTGTTTGCTCGAAGGAAATTTAATATTTGATCAAGTTCTTCCAAAGGAAACAAGGTCGAAGGGAAAACTGTGAACCGTAAGCCGTGAACCGTGAACCGTTAGCTGTGAGCAGAGAAGGGCAAAGGGGAAATCGTGAGCCGTGAACCGTGAGCCGTGAGCCGTGA
>JAERTK010000002.1 GCA_016844935.1 Desulfobacteraceae bacterium | reverse complement strand
AGGTCAAAGGGTTTCCGGAGGACAGAGGGCGGACGGCAGAAGGCGGAGGACAGAGTCCTTCGTCGGGGTCATCGTCGGGGCTTGCCTTATTGTCGTTGTTAAAGGTCAAAGGGGAAAAAACTGTGAACCGTGAGCTGTGAGCCGTGAGCTAAGAAGGTCAAGGGTGAAAGGTGAAAGGGAAAAACTGTAAGCCGTGAGCCGTGAGCCGTGAGCTGAAAAGGGGCATGGTGAAAGATACGAGCTCAAAGGTCAAATGTGAAAGCTGAAAGGGTAAAGGGTTTTTCATAGTGAGTTTATTAGCCCTTTGATCAGTCTGAAAGGCGGTTTAGCAATGAAACCAGGAAATCTCTTAGGTCATTGCTCAGACAAGCTTTCATAGTGCCGCTTCAGGGTTTGGGCTTCCTCCCATTCCCAGAAGTCCTGCTCTGTGCCGTAAGAAAACACAAGGTGAAAGGCTTACGAACGGTTTTCAGAGCATACCAATTTTCGGACACGGAGTACAACCCCATCAGGCCACTTCCCTTACCATGGCTTTTTCGAGGATAAGATTTTCCGTGGCAATATTAAATATATCAGCCAATGAGTAACGTTCCACGGCGTCCAGAACTTCCAGGCCAATCATTTTCCCGGACTCATCAAAATCAATATTTAAACCCTCCTCTATTTCCAACGTGCGGTCCACAATTTTTTCCTGTAGCCGTATATACAACGCATCTATTTCATTATCATATTCTATTTTCATAACCTACTCTCCTTTCACCACCGCAGTTATCACTGTGAGGATCTCTCCTTCAGGTTTGTAAGTTACTTTCAAAGACCTGCCACCCACCATCTTGAAAGCATTCTTCCTTCCCTTAATTGTATCCATCAATCCGGCGGGGTCATCTATGGCTGCTCTGACTTCATCTTCGGAGATTTTTCTCCATTTCATCTGCCTTCTGGCGTGTCGGCTGAAAAATACCTTCATTTTCTAAGGTCATCAATTGCAAAAGAATGAATCTTCAACTCCATTTTCATTGGAATGTTTCCCTTGAATTTATCGATATCCTTACTGAAATTTTTTGCATAGAAAACTTCCATAGCTCAGCCGAGCAATTTGGAAAGGATTTCTGACTCGGGAACGTATTCCCCAGTATCCCCTTCCTCAATGGCCAGACCTAATTTCATATCCAGGATAGCTTCTGCCACAGCTTCTTCCAACAAATCCCTTCTCTCCGCAAGAACGTTTATCATGGCTTCTTTGATCATATCCCTCAGCTCACTCTTGGAAATGCCGTGTAATTCCAAATTATCTCCTCCGATGGAAGGTTAAAGGTGAAAACGTGAGCCGTAAGCCGTGAACCGTGAACCGTGAACCGTGAACTGTGAGCAGTGAGCTAAGAAGGTCAAGGGTGAAAGGTGAAGACAGACGACGGACGGCAGAGGACAGAGGGCGGAAGACGGAAGACTGATGACAGATTTACAAACCATGTTATGGGGTCAATGTATTGGGTCAGGCTTTTTTCTTACTATTTTCTTAATGATTCTCGATCGATGGTGTCTGCGAATTGACTTTTTATAGCGCAGATTTTCCGAACCCCTGGTGTAAAAATCGGACTCTGGTCCATCATGGTTCATGGTGTCATTCATGGGGTCAGGGTTTCCCTGTTGTTGCGCAGCTATTTTTTGCAGAGGTCTAAAGTCTCATTTTTCGTAATGAAAACGGCACTGGATAACTGTTACTTCTGTTTCATCAAATGCATACACCAGACGATGTTCTTGAGTAATGCGGCGAGACCAGTAACCTTGAAGATTAAAACTGAGTGGTTCAGGCTTACCGATGCCTGATCTCGGATCCTTGCAGACATCTAAACACAGTTTCACAATTCGTTTCAAAATCTTTGGATTCCTACCCGTCCACCAGGCAAGGTCATTCAAAGCGGTCTCAGTCCAGGTAAGCTTCAACATTTATTCTTTTTGTTTTTCCTTCTTTATGTTGTTGAATGCCTTGAAGAAGACGTTCAGCGTTAGCCGGACTGCGGAGGAGATGGAAAGTTTCCATAACACTCCTGTACTCGGCCGCATCCACAAGAATGACCTCCCTGTCTTCATCCATGACTACAGAAATGGGCTCTTGGTCATCCGCCACACGGCCAAATACATTTCTGAGTTTTTTTTCGAATTCGTTTATTGTGATATGTTCCATTTTGGTTCTCCAAATCCCATATAAATTCGCGTTTATCGCTGAATGGTGAAAGCTGAAAGAATTTAGTTCGTCGGGGTCAGGCTTTCCTTATTGTCGTTATTGGAGGTGAAAGGGGAAAAAAATTGTAAGCCGTAAGCCTTAAGCCGTAAACCGTGAGCCGTGAACCGTGAGCTGTGAGCTGAGAAGGTCAAAGGGTTTCCGGAGGACAGAGGACGGACGGCAGAGGACGGAGGACGGACGAAAGGCATCGGGGTTTCCTTGTGATCGTTATTTGAGGTGAAAGGTCAAAGGTCAAAGGGAAAACTGTGAACCGTAAGCCGTGAGCTGTGAGCAGAAAAGGTCGAAGGGTAAAGGCGGTTGCCGGTTTCCAGTTGGCGGTATGTAGGTGAAAGATCAAAAGCTTAACAGATGCTCAATCATTTTTTCCGCCACTTCGATGTGGAGGTCGTGCAGGATCTTTTTGAAATCAGGATTTTCTTTCAAGAAATCTTCTTCGATTACTGAAATTTCCTGCCAAACTGAAAAGAAGGTATTTTCATCCAAATGCCCCGGGCCGGCCAGATCGAGGAATCCTGTTCCATACTTCTTCCATTCATAAAAGGGGCTTCCTTTGAGGCGTTCATAATACATTTCCCAATCCACGGCATCGTATGCAGCGTTCAGAAGATCTCCGTTGGGATCGCTTTTTAGAATTTGAACAATTTTTTCGTCCCAATAGAGAAATTCCGTGGTTGCCCACGTTTTCGGGAGGTGCGGCGCGGAGTTTTGGATTTTGAATTTCTGTTTCATGAGCAGTCTTTTAAGCGGGCCCATACATTGTATATGACATCATGTCCGTTTTCTCTCAAAGAAGATACAATCTCGGTATCACAACATTCATCAGCCAGGAATTTAAATCTATCGTTCCTCATGCGAATGCAATTTCTTCAGCAGCCAAATAATCAGCCGCGAATTCTTGAGCAGCAAAGATGTCTTCTTGCCTTAAGTGCGGATGATCCTTAATGATTTCCTCAGCCGTCATCCCTCCGGATAGCTTCCGCAAAATTTGTTCAACCGTAATGCGCGTGTCTTTGATTACCGGCTTGCCGAACATTACCTCCGGCTTGCTCTCAATATTGTCATATTTTTTCATTTTTTCCTCCCAAATCTGTAGTCAGGAAAGAATTGAGCTGGTCAAAGGTGAAAGGATAAGGGCTATTGCCGGTTGCAAGTTTCCAGTTGCCGGGGTACAGATAAAAGGTCAAAGGCAAAAACTGTGAACCGTGAGCAGAAAAGGGCAAGGGTGAAAGGGGAAAGGCGAATGTTGGGCTAAACTACCCCTTGCGCCCCAGACCCAGAAAGTCTACCTAAAGTTGTCTCCAAAAGCCACTGAAATTCCGAAATGGGGAGGAGAATCAACACCATGATTTTCTTCTCAACCCGTCTATATTTTTGAAGTG
>JAERTK010000001.1 GCA_016844935.1 Desulfobacteraceae bacterium | reverse complement strand
AGCCCGATTTCGCCCCCCTCGGGGGTGAACTTGACGGCATTGGTCAGCAGGTTGACCAGGATCTGCTTCAACCGCGGCATGTCCGCCGTCAAAAAGTCGCACCCGCCGGCGTTCTCACAGGTGATCCTTTGCCCCTTTTTGCGGGCCATCTCCGTGACCATTCGCAGGCTGACCCGGCAGATCTCCTCCACCGAAACCCGGCCCGTCCGCAGCTCCATTTTGCCGGCGCTGATCCGGGAAAGGTCCAGGATGTCGTTTATCAGGTTCAACAGGTGCCGCCCGCTGCCCTCGACGGTTCGCAGGGATTTGACCTGCCGGTCGTTGAGAGGGCCGCAGCTTTGTTCCAGCAGCGCTTCGGACATGCCCAGAATCGAGGTGAGGGGGGTGCGCAGCTCGTGGCTCATGTTGGCCAGAAACTCGTCTTTCAGGCGGTCGGCCCGGGTCAGTTCGGCATTGGCCGCACGCAGGTCGCGGGTGTGTGCGGCCCTGGCACTGTCGCGATCCTTTATGTGGGTTTGAAGCCGCCGGGTTGTCACAATTATTCCGGCAGCCCCCAGCAGCCACAAAATACCCAACGCCGCAAAATGCATCTTGAGTGTTTGCCGGCGGTTCCCGGCATATCGCGACATCGGCATTGCAACGCTCACGCCGCCGCGGATATCGCCCGGCTTGTAGCCCTGCTCGGCATGGCACTTCAAACAGCCCTTTTTCACCAACATGGGACGCATGAGCCGAAGGTGGGGTTCGCCTTCCATATCCGTAAGCTCCGACACTTCCGTTTCACCACGCTCGAAAGCGGCAAGCGCGGACCGCTCCCACGCATCAGGCATGGTTTCCGGTCGGAAATACTTGAGACTGGTGATGTGGGCCCGAATGCCGAAGAGGTTTTGGTAATCCGTCATCATCTGCCGCAGCATGTAGGCGGGGTTCATCAATGTCAGTGTTCTGCCGGAATCCGTCGTGAGGTCCCTTTCCGTTACGTGACTGAGAAAGGGATTCGGCGGCGTTCGGGACGTGGCCGGCACATAAACGCCGCCATGCCCGGCACTCCAGAAACGAATGGCTTGATCTTTATTGAAGTTGGCATGGGCTTCGGTTCGCGCCAGCTTATATTGCAGCCGTTCAATGTGAACATAGTCCGCCACGAACAGGGCGCCCACGATGGCGGTCCAGCCTGCCAGCAGTGTCCGGGAATGGGTGAACAACCGGTGTAAACCCAGCCGTTTGTTTTCGTCGGGACGCGTCACCGTGTCCATGGCTCCTGTAATCGTATGGATAGAGTTTTTTTCTGCCCTTAAAACCGGGTCCCCAGGGCCTTTTCAATCGTCTTTTGACGCAATCTCCCGGCCGGGTCCGCGTTTCAAATCCTCGCGGTGCAGCAGTTTTCCGACGGCTCCCAGCAACTTACCGTTGTCGACGGGTTTGGCAAAAACAGCGTCCGCCCCGAGAAAACCGGCCATTTCAAGGGCGTTGTCGGGGGCGGTACGCCTGCCTCCGCCGGAAATGGCAACAATTTTTATCTCCGGGTGCTCCTTTTTTATCTGGATGATGGTTTCAATGCCCTCTTTTTCCGGCATGATCAGATCGATGATCATCAGGTCCACGGCTTTTGTACGGATCGTTTTGAGGGCCACGCGGCCGTTTTCCGCCGCAACGACGGTATATCCGGCATCTTCCAGCAGGCTTTTGAGCGCCTCTCTGATTTGGATTTCGTCATCCACGACAAGTACGAGTGGTGCCATCGAGTTCCTCCTGCGTTAGATTGATCGGAGGCGTTGGCCGCGCATCGGCGTCTCCGGGCACTTTCCGACCGCAATCGGCCCATCGCCGTTTTGTGCTCCGGCCGCATCCAAAACGCCGCGAACGGTTCTCAACAGTTGGTTCACGGGTGTCGGCTTCATGAGAAAATTCACGGTGCCCGTTTTTCCCGCCCCGGCGCCGGCATGCAAACCGCTTTTCCCGCTGCATATGACCACGGGGATGTCATTTCGCGGGGCCATGATGTTTTCCGAGAGTTCCAGGCCGGTCATGTGCGGCGACGATGGGGGGCGGAGCAAATATCGGCAGAAAAATTTGGAATTCGGTTCCCCTGCCTTCCTCGCTGCGCACCTCGATTTTTCCGCCGTAGCTTTCGATGATGCCATGCACCACGGATAATCCCAGGCCGGTTCCCTCGCCCTTTTGCTTGGTGGTGAAGTAGGGATCGAAAATCCTGTTCAGTGTTTTCGGGTTCATCCCGCAACCCGTGTCTCGCACCGTCAGTTTGACACTGCCGCTTTCACGGGTGAGAGCCACCGTCAATTCGCCTTCTTTATCACCCATGGCGTGCAGGGCGTTGAGGCCCAGATTCATCAGCACCCGGTGAAGCTGGGCCGCATCGGCCAGGACGGTTCCGCATGTGTCGTCGACCGCTTGTTTCAGGCGAACGGATGCCGGAATCGAAGCCAGCAGCAGCGAGCAGACCTCCCGGGCCACCCGGTGGACCGCGACAGGTTCTTTTATAACACCGGGTTCTTCCTGACTGAACGTCAGCATGCGGTTTACAAGGCTTTCGGCGCGGTCTATCGCCGTGAACACTTCCCGCAGGTATTGGTGTTCCTCGCTCGCCGCGGGCAAATTTTCCATGGCCATTTGAGTGTAGGTTTGAATGGGAAACAGGATGTTGTTGAAATCATGGGCGAGACCGGCAGTGGCGGCGCCGATGGCTTCCATTCTTTCCGCCCGCCTGATCCGCCGCTCCAGCCGCGCTTTTTCCTCGCGCGCCCGCAACAGCTTCCTGAAACGGTTCAGGCGGGTGATCGTTCCAATCCGCAAGCGGAGTTCATGGCGGTCAAACGGTTTTTTGATGAATTCGTCGGCACCCGAACGAATGCCCCGCAAAAGAGAATCACGGTCGTCGAGGGCGGTAATCATGACAACCGGGATTTGCCCGAGGGTTTGATTGTCGCGGAGCCGCCGGCAAACCTCGAAGCCGTCCATTCCCGGCATCATCACGTCCAGCAGAATGATGTCGGGCAATATTTCAGCTGCTTTTTCCAACGCCCGCGGTCCGTTTTCGGCAAAATACAGGTCATAGCCTTTTGGCAGCAGCAGCGTTTCCAGCGTGTCTCGCACCGCCGGTTCATCATCGACAATCAGAATCCGGTGTTTGTCTTTCATGGCCTTTTCCTTTTCCGAGATGACGCGTTTCCAGGGCGATGCCCTCACCCTGTTTTCCGTGCACGATTTCTAGTCGGACCAAGCTATCTTTCTGTAATAGTTGGGTAAACATCCCATAAATAGCTATTTCCAGGCCTTAAAACGCCCTTTTTAGGCAGGAAAAGGCTATTATAAGGCGCAAGCGACTCTCGGAGTTGGAACGTTTCATCCCTCCCGACAGTTTTACGCCCAATTACCCTTGCTCCCAGATTCTCTTTGGTTTCCGTCACAAAGGATTCATCACCCACGGCAATGCTTTCCGTCCATTTTGTTTCCCGCCGGGCTGACCCCGTTGACAGATAACC